>AP028876.1:2221095-2538394 GCA_036323355.1 Gottschalkiaceae bacterium SANA | reverse complement strand
AATCTGGGGTAGCGGACTTTTTATTGGAAACAGGACTGGTGGATATTAAATCGGAACCTGACCCCATGACAGCCTTAAAAGAATTGGATGTCTTTGTTGTGGTGGAGATTCCACCCGGATTTTCTGAAACATTGCAAGAAAAAAATATGGCAGACTTGATTTTGCATTATGACGAATCGAGCCAAAAATCAACCATGGCCTTGGGCACCATGCAGGGATTGATTACGCAGTTCCAGCAGGAGGTAGTGAGACAGCGGCTGATTGACTTGGGGATGGACCCAGGAATTGTGACGGCGGTAAAAACAGAATCGCGCGCTTTGGCAGAAGGAGAATCGGGTAATCCAGTGGGTGCCATGTTGTATATGATGCTTTTACCCTTGATGCTTACCATGTGGTCGGCTGTAGGTGGAATTCCAGCTGCGACCGATTTGGGCGCAGGGGAGAAGGAAAGACAAACACTAGAACCCCTTTTGGCGACGCGAGCCAGCCGGTCGCAGATTCTCTTCGGCAAGTATTTTGCCGTGGTGATTGCCAGTGTCATGGGCATGTTGGCTTCTCTTTTGGGCTTTGTATTGGCAACGATATTAAATCCATCGGTTCTGGCTTCGGGTGGGATTATGCCCCTTAAGTCTGCTTTGGTGATTGCGGTCGCCTGTTTGGGACTGAATTTCACGTTTTCTGCTTTTGAACTGGCTATCAGTTTCTACGCGAGAAATTTTAAGGAGGCGCAGACCTACTTGTCTCCAGTGACGATTCTTGTTATGATTCCAGCATACTTCACCCTATATTTAGATGGAAAGTTGGTTCCGGAATCCTATTTTCATATTCCAATCATTAATACCATCGCCATTATCAAGGAAGCCTTGGCGAGGATTTATGATCCAAGACACTTATTGATTGTAGGGATTTGGCTTTGTGTGTATGTGGGTGCTGCTCTTTTGTTCACCCGTCGTATGTTTAACCGAGAGTCGGTCATTTTTAGAAACTAATTGACAAGAATGGTCCTTTCTTGTATGATGAGGGCATTCAAATATCGTGCTTGAGAATAGTAGAGGCAATATGGATGCAAGAGAGAAGGGCCCCAGGCTGAAAGACCTTTCCATCCCCCTATGGCTTGAACCTGCTCACAAAAAAGCACACAATTCGAGGGATAGATCACGGGTCTATAACTAGGGTGGTACCGCGGAGTTTACGCTTCGTCCCTATTCGGGATGAGGCGTTTTTTGATGAGTTTTTTGGAGAAGGAGTGAAGACAATGAGAATGACGAAGTTGTATATGCCAACATTGCGCGAGGTGCCTAGCGAGGCGGAGATTCCGTCGCATCAATTGTTAATGCGTGCGGGAATGATTCGAAAGCTGGTATCGGGTGTATATTCGTATCTGCCTTTGGGACATCGAGTTTTGAAGAAAGTGGAACAGATTGTTCGAGAAGAAATGGATGCGTCGGGTTCGCAAGAGGTTTTGATGAGTGCCATTCAACCTTCGGAATTGTGGAAGGAAACCAGCCGATGGGATGATTTTGGTCCGGAGATGTTCCGTCTGCATGATCGAAATCAACGAGAGTTTTGCTTAGGTCCCACTCACGAAGAGATCTTTACGGATTTGATTCGTTATGAGGTGAATTCCTATAAACAATTGCCCATGAATCTGTATCAGATTCAAACCAAATATCGGGATGAAAAACGTCCGAGATTTGGCCTGATTCGATCTCGCGAGTTTATTATGAAGGACGCTTACTCCTTTGATATGGATGAAGCGGGCATGATGAATGCTTATCAAGAGATGTGGGACGCATACGATCGAATCTTTACAAGATTGGGCATGAAGTATCGTGTGGTTGAGGGTGATGCCGGCGCCATGGGCAATGGAGACTCTCATGAGTTTACCGCTATGTGTGAAGTGGGCGAAAGCAATGTTGCTTATTGTGATTCTTGTGATTTTGCTGCAACGGATGAAAAAGCAGAAACCATCGTGCCGATTGTCGAGCAAGATCTAGAGATGAAGGATCTGGAAAAGGTGGATACTCCAGACGTGGGTACCATTGAAGCTTTGGAAAAATTCTTTGGATTTGGAGCAGATCGTTTTGTAAAGACTCTTCTTTTTCAAGCCAAGGATCGCGTTGTGGCGGCCTGCATTCCAGGGCACAGAGAGATTAATGAGACGAAATTGATGAATGCCCTTGGTGTTCAAGAACACGACTTCGAAATGGCGGATGCAGAAACTGTGAAGCGCGTAACCAACGCCGAGGTCGGATTCGCCGGTCCTATGGGACTTGATAAAGATGTGGAAATTTTGGTGGACCGTCGGGTGCTGGAGATGAAGAACTTTGTTATCGGTGCCAACGAGACGGATCGTCACCTGATCAATGCCAATTACGGCCGTGATTTTGAAGGTCGTGTGGTTGATGATCTTTTACTTGTACGGGTTGGCGATGCTTGTCCCAAGTGTGGAAAACCATTGGTGATGGATCGCGGAATCGAAGTCGGGAATATTTTCCAATTGGGAACCAAGTATTCCACAGCCTTGTCTGCGACATACTTGGATCAAAATGGAAAAGCAAAATTGATCTGGATGGGTTCTTATGGCGTGGGCGTTTCCCGTTCCGTTGCATCGATCATTGAGCAAAACTACGATGAATACGGCATTGTTTGGCCAGCGGTGGTTGCACCCTTCCATGCAGTGGTAACGCCGATTAACGTGAAGAATGACGAACAAAGGGAATTGGCAGAAGCCCTCTACGATCAATTGAAGGCGGCTGGTGTTGAAGTGATTTTGGATGATCGAAAAGAGCGTCCGGGTGTAAAATTCAAGGATGCGGAGCTGATTGGATTCCCGATTCGTATTGCGGTAGGCCGTGGTGCCGGAGAAGGTCTTGTTGAGTTTGTTCTTCGTAAAGATGTGAAGAACAAAGAAGAGATTGCTGCATCGGATGTTGTCGCTCGCGTGATTGAAGAGTTGAACAAGCAAGGTTTGAATTTATAATCCTTGACTAGGGAATGTTAAGAATTGCTGTTTTGAAAAGCCCCGTAAGGGGCTTTTCTGTTGCGAAAGCCCTAGGATTGTCTTATAATAATTGTGAATGTGAACATGGGAGGAAAAATATGTCAAATGTACGTGTACGTTTTGCACCGAGTCCAACGGGATATCTCCATATTGGCGGTTTGCGAACGGCTTTATATGATTATCTATACGCCAAACAAGAGGGGGGCACCTATATCCTCAGAATCGAAGATACGGACCGCAATCGATTTGTCGATGATGCCATGAAGAATTTGATCGAGAGCCTGACTTGGGCCGGGGTTGTTCATGACGAGGGCGTTTTCTTGAATGAAGCAGGCGAGATTGTTCAAAAAGGGGAATATGGCCCTTATATTCAGTCTGAACGTTTGGACATCTACAAGGAACACTTAAATCAATTGATTGAATCCGGTCATGCCTATCCGTGTTTTTGCTCTAAGGAACGATTGGAAACCGTTCGGGAAGAGCAACGCGCATCCAATGAAATGATGAAGTATGACGGTCATTGCCGTAATCTTTCCACGGAAGAAGCAGCAGCAAGAATTGCTGCTGGGGAAGAATACGTCGTTCGTTTGAAGATGCCTGCTAATGTGGATATTGCCTTTGACGATACCATTCGCGGTCATGTATCCATTAACAGCGATGATGTGGACGATCAGGTCTTAATGAAATCTGATGGGTTTCCGACCTATCATTTGGCAGCCGTAGTGGATGATCATCTCATGGAGATCACCCATGTGGTGCGAGGAGAAGAATGGCTGGTTTCTACGCCAAAGCATATTTATCTGAATGAATGCTTTGGATGGCAAGCACCGCAATATGTTCATCTTCCAACGGTGTTGAATAAAGAAAAGAAAAAATTATCGAAGCGCCACGGCGACGTTGCTGTTGGCGACTTTAAGAAGAAGGGTTACACAAAAGAAGGTTTGATCAATTATCTGGCCCTTGTGGGCTGGTCACCGGAAGGGGATCAAGAGATCTTTTCCATGGAGGAATTGATTGCAGCCTTTGATTTTGGTCGTGTTTCAAAAGCGGGTGGTGTATTCGATGTGGATAAGTTGAACTGGGTAAATGCCCAACATATTCGACAACTTTCCCTTTCAGACTTGACTGATCTTTGTGTGCCTTATTTGCTAGAAGCTGGAAAAATTTCTGAAATGGATTTACAGAACCGTCGTCCGTGGTTAGAGCTTATGATTTCAACGGTTCAGGAACGGATTGAAATATTGTCTGACGTGGTGGAACGATCTGCTTTGTATTTCACGGAGGAAGTGATTCCTGAAACCGATGAAGTGGAAGCCTTGCTTGGCACGGAAGGTATTCCTGTCTTGATTGAAGCCATGCTAGCGGAAATGGAAACGATTGAGGAAGTCGACGATGAATTTATGAAGGGTTTCTTCAAACGGATTCAAAAAGCGACAGGGATCAAGGGGAAAAACCTCTATATGCCAAGTCGCGCCATGATTACCGGGCAATTGCACGGACCGGATATGGCGGCTATCTTTGTCGTCATGGGCAAAGCTGGAATTCAGAATCGATTGAACTATATCCAAGAAAACTTCACAAAATAATCCTTGATTTACTAGGGAAAATTGTGGTATGAATGAAGAAAGACTAGGAACAAGAAGAGTACTTGCTAAAGGGACCAAGAGAGAAGCTGGTTGGTGAGAAGCTTACGAATTGAGCAGGGAAGTGCGCTTGGGAGTCGACGCCTGAAATAAGTAGGGTTGTTCGGATGATCTCGTTATGGATCGGTGAGAGAAAGGATGCAAGTCCTTTAATCAAGAGTGGAACCGCGGTGAAAATCGTCTCTTTGGAGACTTTGATCACCGCTTTTTTTTATTTATAATGAATAGATCTTCGCAATCATTTGCAGAGGGTTCAATCTGCAAAAAAAAGTTGAACGAAGATGGTCAGACATGCGAAGCATGGAAGAATTCATTGGGACAAGATGAATAGATCTTCGCAATCATTTGCAGAGGGTTCAATCTGCAAAAAAAAGTTGAACGAAGATGGTCAGACATGCGAAGCATGGAAGAATTCATTGGGACAAGATGAATAGATCTTCGCAATCATTTGCAGAGGGTTCAATCTGCAAAAAAAAGTTGAACGAAGATGGTCAGACATGCGAAGCATGGAAGAATTCATTGGGACAAGATGAATAGATCTTCGTAATCATTTGCAGAGGGTTCAATCTGCAAAAAAAAGTTGAGCGAAGATGGTCAGACATGCGAAGCATGGAAGAATTCATTGGGAGGTAACTATGTTGGGATTCAATCAATTGAAAGAAGACATTCAAACCATTATGAAAAAAGACCCGGCGGCAAAATCTGCCGTGGAAGTTTTGTTGACCTATCCCGGTCTCAAGGCGATCCGGCGCTATCGTCGCGCCCATTGGTTTTATCAGCGGGGATGGACGACCCTATCACGCATGATGTCGGACCGTGGTCGTTCAAAAACGGGCATCGAGATTCATCCCGGGGCACAGTTGGGCCGCAGGCTCTTTATCGATCATGGTATGGGTATTGTCATTGGTGAAACGGCCATTATCGGAGATGATGTGACCATTTATCACGGTGTTACATTAGGGGGAACTGGAAAAGAAACAGGCAAGCGCCATCCCACTATTGGCGATCATGTGGTTATCAGTGCGGGTGCAAAAATATTAGGGAATATTATGATTGGTGATTATTCTAGGGTTGGTGCTCAGTCGGTGGTATTAAAGCCTGTTCCTGCCCATTGTACCGTTGTTGGGATTCCCGGCAGGATTGTGATTCAGAATGAAGAGCGGGTTGGAAAAGCCGGCATGCCGGATCCAGTTTTACAAGAGATCAATTATCTGAAACAGCGCGTTCGAAGTTTGGAGGACGAGCTTGATCAGCAAAGAGTGAAGAATGAGGAGGAATTTGATGAAAATTTATAGTACCATGACAAGGAAGAAAGAGGAATTTGTTCCCATTGAACCGGGTGTCGTCAAGATCTATGTTTGTGGGCCGACGGTTTACAATTATATTCACGTAGGAAACGCACGTCCCTTTGTGGTGTTTGATACCCTGAAGCGTTATTTTCAGTATCAAGGCATGGATGTGAAGTATGTGCAAAACTTTACGGACATTGATGATAAATTAATCACCCAATCCATTGAAGAAGGGGTGACAGTCAAGGCGTTGGCTGAAAAATATATTCGGGAATATCTAACGGACTCTAAGGGATTGAATATTGATGAGGCGTCTATTGTTCATCCGAAAGCGACGGAGACCATGGACGAGATCATCGCATTTATCGCTGAGCTAGAAGAAAAGGGATATGCCTATGCCGTAAATGGAAACGTCTATTTTGAGGTAACAAAGGTCAGAAATTATGGAAAGTTTAGCCGGAAGAATATTGAAGACCTAGTCAGCGGGGCAAGAATCTTGGTGAACAAAGAGAAAAAAAATCCCTTGGATTTCATTCTTTGGAAAAACAAGAAGCCAGGCGAGCCTGCGTGGACAAGTCCGTGGGGCGAGGGTAGACCGGGTTGGCATATTGAGTGCTCGGCCATGATTCGAAGCATCTTGGGAGAAACCATTGATATTCATGCAGGGGGATCGGATCTAGAGTTTCCTCATCATGAGAATGAGATTGCTCAGTCTGAGAGTCTAACGGGAAAACCATTTGCGAATTTCTGGATGCACAACGCCATGATCAACACCGAGGGCGAGAAGATGAGCAAGTCAAAGGATAATTTCTTTACGGTTCGCACCATTGCCGAGGAATACGACCTAGAGATTGTTCGATTCTTTTTGCTGTCGTCTCATTATCGTAGCCCCATCAACTTTAGCCGCAAGATTATTGAGCAAAGCAAGGCGGCCATGGATCGTCTCTACAATGGAAAATATCAGATGCAGCATCTGATGAAACTGGACTTGCCTGCATCCGATAGCGAAGAGGAAGAAAACAAGTCACAAGCGGCAACTTTTGTTGCTCGATTTGTAGATGCTATGGATGATGATTTGAATACGGCAGACGCCATTGCTGTGATGTTTGAAACGGTCAAATATGCCAATAGCAACTTATCGGAGACAAGCAGTTTGGATAGCGTAAAAGCGGTCTATGATGCCTTGATGGAAATGGGCGGCGTCTTGGGACTTATGTACAGAGAAAAAGAGACCCTGGAATTGGATGTCCAATCCTTGATCGATGAGCGTCAAGAAGCAAGAAAAAATCGCGATTTTGCCAGAGCTGATGAGATTCGAGATGAATTGAAAGCCCAGGGGATTGTCTTGGAAGATACGCCGCAGGGGGTCAAATGGAAACGAGAAGAGTAATGCGGGATCCAAGAGAAGAATCTGGCCTTCGCCTAGCCTATATGGGTGATGCAGTGTTTGAAATTCATATTCGCAGGTGGCTAATGGAACAAAGCTTGCTGCCGGTGGGGGCTCTACATAAAGCCTCTATCGACTTTGTCAAGGCATCAGCCCAAGCTTCTTTCTATCATCTGATCGAAGATCGATTGACAGAGGCGGAGGCTGCGGTGATGCGTCGGGGACGCAATGCGAAATCGGGCATGGTGCCAAGGAAAGCGGATATTAACGATTACCGCAAGGCAACCGGATTGGAAGCTTTAATGGGATTTCTATATTTAAAGGGAGAAGAAAAACGAATTGAGGAGGTGATGGGATGGATATTCGAATCGACACAGATTGGATCGGAGGAAGAAACCCAGTCTTAGAGGCGATCAAGTCGGGAAGAACGATTGAAAAACTTCTGATTGCAGATGGAATGAACAAGGGCAGTATTGGAAAGATTTTGGTGCTGGCCAACGAAAAGAAGATTCCGATACAAAGTGTGCCGCGAACAAAACTTGACCAATTGGTGGAAGGCAATCATCAAGGGGTAATTGCTCATTTGTCCGCCCATACCTACGCCACCATGGAGGATGTATACAAGAGGGCAAAAGAAAGTGGCGAACCGCCCTTTGTCTTGATTCTCGACGGGATCGAAGATCCACATAATTTAGGCGCTATTATTCGAACCGCAGAATGTGCCGGGGTTCACGGGGTGATTATCCCCAAACGTCGCGCAGCGGGGTTGACTGCCACAGTGGCAAAAACAGCGGCAGGAGCTTTGGAATATGTACCTGTGGTCAAGGTAGGCAATCTTGCTCAGCAGATGGAGAAACTAAAAGAAGAAGGATTTTGGATCTATGGTACAGCCTTTTCGGATCAGAATGTTTTTGATACGGAACTCTCTGGTTCGGTGGCCTTAGTGATCGGCAATGAAGGAAAGGGAATCTCAAAGAATGTACAGGCCCATTGCGATGCTTTGGTGTCAATTCCCATGGTCGGGAATATTACATCCCTTAATGCGTCGGTTGCTACGGCTGTTGTCACCTATGAAGTGAGGCGTCAGCGTAACTTGATCGCAAAACGTGCCTTAAAAACAAAATGATTATTCGCGGGCAAGAAATTTTGTTCGTTGACGGCTACAATGTGATCCACTCCTGGGAGAAATTAAAGGGGCTTGCTCGGGTCAACCTGGCCGGGGCGCGCCAGTCCCTTTTAGATTTTATGGCTGAGTATCAAGCCTATACCGGCGTCAAGGTGGTGGTGGTCTTTGATGCCCAGTCCACGTCTGGAATTGCGAATTCTGAATTGACGATTGGTTTAGAGGTTGTATTTACTGGTGCTGATATGACTGCTGATGATTACATCGAGCGGCAAGCACACTTATTGGGGAAGGTGAAGCGGATCCGGGTAGCAACATCTGATTATATGGAACAGCAATTGGTTTTGAGCCGGGGAGCGACTCGGGTGTCGGCACGGGAGTTGGAATTGGAGCTGGCTGATATGAAACGACAGATTCAGGCCAAGGAACGCAAACGGCAGCAGGGAGAAAAGGAAGGCTTTCTTTTGGTTGAAGATCGAATTGATCCGGAAACAAAGCAAAAGTTGGAAAAACTCTTGGATGATGTGGAAGACAAGGATAACGGTTCTTAATCTTGACGGATGGAACCGTTTTTCCCTATAATAGAGGGAGAGACTAGTCGAGGAGATTGTGATGGCGAAGATGGTCAAGGATATGACAGCATGGGAAGCAAGCCTTCCGAATTCAGGCATTCAAGATCCATCCAGCGATGAAAAATTGGTTTTGCGTTCCAAGGAAGGGTCTGAGCGAGCGCAGCGGGAATTGATCGATCGCTATAAAGCCATGGTGCGCTACAAGGCGAGTCTATATTATTTGCCTGGAGCAGACCGGGAGGATTTGATTCAAGAAGGGATGATTGGCTTGTTTAAAGCTATGACGGAGTTTGATCCGTCTCGCAATCAATTTTTCCGTTTCTTTGCGAATCTTTGTGTAAAACGACAGATGCTTACGGCGATTAAGACTTCTCAGAGGCAAAAGCATATGCCCCTTAATGGATATGTCTCTTTGCAGGGATCCAGGACAAACAGCAGTGGAGAACCGATATTATTAGAAACGTTGCGAGCCAAGATTGAAGAGGGACCGGAAGCGAAGATTATTGCGGCGGAAACCCTTCACATGATGGAAAGTAAAATTGAAGAACGGCTGAGTTTTCTGGAATGGAAAGTGCTCATGCACTATTTGAATGGATTGAGCTATCAAGAGATTTCTGTTGAGATGAATCGTTCGGTTAAGTCCATTGACAATGCGCTTCAACGCATTAAAAAGAAGCTGGAAAATTGTCTATAATTCCCTATTGACAAGGTCATTAACGGGATATAAAATAGGTTAGTGAGTGAAGTGCCCTCGTAACTCAGCAGGTAGAGTACTTGCATGGTAAGCAAGAAGTCACCAGTTCGAATCTGGTCGTGGGCTCCAATAAAATCTTCGCATTTGCGGAGTAAAAAACGAGAACCATTGGTGAAGGAGGATAATCATGGGAAAACAACATTTTGAACGTAACAAACCGCACGTGAATATCGGAACGATCGGACATGTCGATCACGGTAAAACGACATTGACAGCAGCGATCACTCGAGTTCTTCACGAACGCTTGGGAACAGGTGAAGCGGTTGCATTTGACAACATCGACAAGGCTCCAGAAGAAAGAGAACGTGGAATCACAATCTCTACAGCACACGTTGAGTATGAGACGGAAAATCGCCACTATGCACATGTGGATTGCCCAGGTCATGCCGACTACGTAAAGAACATGATTACCGGTGCCGCTCAAATGGACGGTGCGATTCTAGTATGTTCTGCAGCAGATGGCCCAATGCCTCAAACACGCGAGCATATTCTTTTGTCTCGTCAGGTAGGTGTTCCTGAGATCGTTGTATTTATGAATAAAGCTGACATGGTAGACGACGACGAGCTTTTGGAATTGGTAGAAATGGAAATTCGCGATTTGTTAAGCGAGTACGAATATGATGGTGACGAAGCGGCCGTAGTGATTGGCTCAGCATTGAAAGCATTGGAAGACCCTTCAAGTAAATGGGGCGACGGCATCATTGAATTGATGGCAGCCGTTGATGAAAAAATTGAAGCGCCTGAGCGTGATATTGACAAGCCATTCCTGATGCCAATCGAGGATGTATTCTCAATCACGGGTCGTGGTACAGTTGTTACTGGTCGTGTTGAACGTGGAATTGTCCGTGTTCAAGATCAAGTAGCGATCGTTGGTTTGAAAGAAGAACCGACAATGTCTGTTTGTACAGGCGTTGAGATGTTCAGAAAATTGTTGGATGAAGGTCGTGCAGGCGACAACATCGGTGCCTTGCTTCGTGGCGTTCAACGTGATGACGTAGAGCGTGGTCAAGTATTGGCAAAGCCGGGAACCATCCATCCTCATACAAAATTTGAAGGCGAAGTATATGTATTGACAAAAGAAGAGGGTGGGCGTCATACCCCATTCTTCAACGGATATCGTCCTCAATTCTATTTCCGCACAACAGACATCACGGGTGCAATCTCTCTTCAAGAGGGTGTTGAAATGTGTATGCCTGGTGACAACGCAACATTCTCGATCGAAATGATTCACCCGATCGCCATGGAAGAAGGACTACGATTTGCTGTTCGTGAAGGCGGACGTACAGTCGCTTCTGGTGTTGTAACAAAGATCATCGAGTAAGCTTTGGATAGAAGGGCCGGGAGTTTTACTCTTGGCCCTTTTTAAATGATTGAAATGCTTGACATCCCCAGTCGACTATGATAACTTTTATTGAGTGGTGTAGTAAAGACTGGGTATTTCTATCTGGAGAGATAAATCCGACAAGAATTATACCTAGGGAGGTGTTTTAGATGAGAGAAAAAGTAACGTTAGCATGTACCGAATGCAAGCAACGCAATTACAACACAACAAAAAACAAGAAACAGCATCCGGATCGAATGGAAGTTCGTAAATATTGCCGTTTCTGCAAGAAGCATACGGTGCACAAAGAGACAAAATAGGTACAAAAAACGATTGAGGATGTGATGACATGGCAACTCAAGTTCAAGGTAAAAAGAAAACGAGTTTTTGGAAAGGTTTCCGTTCAGAAATCAAGAAGGTTTCTTGGCCAACTCGTCCAGAACTGATCAAAAAGACAGGTGTCGTCATTTTTGTTTCAATAGGAATGGCTGTTTTGATTTGGCTTCTGGACACGATCATGCATGGATTGCTTTCACTGATAATCGGTGCCTAACCAAACGTAGGGAAGGTTGATGAAGATGACTGAAAGCACTGGAAAATGGTATGTCGTTCATACTTATTCTGGTCACGAGAATAAGGTGAAAAAAAACATTGAAAAAATGGTTGAAAACCGAGGCATGGAAGACCAGCTAGAAGAGGTCAGCGTGCCGATGGAAGAAGTTGTTGAAGTTAAAGACGGCAAGCGCGTGGTTAAGGAACGCAAAAAGTTTCCTGGCTATGTGCTCGTTAAGATGATTATGAATGATAAGACATGGTACATTGTGCGCAATACGGCCGGTGTAACTGGATTTGTTGGCCCGGGATCAAAACCGATTCCGTTGACAGATGAAGAGATGCGCCGAATGGGACTTCAAGAAGTCGTATCGGTGGATTTTGTTGTGGGCGATCAAGTCAAGGTCATGTCGGGTCCATTCGAGAATTTTATGGGTGCTGTCGAGAGTATCAACAATGACCAACAGAAGGTAAAAGTCTATATTTCAATGTTTGGTCGAGAAACTTTAACAGAATTGACATTTAGTCAAGTCGAAAAACTATAAGTAACGAGGAGGTGCAACATGGCTAAAAAAGTACAAGCAATTGTAAAACTACAAATTCCAGCTGGAAAAGCAACTCCTGCACCGCCTGTTGGTACAGCGTTGGGTCCACATGGTGTTAACATCATGGGATTCTGTAAAGAATTCAACGCAAAAACAGCAGATCAAGCAGGATTAATTATACCAGTTGTTTTAACGGTCTTCGCAGATCGATCATTTTCTTTCATCACAAAAACACCACCAGCGGCTGTTCTTCTAAAGAAAGCTGCAGGCATTGAGTCTGGTTCAGGTGAACCAAACAAGACTAAGGTTGCAACGGTTAGCTCGGCACAAGTTCGCGAAATCGCGGAATTGAAAATGCCAGACCTAAACGCTGCGTCTATCGAAGCTGCAATGCGTATGATCGCAGGTACTGCGAGAAGTATGGGAATTGTTGTAGAAGACTAGGAAACCTGTGGGAGGTCTTAAACCGCTAACACCACGAAGGAGGAAATTAGAATGGCAAAAAAAGGTAAACGTTATGCAGATGCTGTAAAAGCAATCGATAACACAAAGCAATACGATACTGCTGAAGCGATTCAATTGGTACTTCAAAACGCGAAAGCGAAATTTGATGAAACCATTGAACTTCATGTAAAATTGGGTGTTGACTCTCGACACGCGGATCAACAAGTCCGTGGTGCGATGGTTCTTCCTCACGGAACGGGCAAAACAAAGCGCGTTTTGGTTTTCGCAAAAGGCGATAAACTAAAAGAGGCTGAAGAAGCCGGCGCAGATTTTTTCGGTGCTGAAGAGTACATGGAGAAAATCCAAAAAGAAAACTGGTTTGAATTTGACGCGGTAATTGCAACTCCAGATATGATGGGTGTTGTTGGCCGTTTGGGTCGAGTATTGGGACCAAAAGGTTTAATGCCGAATCCAAAGTCAGGCACGGTTACTTTCGATGTTGCCAAAGCGATCAATGAGATCAAAGCTGGTAAGGTTGAGTACCGAGTTGACAAAACAAATATCATTCACGTTCCAGTGGGACGAGCTTCTTTCGGCGAAGAGAAGATCACGGCAAACTTTGAAGCGATGATGAGAGCGATTGTAAAAGCGCGTCCGTCTGCTGCAAAAGGTCGTTACCTACGAAGTGTTGCGTTGACAAGTACAATGGGACCATCGGTTCGATTGAACGGCGCAAAATTGATGGAACTATAATTTTGACAAATCAATAACCAATGTGATATAGTATCACTTGGTTCACATTTTTCCGCAGATAGCAGGGGCCCATTGGGTGATAAGAATCCTGCCGAGGATGTTGTTGAGCGTCTAACGATGCACATTCAGCCTTTCTCGCGACTGCGGGGAAGGCTTTTTTGATGGAATGAAAATACACGACAAGGAGGTGGAAACCTTTATGAGTTCAACTACAGTTTTAGAACAAAAAAAGGCGAAAGTACAAGAGATCCAAACAAAAATCGAAGCAGCAACTTCTGTTGTTTTGGTTAATTACCGCGGATTGAATGTCGAAGAAGTAACGGAATTACGAAACAATTACCGTGAGGCTGGGATTGAATACAAGGTGTACAAAAACAACATGATGCGCTTTGCATTTGCAGCTGCAGGATTTGAAGGCATGTCTGAGTTCCTAAAAGGACCAAACGGCGTTGCATTCTGTGCAGACGAAGTAACGGCTGCCCGCATTACCAAGGAATTTGCTGAGAAGCACAAGGCTTTGGAATTGAAAGCAGGTGTTGTGGCTGGTGAAGTGATGGGACTTGAGAAAATCACTGAAATTGCCAACTTACCAACGAAAGAGATTCTTCTTACTCGTTTGGTTATTGCATTGAATTCACCAATTTCAAAATTGGCACGAGTTGCAAAAGCAATTGCCGAAAAGCAAGAAGAGGGTGGAGAAGCGCCAGTTGAGGCAGCTCCAGTGGAAACAGAAGTAGCGCAAGACGCTGAATAATTTAAAAACGGAGGATATTACAATGAGTGAAAAAATTCAAAAGTTTATTGATGAAGTAAAAGAATTATCTGTATTGGAACTAAACGATCTAGTGAAGGCTTTGGAAGAAGAATTCGACGTAACTGCATCTGCACCAATGATGATGGCAGCGGGCGCGGCAGCAGGCGCGGCAGTAGAAGAGAAAACAGAATTTGACGTTATCTTGACTAGTGCTGGATCTGGTAAAATCAAAGTAATCAAAGCAGTTCGTGAAGCAACTGGTTTGGGTCTTAAAGAAGCAAAAGCATTGGTTGATGGCGCTCCTGCACCAGTAAAAGAAGCTTTGCCAAAAGCTGAAGCAGAAAAATTGAAAGAAGCAATCGAAGCTGCAGGCGGTTCTGCAGAAATTAAGTAGGATTAAGCGAAGCGTAAAGCTTCGCTTTTTTTCTTCATTATGGTTTGACAAAATGGTTCGGCTATGATAGCATTATAAACTGCGTAAGGAATGACTTATCGCGGTTTATTTTTTTGAAAAAAAGCAGTGAAAGTCAATGGTTTATAGATCAAAAAAGGGGTGAAGTCGATGATGCATCCTGTGAAGTATGGCAAGCGGGAACGGATGAGTTTCGCAAAGATTGACGATGTTATTGAGATGCCGAATTTAATCGAAATCCAGAAGCGATCCTATAATTGGTTCGTGACGGAAGGGTTACAAGAGGCCTTCAATGATATCTCGCCGATCGAGGATTACACAGGGGATTTGGTACTTGAGTTTACAGGATTTGAACTAGCGCCGGAACCAAAGTATTCGGTGGAAGAAGCGAAGGAAAGAGATGCGACCTATTCCACATCTTTGAATGCCAAGGTGCAATTGGTGAAACGGGAAACCGGAGAAGTGCGTGAGCGGACTGTTTATATGGGTGAATTCCCATTGATGACAGAAAACGGAACGTTTATCATCAATGGTGCGGAACGTGTTATTGTTAGTCAATTGGTTCGATCGCCAGGGGTTTACTATTCAGCTACCTTGGAAGAGCGAACAGGTAAATCATTGTTTTCATCAACAGTGATACCAAATCGTGGCGCATGGTTGGAATATGAAACTGATGCGAATGGTATTGTCTATGCTCGCGTAGACCGCACAAGAAAATTGCCAATCACGGTAATTTTGCGTATGTTTGGATTTGGAACTGATCAAGAAATCATTGATCTGTTGGGCGAATCAGAGCAATTGTTAAAAACACTCGAGAAGGACACAACCTCTACTGAAGAGGAAGGATTGTTGGAAGTTTACAAGCGGCTTAGACCGGGTGAACCGCCAACAGTGGAAAGTGCGAAGTCTTTGATCAATTCATTATTCTTTGAATTCAGACGATATGACTTGGCAAAGGTAGGACGCTATAAATTTAATAAAAAATT
Organism: Gottschalkiaceae bacterium SANA; assembly: GCA_036323355.1. Lineage (GTDB taxonomy): Bacteria > Bacillota > Clostridia > Tissierellales > GPF-1 > GPF-1. Next base: position 2,522,855 of record AP028876.1, on the reverse strand, counting down.
GGCTTTGTCAACTCGGATTATCGGCTTAAAAATGGCCGAAACTCTTGCAGACTCCAATACAGGTGAAATCCTGATTGAAGAAGGTGACATTGTTTCAATGGCGCAGGCAGAAGCAATTGAAGCAGCTGGTATTCACACGGTCCATGTGAAAATTGAAGATCGGATCGTTAAGGTGATTGGCAATCAATTTGTTGATCCATCAGCATTTGATGTTTCATTTGATTTCGGAGAATTCGGATTGCGGGAAAGACTTTACTATCCAGCAATGAAGGAATTGATGGAGCAGGCGCAGGATGAGGAAGAATTAAAGGAATTGGTTCGAATGAATATTCGAAAACTTTCTCCTCGTCAAATTACAATTGGGGATATTTTATCCACAATCAACTATGAATTCAACTTATTTGACGGCATTGGAAATAAAGATGATATTGACCATTTGGGCAATCGTCGTGTCCGTTCAGTTGGTGAGCTTTTGCAGAATCAATTCCGTATTGGCTTGTCTCGAATGGAACGTGTCGTGAAAGAACGTATGACGATTCAAGACGGCGAGGGAATGGATCCTCAAGCCTTGATCAACATTCGTCCTGTCAGCGCAGCGATCAAAGAATTCTTTGGTAGCTCGCAGTTGTCTCAATTTATGGATCAAAACAATCCGCTGGCTGAGTTAACCAACAAGCGACGTATGTCTGCATTGGGTCCAGGCGGACTGTCTAGAGACCGAGCGGGCTTTGAGGTTCGTGATGTCCATCACTCCCATTATGGGCGGATGTGTCCGATCGAATCCCCAGAGGGACCGAATATCGGTTTGATCTCTTCACTAGCAACCTATGCACAGATCAATGAATATGGTTTTGTTGAGACACCATATCGTCGTGTTGATAAATCAAAAGGCTCATTGACGGGTGAAATTGATTACTTGACCGCTGATGTGGAAGATCGATTTATTATCGCTCAGGCTAACGAGCCTTTGGACGAAAATGGTATCTTCCTCAACAAGAAAGTATCTGTCCGTGCGATTAACGGTGCATTTGATGCAGTTGATAAGCATGAAGTGGACTATATGGACGTTTCTCCTCGCCAGGTTGTTTCTGTGGCGACGGCCATGATTCCATTCCTGGAAAATGATGATGCCAACCGTGCCTTGATGGGTGCCAACATGCAGCGTCAGGCTGTACCTCTTTTGGTAACAGAAGCGCCGGTAATCGGCACAGGTATGGAGCATAAAGCAGCATTTGACTCTGGTGTTGTAAAGATTGCCAAGAAAGCGGGTGTTGTTGAACGCGTTGATGCAAATCGCATTATTGTTCGACGAGACGTGGACGGCGCAGTAGACGTATACAAGCTGACTAAGTTTAAACGATCGAATCAGGGAACTTGCATGAACCAACGTCCAATTGTTCACGTTGGGGAAGTTGTGGTCAAGGGAACTGTTTTGGCCGATGGTCCATCCACCGACATGGGTGAGTTGGGACTTGGCAAGAACCTTTTGATTGGCTTTATGACTTGGGAAGGTTATAACTACGAGGATGCCATTCTTCTGAATGAAAGACTTGTAAAAAATGATGTATTGACATCGGTTCATATCGAAGAGTATTCTTGTGAGTCTCGAGATACGAAGTTGGGACCAGAAGAAATTACACGAGATATTCCAAACGTCGGAGACGACGCCTTGAAAGATATCGATGAGCGTGGGATTATTCGCATTGGTGCTGAAGTTTTCCCTGGGGATATTTTGGTCGGTAAAGTAACACCAAAGGGTGAAACGGAACTGACTGCAGAAGAACGTCTTTTGCGTGCCATCTTCGGTGAGAAAGCGCGAGAAGTGCGAGATACCTCTTTACGCGTTCCTCACGGTGAAGAAGGAATCATTGTGGATGTTCAGGTCTTTACTCGCAAAAACGGCGATGAGATGGGAGCAGGCATTAATGAGACGGTTCGTGTGTATATTGCAACGAAACGTAAGATTCAAGTAGGCGATAAGATGTGTGGACGTCATGGTAACAAGGGTGTTATCTCTCGTGTTCTTCCTGAAGAAGATATGCCGTTCTTGCCAGATGGAAGACCTTTGGATGTTGTTTTGAACCCATTGGGCGTACCATCGCGTATGAATATTGGACAGGTTCTTGAGGTGCATCTTGGTATGGCCGCGAAAGCCTTGGGTTGGCATGTTGCCACTCCAGTATTTGACGGAGCTAAGCACTCGGATATTATCGACGCATTGACTCAAGCTGGCTTGCCTAGCGACGGTAAGATTCAATTGCGTGATGGACGATCTGGAGATCCGTTTGATAATCGGGTTACGGTCGGATATATGTATATGCTGAAACTTCACCATTTGGTTGACGACAAGATTCATGCTCGTTCAACCGGACCTTACTCTCTTGTTACGCAGCAGCCTTTGGGCGGCAAGGCGCAATTTGGTGGTCAGCGTTTTGGTGAGATGGAAGTTTGGGCCCTTGAGGCATACGGTGCTGCACATACACTTCAAGAGATTTTGACTGTGAAGTCGGATGATGTTGTGGGTCGTGTTAAAACCTATGAAGCCATTGTCAAGGGAGAAAACATTCCAGAACCTGGCATCCCTGAATCTTTCAAAGTATTGATTAAGGAATTGCAGAGTTTGGCATTGGATATCACCTTGATCGGAAAAGATGAATCAATGGTTGAACTTAAGGACGATGATACAGAGATTCAGTCACCGACAGATTTTTCTCTAGAATCTGGCGTTGCACAATTGGAAAAAAAACCTGAGTAACGGGTTGATGGAAGGAGAGAAGCTTCTTGTTCGATTTCAGTAATATCGAGGCAATACGAATTGGATTGGCGTCTCCAGAAAAGATCTTAAGTTGGTCGCGGGGCGAAGTTAAAAAACCTGAAACAATCAACTACAGAACGCTAAAACCGGAAAAAGACGGATTGTTCTGTGAGAAGATTTTTGGACCGACGAAGGATTGGGAATGTCATTGTGGTAAATATAAACGAGTTCGCTACAAAGGGGTCGTATGTGATCGCTGTGGCGTTGAGGTAACAAAGGCGAAGGTGCGACGAGAGAGAATGGGCCATATCAAATTGGCCGCTCCTGTTTCGCATATCTGGTACTTCAAGGGAATCCCATCTCGAATGGGATTAACCTTGGACATGTCGCCTCGTTCTTTGGAACGTGTCTTGTATTTTGCAGCTTATGTAGTCTTGGATCCAGGAGATACCAATCTACAATACAAACAAATCTTAACAGAACGCGAATTTGCGGAAGCTTATGATCAATTCGGAAATACATTCCGAGCGGGCATGGGTGCTGAATCTGTTAAGGAATTGTTGCAAAGAGTTGAATTGGTGCAACAAGCTAAGCAATTGAAAGCTGATTTAAAAACGAGTTCTGGACAGAAAAAGGTAAAAATCATTCGTCGATTAGAAGTGATTGAAGCCTTCCGGACATCGGGTAATAAGCCGGAGTGGATGGTTCTTGAAGCAATTCCAGTGATTCCGCCAGATCTTCGTCCGATGGTTCAATTGGATGGTGGCCGTTTTGCAACTTCGGATTTGAATGATTTGTATCGACGTGTGATCAACCGCAACAACCGATTAAATCGTCTTTTGTCTTTGAATGCGCCGAGCATCATTGTTCGCAATGAGAAACGAATGCTGCAAGAGGCTGTTGATGCCTTGATTGACAATGGTCGTCGGGGCCGTCCTGTAACAGGACCTGGCAACAGACCTTTGAAATCCCTTTCTGATATGTTGAAAGGAAAGCAGGGTCGATTCCGTCAAAACCTTTTGGGTAAACGGGTTGACTACTCGGGTCGTTCGGTTATCGTTGTTGGACCAGAATTAAAATTCTATCAATGTGGATTGCCGAAAAAAATGGCCCTGGAGCTGTTTAAACCTTTCGTAATGAAAGAGCTTGTTGAACAGGGACATGCCCATAACATCAAGGGTGCAAAACGCATTGTCGAGAAAGTAAAACCTTTGGTTTGGCCAATTCTTGAAGAAGTAATCAAGGGGCATACGGTACTTTTGAACCGTGCACCTACCTTGCATAGATTGGGCATTCAAGCCTTTGAACCAGTAGTGGTAGATGGAAAAGCGATCAAGTTGCATCCATTGGTATGTACAGCCTACAATGCCGATTTTGATGGTGATCAGATGGCTGTCCACGTTCCGCTTTCTGCTGAAGCTCAGGCTGAGTCTCGATTTATGATGTTGTCCATCAATAATATCTTGGCTCCTCAGGCAGGTCATCCAATTACTACACCTACCCAGGATATGATCTTGGGCGCCTACTACCTAACCATGGAAATTGATGGAGAAGCGGGCGAGGGTATGGTTTTCTCGGATTATGACGAGATGATGATGGCTTATTTAACGAAAAAAGTGGGTCTGCATGCTAAGGTAAAAGTGCGTGTGAAGAGGTCTGCTGGTGATCGTGGTAAGTTGGTAGAGTCTACCGTGGGTCGATTTATTTTCAATAAGGATATCCCACAGGATCTTGGATTTATTGATCGTGCAGATGGAAATTACAATATGGAAGTTGATGTTTTGGTCGACAAAAAGATGTTGTCAAATATCATTGAACGTTGCTTCCGTGTTCACGGCAATATGATTACGGCTGTAACCTTGGATCATATCAAGGAAATGGGCTTCCACTATTCAACCATTGGTGCCATTACGATCGCCTTTAGCGATATCAATGTACCGCCAGAGAAAAAACCTCTTTTGGCCGAGGCCGAAATTGAAGTGGAAAAATATGAACGCGCCTATCGACGTGGTTTGATATCAGAGGAAGAACGCTACAACAATGTTATTCGAATTTGGGGTGATACGACAGACAAGGTTACAGAAGCCTTGATGGATAGCCTCGATCCATTAAATAACATTCAGATCATGGCGAACTCCGGAGCCCGTGGTTCGAAAGCTCAGATCCGACAGCTTGCCGGCATGCGTGGCTTGATGGCCAATGCTTCCGGTCATACCGTCGAGATTCCGGTTCGGGCATCCTTCTCCGAAGGACTTTCCGTTTTGGAATTCTTTATCTCCTCTAACGGAGCGAGAAAGGGTCTGACAGATACCGCTCTTCGTACTGCCGATTCAGGATATTTGACTCGTCGTCTTGTTGATGTCAGTCAAGAAATTATTATTCGTGAAGATGATTGTGGTTCGACAAAAGGAATTATTGCTCGTGCTTTTGTTGACGACAATGCCATGATTGAAAAATTGGAAGAACGAATTGCCGGAAGATATTCTGTCAATGAGTTGGTTCATCCAAAAACAAAAGAAGTACTTGTTAAGAAGAATGGATATATCACAACTGAAATGGCGGATAAGATTGTTGCCGCCGGAATTGAAGAGGTGGAAATTCGTTCCGTATTGACTTGTGAGTCGAAACAAGGTGTTTGTGGAACTTGTTACGGACAAAACTTGGCAACAGGTGGAGCCGTCAATGTTGGTGAAGCAGTCGGAATTATCGCGGCGCAATCCATCGGTGAGCCGGGTACCCAGTTGACCATGCGTACCTTCCATACCGGCGGTGTCGCTGGTGGTGATATCACCCAAGGTCTTCCGCGTGTCGAGGAACTTTTCGAGGGAAGAAAGCCTAAGGGCTTGGCCATTATTTCCGACCTTACAGGTACGGTTATGATTGGCGACTTGGGCGACAAGCGTGAAATTACGGTAACCGATAACGAAGGGGAAGCAAAAACCTACGGAATTCCATTTGGCGCTCGCCTTTGCAAGAAGGATGGCGACATGGTTGAAGCAGGTGAATCATTGACGGAAGGTTCTTTGAATCCGCATGATCTTCTACGAATCAAGGGTGTTCAAGGTGTTCAAAATTATATTATTCAAGAGGTTCAGCGTGTATACAAACTTCAGGGTGTAGATATCAATGATAAGCACGTTGAAGTCATTGTTCGCCAAATGTTGAATAAGGTGAAAATTGATGAGCCTGGAGATTCGGAATTCTTGCCGGGTAGCTTTGTTGCTCGCTTGAAGTTTGAAGCGAAGAATCGTGAACTGATTGAGAAGGGGCTGGAACCAACGACTTGCGATCGCGTTTTGTTGGGGATTACGAAAGCTTCCCTTGCAACTGAATCATTCTTGTCTTCCGCTTCCTTCCAGGAAACGACTCGTGTCTTAACGGATGCGGCGATTAAAGGAAAGACCGACCACTTGGTGGGATTGAAAGAAAATGTCATCATCGGTAACTTGATCCCGGCTGGTACCGGTTTGGATCGATATCGAAAGGTTGGACTTCAAGTTGAGTATGAGCCGAATGTTTTGGAAGAGCAATCATTGATTGATGAAATTATCGGTTAATGTTGACACCCATACAGTCTGATGATACACTGATAAAGTTGATGTATTGGAGGAGCATAATGCTCCTTCGATTTTCATGCAAGGAGGTTCTCAATGGACTTAAAGCATCTTAAGGAAGCAAATAAAATAGTGGGTATGAAACAAACCCGTCGCGCCATAGCCACAGGCCAAGTGGTGCGAGTTTATCTGGCAAAAGATGCGGATGGGAAAGTGAAGAATCCAATATTAGAACTCTGCCATAAGGCAAATCTTGAAGTAATCTTCGTCGATTCTATGAAAGAGCTGGGAACGGCTTGTGGAATTGAAGTTGGAGCTGCTTCAGTTGCAATAATCAAATGATGCAAGGAGGTGCACAAAACAATGCCTACAATTAACCAATTGGTAAAACAAGGCAGAAAGAGCAAAGTGAATGTGTCAACGTCACGTCATCTAAACGTAGGTTTCAACTCTTTGAAACAAGCGGGAACGATGAGCTACTCGCCACAGAAACGCGGTGTTTGTACGTCGGTAAAAACGGTTACTCCGAAAAAACCGAACTCAGCGCTACGTAAAATCGCGAGGGTACGTCTGACTAATGGTGAGGAAGTTACTGCGTACATTCCAGGAATTGGTCACAACCTACAAGAACATAGTGTTGTGTTGATTCGTGGTGGTCGTATTAAAGACCTTCCCGGCGTTCGATACCATGTTGTCCGAGGAACTTTGGATACATCTGGTGTAGAAGCACGTCGTCAAGCTCGATCAAAGTACGGTGCGAAAAGACCTAAGAAGTAGTGCGAAACTGCTCTTAGTTAACAATATACACAGGCATATGCCCAGTATTTGTTACACTAAGCACGCACGACGAAATCAGTCGAGTACCTATGATTTAATGTAAGATTAAGGAGGGAAGAAAGTGCCAAGAAAAGGACATGTGCCAGTAAGAAAGATCATGGCAGATCCACTATACAACGACGTGATTGTATCGAAGTTGATTAATAGTGTTATGCTAGACGGTAAAAAAGGAACGGCTCAAGCAATTGTTTATGGCGCGTTTGAGATTGTCAAAGAGAAATCTGGAGAAGAGCCTCTTGAGGTTTTCTACAAAGCGTTAGCAAACATCATGCCTGTATTGGAAGTAAAAGCACGCCGTGTCGGTGGTGCGACTTACCAAGTGCCAATGGAAGTTCGACCTAAGCGTCGTCAGACACTAGGGCTTCGTTGGTTGGTAGGATACAGCCGCAAGCGTGGCGAGCGTACAATGCGCGAGCGTTTGGCAAAAGAGATCTTGGACGCAGCTAATAATGCAGGAGCTTCTGTTAAGAAAAGAGAAGACCAGCATAAAATGGCTGATGCGAACAAGGCGTTTGCACATTATAGATGGTAGTTTCATAGAAACCTGGGCATCAATGATGCCCGGGTTTGCTATGGTTGGTTAGGATGTAGAAAGGAGTAGTGAGATGCCTAGAGAGTATTCGTTGAAAGACACACGAAATATCGGCATCATGGCTCATATCGATGCGGGAAAGACGACCGCAACGGAACGAATTCTGTTCTACTCAGGCAAAACCCATAAAATTGGTGAAACGCATGATGGCGCGTCACAAATGGACTGGATGGAGCAAGAGCAAGAGCGTGGAATTACGATTACTTCCGCTGCGACGACGACGTTCTGGAATGGAACGAGAATTAACATCATCGATACACCAGGCCACGTTGACTTCACTGTTGAAGTTGAACGATCACTTCGCGTACTGGATAGTGCAGTCGCGTTGTATGATGCGAAACAAGGGGTTGAACCTCAAACAGAAACCGTTTGGAGACAAGCGGATAAGTATAGCGTTCCTCGTATTTGCTTCGTAAATAAGATGGACAAAATGGGTGCGAACTTCTATTACTCAGTGGAAACAATGGAAGCACGATTGAAAGCCAATGTTGTTCCGATCCAATTACCGATTGGAACAGAAGAAGATTTCAATGCAATCATTGACCTTGTAAAAATGAAGGCGTACTACTATATTGATGAGATTGGTCAAGAAATTGAAGAACGTGAAATTCCAGAAGATCATATGGAAAAAGCACAAGAATTTCGCGAGAAGATGATTGAATCGATTTCAGAGCATGACGAAGAATTGATGGAAAAATACCTAGAAGGTATCGATTTGACTGAAGCTGAGATCAAAGAAGGTATCCGAACAGCAACAATCGGTTGTAAAATCTTCCCGGTTATGTGTGGATCTGCATATAAAAATAAAGGTGTTAAGCTTTTATTGGATGCGATTCTCGAGTATATGCCATCACCATTGGACGTTCCTGCCATTAAAGGGGAAGATCCAGATTCAGGTGATGAAATCGAAAAGCACGCTTCTGATGAAGAGCCGTTTGCTGCTTTGGCTTTCAAAATCATGACTGACCCATTTGTTGGAAAGCTTTCTTTCTTCCGTGTGTACTCTGGTACCTTGGAAAAAGGCAGCTACGTATTCAACTCAACGAAAGGCAAGAAAGAGAGAATTGGCCGTATCCTTCAGATGCATGCGAACTCTCGTGAAGAAATCCCAATGGTGTATGCCGGGGATATCGCTGCTGCAGTTGGTTTGAAAGTAACAACAACAGGCGATACTTTATGTGAAGAAAAGCATCCAGTAATTCTTGAATCCATGGTATTCCCTGATCCTGTTATTGCCGTAGCGATTGAGCCACGAACAAAGGCAGGTCAAGATAAGATGGGTATCGGTCTTCAAAAGTTGGCGGAAGAGGATCCTACATTCCGTACCTATACGGATGAAGATACGGGACAAACGATTATTGCGGGCATGGGCGAACTTCACTTGGAAATCATTGTTGATCGTTTGCTTCGAGAGTTTAAAGTGGAAGCCAATGTTGGTGCTCCTCAGGTTGCGTATAAAGAATCCATTACAACAAAAACTGAAGTGGATATGAAGTATGCGAAGCAATCTGGTGGTAAGGGACAATATGGTCACGTTAAAATCATCATGGAGCCATTGGAACCAGGTGCTGGTTATGAATTCGTAGATGCAATCAAGGGTGGCGCGGTTCCTCGTGAGTACATCCCGGCTGTCAACAATGGTATTGTTGAAGCATCTGCAAACGGTGTTCTTGCGGGATTCCCTGTTTCAGACTTCCGCGTTACATTGTATGACGGATCATATCATGATGTCGATTCATCTGAGATGGCCTTTAAAATTGCCGGTTCAATGGCATTTAAAAAAGGTATGCAAAAAGCGAATCCAACACTTTTGGAGCCATACATGAAAGTAGAAGTAACGGTTCCTGAAGAGTATATGGGTGATGTTATGGGTGATGTTTCATCACGCCGTGGCCGCATCGAAAGCTTTGGCGATCGTTTCGGAGTTAAGGAAATTCAATGCTATGTGCCGTTATCTGAAATGTTCGGATATGCGACAGATCTTCGTTCCATGACCCAAGGTCGTGGTAACTACTCTATGGAATTGGATCATTTCGAAGCTGTTCCAAAGAGTATTGCAGAGAAGATTATGGAAGGAAAAATATAGAGCTTTTTTAGGAGGATAATCATGGGAAAACAACATTTTGAACGTAACAAACCACATGTAAATGTCGGAACGATCGGTCACGTCGATCATGGTAAAACAACTTTGACTGCAGCAATCACTCGTGTTCTTCACGAACGATTGGGAACTGGTGAAGCGGTTGCATTTGATAACATTGACAAGGCACCTGAAGAGCGAGAGCGTGGAATCACAATCTCGACAGCACACGTTGAGTACGAGACTGAAAATCGTCACTACGCACACGTGGATTGCCCAGGTCATGCCGATTACGTTAAGAACATGATCACTGGTGCTGCTCAAATGGACGGCGCGATCTTGGTATGTTCTGCAGCAGACGGCCCAATGCCTCAAACACGCGAGCATATCCTTTTGTCTCGTCAGGTAGGCGTTCCTGAGATCGTTGTATTCATGAACAAAGCGGACATGGTAGACGACGACGAGCTTTTGGAATTGGTAGAAATGGAAATTCGTGAGCTTTTGGGCGAATACGAGTACGATGGAGACGAAGCTGCCGTAGTAATCGGTTCTGCTTTGAAAGCATTGGAAGATCCTACAAGCGAGTGGGGAGACAAGATTCTTGAATTGATGGCAGCAGTCGATGAAAAAATCGAAGCGCCTGAGCGAGATATCGACAAGCCGTTCTTGATGCCAATCGAGGATGTATTCTCAATCACAGGTCGTGGTACAGTTGTTACCGGCCGTGTTGAGCGTGGTATCGTTCGTGTTCAAGATCAAGTAGCTATTGTTGGTTTGCAAGATGAGCCTACAATGTCAGTTTGTACCGGAGTTGAAATGTTCCGTAAATTGTTAGATGAAGGTCGTGCAGGCGACAACATCGGCGCATTGCTTCGTGGTGTTCAACGTGATGACGTTGAGCGTGGCCAAGTATTGGCAAAACCAGGAACAATTCATCCTCATACAAAATTTGAAGCAGAAGTTTACGTGTTGACAAAAGAAGAGGGTGGACGTCATACTCCATTCTTCAACGGTTACCGTCCTCAATTCTACTTCCGTACAACAGACATCACTGGTGCAATCTCTCTTCAAGAGGGTGTTGAAATGTGTATGCCTGGTGACAACGCAACATTCTCGATCGAAATGATTCACCCGATCGCGATGGAAGAAGGACTTCGATTTGCAGTTCGTGAAGGCGGACGTACAGTCGCTTCCGGCGTTGTAACTAAGATCATTCAATAAGAAATTTTATCAAGCAAACTTGATAAATGTTAAATAACTGTAATATTATAGCCTGGGGCTTGCTTTTTGCGAGCATCCGGGCTATAATTTAATAGTTGTGAGAAATTAAATGAAGATGACTAACAAGCAGCCCAAGTGGTGAGCTTGCAATGGGGAGTAAGCCGTAGAGAGGACGAGTGTGTCCTTGCCCCATTATGGCTTTTTTTAATGCCTGCAACTCGGGGGACCGAGTTCAGATATATAGACATGCGATGATGCAAGAGGTGGCTGCGAAAGCAGGAAAATTCTTGCGGAGAATGTTCGGTTTAAAACCGGGCGATTGGATTCACTGATGTGAGCGTTTTTCTTAACACTCACGGAACACCTGGTAGCGTTGATTGGTGAACCCATGTCGTATGAAAAAAAACATGCGATAAAGGAGGAAAAGGCAAATGGCAAAACAAAAGATTCGAATTCGATTAAAGGCTTATGATCATAAAGTGCTAGATGAGTCCGCGAAAAAGATTGTTGACACTGCTAAACGTACTGGTGCTGCTGTTTCTGGTCCCGTGCCGCTACCAACGGAAAAAGAAATTATCACGGTAATTCGTGCCGTACACAAGTACAAAGATTCTCGTGAGCAATTTGAACAACGGACACACAAACGATTGATTGACATTCTTCAACCAACACCGAAAACGGTAGATGCGTTGATGAAGTTAAATTTACCGGCTGGTGTCGATATCGAAATCAAACTATAGGCAACTAAGAGATTGGAAGCACATCCACTCTGCTCTTAGGATGATTGTGGAAACAATCCGCTGTAAGAAACTTGGAGGTGTAAAATGAAAGGTATTGTTGGAAAGAAAGTTGGCATGACGCAGATTTTTACTGAAGCAGGCGACGTAGTCCCAGTAACAGTAATTGAAGCAAAGCCAATGGTAGTTGTGCAAAAGAAAACGGTCGAAACAGATGGATACAATGCGATCCAAGTCGGTTTTGGCGAAATCAAAGAGAAAAACATCAACCAACCAAAAAAAGGACATTATGCAAAAGCTGGTGTTGCTTACAAACGAGTTTTGAAAGAATTTGCGTTGGACGATGTTGAGGCGTTTGAATTGGGTCAAGAGATCAGCGTTGCAGTATTTACTGAAGGCGATCATATTGATGCAACGGGAATCTCTAAAGGTAAAGGATTCTCGGGTACAATCAAGCGACACAATCAATCGCGTGGACCAATGTCTCACGGTTCTCACTATCACCGAGCACCAGGTTCAATGGGTTCTTCCTCATCTCCATCTCGCGTATTCAAAGGCAAAAAATTGCCAGGGCAGATGGGTCATGTGAAAGTAACGGTTCAGAATTTGGAAATCGTGAAAGTGGACGAAGAAAACAACATGCTGTTAGTCAAAGGCGCGTTGCCAGGCCCTAAGGGTGGCATGCTTACTTTAAAAGCGACAGTAAAAACGAAATAAAACGCGAAGACGAAAGGAGGGTTCTGAATGGCTAAGGTAGCATTATATAACGTTTCAGGTCAATCGGTTGGTGAAATCGAATTGAACGATAACGTATTCGGGATCGAAGTAAATGAACATGCCGTATATGAAGCGGTAAAATCTCTTCTTGCGAACAAGCGCCAAGGAACGCAATCTGCGAAATCACGCGGAGAAGTTCGCGGTGGTGGTCGTAAGCCATGGAGACAAAAAGGAACAGGCCGAGCACGTCAAGGCTCTACCAGATCTCCTAACTGGGTCGGCGGTGGTACTGTATTTGCTCCAAAACCACGCGATTACAGCTATCGAATCAACCGTAAAGTGCGACAATTGGCGATGAAATCTGCATTGACTTCTAAAGTACAAGACGCAGAATTGAAGGTTTTGGACACTTTGACGTTTGAAGCGCCAAAGACAAAAGCTATGGCCGCAGTTCTGAAAAATCTGGAAGTCGGAAAGAAAACATTGATCGTACTTGCAGAAAAGGATGATGCAGTTATCAAATCGGCAAAAAACTTGCCGAATGTTGAAACAACCTTGGTGAATACGCTAAATGTTTATGACATCTTGAACAACGACAGCTTCATTATTACTGAGGCAGCTGTACGAAAAGTTGAGGAGGTGTACGCATAATGCGAAATCCACATGATATCATTCGAAAACCGGTAGTAACTGAACAAAGCATGGATGCAATGGCACTAAACAAATATACATTTGTTGTTGAAAAAACTGCAAACAAGACAGAGATCAAGAATGCAGTTGAAACAATTTTCGGTGTTCGTGTCAAAAAAGTAAACACAATGAACATGAATGGCAAAATCAAGCGACAAGGCCGATATGAAGGCAAGCGTGCAGATTGGAAAAAAGCCATCGTTGAGTTGACGGAAGACAGCAAGTCAATCGAGATTTTCGAAGGCCTTGAATAGTCTGAAGAGATGAATTAGAGGAGGGAATCACAATGGGTATTCGTAAGTATAAACCCACCACAAATGGTGTAAGACACATGACTGTGTCCACATTTGAGGAAATCACCAAAACAACTCCTGAGAAATCTTTGTTGGCGAAGAAGAACAAATACGCTGGTAGAAACTCAGAAGGAAAGATTACTGTTCGTCATCGTGGCGGCGGCAATCGAAAAAAATACAGGATTATCGATTTTAAGCGAAACAAAGACAATATCCCTGGAAAAGTTGCAGCGATCGAGTATGATCCTAACCGTTCAGCAAATATTGCTTTGATTCATTATGTTGATGGAGAAAAGCGTTACATCTTGGCTCCAGCAGGCTTAACTGTTGATATGATGATCGTATCAGGTCCAGAGTCTGACATTAAAGTTGGAAATGCATTGCCATTGGCAAACATTCCAGTCGGTTCTATTATCCACAATATCGAAATGAAGCCTGGCAAAGGCGGACAAATGGTTCGTTCTGCAGGTAACTCAGCGCAATTGATGGCGAAAGAGGGTGCTTACGCTCAAGTTCGACTTCCAAGCGGCGAGGTTCGTATGGTGAGAATAGAATGTCGAGCAACTTTAGGTGTTGTTGGTAATTCTGAACATGAATTGATCAACATAGGCAAGGCCGGCAAGACACGTCATTTGGGTATTCGCCCGACTGTTCGTGGTTCTGTTATGAACCCGAATGACCATCCACATGGTGGTGGTGAAGGTCGTGCGCCAATCGGACGTCCAGCACCAAGTACACCTTGGGGCAAGCCAGCTTTGGGTTATAAAACACGTAAGAAAAACAAAGCTTCTGATAAATATATCGTGAAGAGACGTTCCAAGTAGGATACGGAAGGAGGCAAATCGATGGGTAGATCATTGAAAAAAGGTCCTTTCTGCGACGACCATTTGATGAAAAAAGTTGTGGTATTAAATGATGCCAGCAAGAAGGAAGTCATCAAAACCTGGTCTCGTCGTTCGACGATTTTTCCTGAGTTTATTGGACATACAATTGCGGTTTATGATGGTCGCAAACATGTTCCAGTATACGTAACGGAAGATATGGTGGGTCACAAGTTGGGCGAATTCGCACCGACTCGTACCTATAGAGGCCATGAAAAGAAAGATAAAAAATCTGTAGTGAAGCGATAGTTATTGTCGCGTAACATAAGGAGGGAAAACTGGTGGAAGCAAGAGCAATTGCGAAATATATCCGCATTTCTCCTCGCAAGGTTCAAGAAGTAGCAGATCTAGTTCGCGGTAAGAACGTGAACGAAGCATTGGCAATTCTGGAATTTACAAACAAGCGAGGGGCCGGCATCCTTAAAAAAGTCGTAGGCTCAGCTGTAGCAAATGCTGAGAACAACAATGATATGGACCGAGAAAACCTGTATATCGCAGAAGTATTTGCGAATCAGGGACCGACATTAAAGCGATTTCAGCCGAGAGCACAAGGTCGTGCATTCACGATTCGAAAGCGCACGAGCCATATTGGCGTTGTCGTGAAGGAAAAGTAAGAAGGAGGGAGAGAAAGCATGGGTCAAAAAGTAAGTCCACATGGTCTCCGAGTCGGGATCATCAAGGATTGGGATTCTAAATGGTATGCTGACAAAAAGCATTTCTCCGATTACCTGATTGAGGATTTAAAAATTCGTAAATATGTGAAAAAACAGATGTTTACTGCAGGAATTTCTAGAATCCTGATCGAACGTTCCGCGAACCGCGTCAAGTTGACAATCAACACGGCTAAGCCGGGTATGGTAATCGGCAAGGGCGGTACAGGTGTTGAGGCATTGCGGAAAGAATTGGAAAAGATGACGCAAAAGCGCATCGTAGTAAATGTTGAAGAAGTTAAGCGACCTGATCAAGACGCACAATTGGTTGCAGAAAGTATTGCACAATCATTGGAAAGACGAGTTTCATTCCGACGTGCGATGAAGCAAGCCATTACAAAAGCACAAAGAGCAGGAGCGAAAGGCGTTAAGACACAAGTTGCCGGACGTTTGGGCGGTGCTGATATGGCAAGAACCGAAGGGTATAGTGAAGGAACGATTCCTCTACAAACCCTACGTGCGGATATCGATTATGGGTTCGCTGAAGCGGATACGACTTACGGAAAAATTGGTGTGAAAGTATGGATCTACAAGGGAGAAATTCTTCCAGGCAAGAAAGTTCGTCCAGAAATCAAGCGAAAAGCCGTAAAATAGACGCGGAGGCGTAGAAGGGAGGAAACTGACATGTTGATGCCTAAAAGGGTAAAACATCGTAAAGTTCATCGCGGTAGAATGAAAGGCAAAGCTACTCGCGGCAATAAAGTAACATACGGAGAGTTTGGCCTTATTACTACGGAACCGGCTTGGATTAAGTCTAATCAAATTGAGGCTGCTCGTCGAGCAATGACTCGTCACGTTAAACGTGGCGGACAAATTTGGATTAAAATTTTCCCGGATAAACCGGTTACTAAAAAACCAGCGGAGACTCGTATGGGTAAAGGTAAGGGTTCTCCAGAGTACTGGGTAGCAGTAGTTAAGCCAGGTCGAGTAATGTTCGAAATGGCAGGAGTACCAGAAGAACTTGCACGTGAAGCAATGCGATTAGCTGCCAACAAACTTCCAGTTAAATGTAAGTTTGTAGTTAAAGAAGAGGATGGTGAAGCTAATGCTTAAAGCAAAAGATTTAAGAGAAATGACGGCACAAGAGCTTGCCGAGAAGTTAAATGAGTACAAAGCTGAGCTGTTCCAGCTTCGTTTTCAGCTAGCTACGGGTCAATTGGACAATGCAATGCGAATTAAATCGGTTAAACGAGATATCGCGCGAGTTCAGACTGTAGCACGTGAAAAAGAGCTGAACGCGTAGCGGAAGGAAGGAGGGCTAACAAGTGACAAGAGGACTAAGAAAAACGAGAATGGGTCGTGTTGTTTCTAATAAAATGGATAAGACGATCGTTGTCGCTGTAGAAACTCAAGTGGCACATCCTTTGTATAAAAAGCGTATCAGACGTACAGCTAAGTTTAAAGCGCATGATGCGAATAATGAATGCAGAATCGGTGATGTGGTTAGAGTAATGGAAACGCGTCCATTAAGTAAAGACAAGCGCTGGAGACTCGTAGAGATTGTAACCAAAGCGAAATAATCTCCGCGAAGCAAAAGGAGGACGAATCGAATGATCCAACAAGAATCGCGTTTGAGAGTAGCGGATAATTCCGGTGCTAAAGAAGTACTTTGTATTAAAGTACTCGGCGGATCTCGAAGAAGATATGCGTCTATTGGCGACGTTATTGTTTGTGCCGTTAAAACCGCAACGCCCGGTGGTGTTGTTAAGAAGGGCCAAGTAGTTCGTGCTGTAGTTGTACGAACGAAAAAAACAGTAAAACGTGCTGATGGAAGCTATATCAAATTCGATGATAATGCCGCTGTAATCCTAAAAGAAGACTTGACGCCAAGAGGAACTCGTATTTTCGGACCTGTTGCACGTGAATTACGTGGTGCAGGATTTATGAAAATTGTTTCTTTGGCTCCAGAAGTACTGTAATTCAACGGAGTAGGAGGTGTAATCATGCACGTGAAGCAAAATGATACGGTAGTAGTGATCTCCGGAAAAGATAAAGGAAAAGTCGGCAAAGTGTTGGCTGTATTTCCGAAAGAACAACGCATTATCGTGGAAGGCGTAAACATGGTCACAAAACACATGAAAGCTACGCCGCAGATGCAGCAGGGAGGACTCCTTCATCAAGAAGGTAAAATCCATGCTTCAAATGTATTGCTATACAACAAGCAATTGAAAAAGGGTGTTCGCACTCAAGTAAAACGCTTGGATGACAATAAGAAAGTAAGAGTATGCGCAAAGACAGGCGAAGTTCTGGACTAAGCGAATGTTCTGAAGGGAGGTATAGACCGTGGAATCACGATTAAAAGAAAAATACGTGAACGAAGTCGTTCCGGCTTTGGTGGAGAAATTCCAATATAA
This sequence comes from Gottschalkiaceae bacterium SANA, assembly GCA_036323355.1. Lineage (GTDB taxonomy): Bacteria > Bacillota > Clostridia > Tissierellales > GPF-1 > GPF-1. The sequence goes on along the minus strand of AP028876.1, from coordinate 2,505,434 downwards.
AAATATGATGGAAGTTCCTAAACTAGAGAAAATTATTTTAAACATCGGTCTTGGCGAAGCGAAGGATAATCCAAAAGCCCTCGACAATGCTGTCGAAGAGCTTAGAATTATTACGGGTCAGAACCCAGTCGTAACGGTAGCGAAGAAATCAGTCGCTAACTTCAAGCTTAGAGAAGGCATGAAGATCGGTACGAAAGTAACTTTGCGAGGACAAAAGATGTACGATTTTTACGACAAGTTGGTTAGTCTTGCACTACCACGCGTTCGTGACTTCCGAGGAGTTTCTGCCAAGTCGTTTGACGGCCGCGGAAATTACGCGATGGGAATCAAAGAACAATTGATTTTCCCAGAGATCGAGTATGACAAGGTTGACGCGATCCGAGGAATGGACGTAGTAGTCGTAACAACAGCAAAAACAGATGAAGAAGCAAGAGCACTTCTTGCCCTTATGGGAATGCCGTTTATCAAATAACAGGAGGGACTAAAATGGCTAAAAAAGCAATGAAACTCAAGCAACAAAAAAAAGCAAAGTTTAGCACACAAGCCTATACCCGCTGTAAAGTTTGTGGACGTCCTCATGCAGTTCTTCGCAAGTACGGTGTATGCCGAATTTGCTTTAGAGAGATGGCGTACCGCGGTGAAATTCCTGGGGTAAGAAAGGCAAGTTGGTAATCAACAAATCGGAAGGAGGGTACTCGTATGGTAATGACTGATCCTATCGCGGATATGCTAACGCGAATTCGAAACGCGAACAATGCACGACATGAGTCTTGTGAGGTTCCTGGAGCGAAAATCAAAGTGGCAATCGCGCAACTTCTAGTAGAAGAAGGATATATCAAAGGTTACGATGTCATTGAAGACGACAAGCAAGGGATCATCCGAATCCAATTGAAATATACCGCTGATACTTCTCGTGTTATTACGGGAATTAAGCGAATTTCGAAACCAGGATTGAGAGTATACGCACGGAATAACGAGCTTCCTCGTGTTCTGGGTGGACTCGGAATTGCAATGATTTCGACTTCAAAAGGAATCATGTCGGATCGACAAGCAAGAAAAGAACACGTTGGCGGAGAGGTAGTCTGCTACGTTTGGTAGAAGAAGCAGGAGGTGCTAGAAAATGTCTAGAGTTGGTTTAAAACCGATTGAACTCCCAGCGGGCGTAGAGATTACTATTGATGAGAAAAATGTCGTAACAGTAAAGGGTCCAAAAGGCCAATTGGTTGAAGCGATGGATGTGGATATGGTAATTTCAATTGAAGGAAATATCATCACAATTTCACGTCCAACGGATAACAAGCGACATCGTTCTCTTCATGGTTTGACACGCGCTTTGGTCGCCAATATGATCGAAGGAGTTTCTAAAGGCTTTGAAAAGCGTTTGGAAATCGTCGGCGTTGGATACCGTGCAGCAAAGCAGGGAAAGAATCTTAACTTGAGCCTTGGTTTTTCTCATCCAGTAGTGATGGAAGATCCCGAGGGACTAGAGACAGTAGTCGAAGGTCAAAATAAAATAATCGTTAAAGGCATCAACAAACAACAGGTCGGTAACTATGCGGCAGTTATTCGTGATTGGAGAAAACCAGAGCCTTATAAAGGCAAAGGAATTCGATATGAAGGCGAATATGTACGTCGTAAAGAAGGTAAAACTGGTAAGTAGTCCAGTTAGCTGCCGATAGAAAGGAGTGAACAGCTGTGTTTAAAAAGATCGATAAAAATAAAAATCGTCAGAAAAGACATGTGCGTCTAAGAAATAAGGTCCAAGGAACTCCTGAACGTCCACGTTTGAACGTATTTAGAAGCTCTAAGCATATTTACGCTCAACTTATTGATGATGCTTCTGGCAAGACAATTGTTTCAGCATCAACAGTAGAGAAAGATGTAAAGGCTAATTTGGAAAGTACGTCTAATCTCGATGCAGCAAAGCGCATTGGCCAATTGGCGGCAGAACGCGCTTTGGAAAAAGGGGTTTCAGTAGTAGTATTTGATCGTGGTGGTTTTATCTATCATGGTCGTGTGAAAGCCCTCGCAGAAGCTGCTCGTGAGGCAGGACTAAAATTCTAAGACGAGGAGGTAAATGATGCGACGTGCGAAAATTGATCCAAACAAATTGGATTTAAAAGAAAAAATGGTTAACATCAACCGCGTCACAAAAGTTGTTAAGGGTGGACGTAACTTCCGCTTCTCAGCACTTGTCGTGGTTGGCGACGAAAATGGATACGTCGGAGTTGGAATGGCTAAAGCCATTGAAATTCCAGACGCAATCCGTAAAGCTGTCGAAGACGCGAAAAAGCATCTTGTCCTTGTACCGTTGGTAGATGGTACGATTCCTCATGCAATTATTGGGGATTTCGGCGCGGGTAAAGTATTGCTTAAACCTGCACCAGAAGGAACAGGTGTTATTGCCGGCGGTCCAGTACGTGCCGTATTGGAGCTTGCAGGCATTAAAAACATTCGAACAAAATCTCTAGGTTCAAACAATCCTCGTAATATGACGAGCGCATGCATGGTGGCACTAGCCAGCTTGAAGCGTCCGGAAGATGTTGCGAAGATGCGTGGAAAAACTGTAGAGGAAATCTTAGGTTAGGGGGTGTACACCTTGGCTACGATCAAAGTCAAATTGGTAAAGTCAACGATCGGTAGAGTCGAAAAGCAGCGCAAGACGGTTCAAGCTTTAGGACTACGTAAGATCGGTCAGGTAGTAGAAAAACAAGACACACCTCAAATTAGAGGCATGATTAATATTGTCAACCACTTGGTTGAAATCGTCGAGTAATCTATAAGGAGGTGGAACCATGAAGCTACATTCTTTAAAACCGAATGCAGGTACGACAAAAAACCGTAAGCGTTTGGGTCGTGGTGCTGCAACGGGTCAAGGAAAGACAGCTGGCCGTGGACAAGATGGTCAAAAATCTCGTTCAGGCGGTAGTGTAAGAGTTGGTTTTGAAGGCGGTCAAATGCCTTTAGCAAGACGTTTGCCAAAACGTGGATTCAGTAATGCTCGTTTTATGAAGCATATTGAATCAGTCAACGTGAAAATGTTGAACCAATTCGAAGATGGCACAGAAGTAACACCAGCATTGTTAATTGAATCAGGATTGATCAATAAAATCGGTGATGGTGTTAAGGTATTAGGTCACGGCGAACTGGAAAAGAAATTGACAGTAAAAGCAAACCAATTCAGCAAGACAGCTGTTGAGAAAATCGAAGCTGCGGGTGGAAAGGCAGAGGTGATCTAGATGCTGCAAACTTTGAAAAACGCATGGAAAATTCCCGATCTGAGAAAACGCATGATCTTTACATTCATGATGCTGGTGATTTACCGAATCGGTGCAGCAATTCCAGTACCAGGAATGAACACAGAAGCCATTCAAGCTTTATTTGCTAGTCAAGAAAACGGCATTTTGGGATTCTTTGATGTTATGGCAGGCGGTGCGTTTTCACAGTTTACAATTTTTGCATTGAGCATCTATCCCTATGTTACTGCTAGCATCATCGTGCAATTACTGACGATCGCTTTGCCTAGTTGGGAGCTTTTAGCTCGCGAAGGGGAAGCCGGACGTAAGAAAATGGCTCAGAGAACGCGTATTGGTACTGTAATTTTCGCGTTGGTTCAAGCCTTTGGTATTTCTATCGGTTTATTTAATCGCGCGTTGATCGATGATACGTTTATGACAAAATTTACGGTTATTATCGTTTTGACAGCAGGTACAGCATTCTTGATGTGGTTGGGTGAGCAAATCACGACAAACGGCATCGGGAACGGTATTTCCTTGATTATCTTCACAGGAATTATCAGTCGCATGCCTGGCGATTACATCAATACATTCAAGCTTTTCTCGGCTGGTACGGTTAGCTTGATTGAATTGATTCTCTTCTTTGCCGTATCGATCACTGTTATTGCAGGGGTTGTTGCGATTCAAGAAGGATCAAGAAAGATTCCAGTTCAGTATTCAAAACGAGTGGTTGGCCGCAAGCTCTATGGTGGACAAAGCACGCACATTCCTTTGAAGGTTTTGATGGCAGGCGTTATTCCAGTCATCTTCTCGACATCCGTATTGGCATTCTTGCCAACGATCGGCATGTTCTTCCCGAATAGTGGATATGCAAACTTTGTAAATCGTTGGTTGGCACCGACACCGGGTGAACCAGGAATCATTATTTACACCATTCTCAACTTTGGATTGATTGTATTCTTCACGTATTTCTATACGGCGATTCAGTTTAATCCGGTTGATTATGCAGACAATTTAAAGAAATACGGTGGCTTCATTCCGGGACGACGTCCAGGAAAACCAACGGCTGAATATCTTTCAAGCGTTGTGAATCGAATTACCTTGTTGGGTGCGATTGCCTTAGGCTTGATCGCAGTACTTCCAACAGCAATTTCGACATTTACAAACTTGAATATCGCTTTTGGTGGAACCTCGTTAATCATCATTATTGGTGTTGCATTAGAAACCTTCAAACAGATTGAAGCGCAGATGTTGCAGCGTCACTATAAGGGCTTTTTGAAGTAAGAACTTGTATGGATACGAAACTGAATATAGGGGATAAGTTTCATGTTAGGGGATTGTAAAAGGAGATGGTCATTGTGAGGCTTATTTTGGTAGGACCGCCGGGCGCTGGTAAGGGGACGCAGGCGACGAATATCATTGAGAAGTACGGAATTCCGCATATTTCAACAGGAAATATTTTACGCGATCACATTCGAAGGAAAACACCGCTTGGGGAGATAGCCGATGGCTATATTTCCAAGGGACAGTTGGTTCCAGATGATCTGGTTTTTGAGCTCGTTGAAGAACGGCTACAATCAGAAGATTGCAAGAATGGTTTTTTATTGGATGGATTTCCGCGAACGGTAGTTCAAGCAGAGGCATTGGATCAATATTTGCGAGAACATGATTGTGAAATCAACTCTCTGGTAAATATTGTAGTTCCTGATGATGTGTTGATTCACAGAATCTCAGACAGACGGACCTGCCTTGATTGCAACGCGAGCTTTCATTTGGTTTATAAGAAGCCGAAAAAATTTGATATCTGCGATTTATGCGGAGGCAAGTTGATTCAGCGATCTGATGACAATGAGAAAGCCGTAAGCAAAAGACTTGAAGTGTTTCATCATAACACAGCTGCTGTGATCGATTATTATCGAAAGTATGGAATGGTACTGGACATTGATGGAACACAAACCATCAATAAGGTTACAACTTCAATTGAGGCTGCTCTTAATCAAGCAGTTGAGTAGAAGGGACTAAAAATGATACAAATTAAAAGCCAGAGAGAAATTGAATCTATGCGGAAGGCTAATACCCTCACCGCATTGACGCATGAGTATTTGGCGGGGTTGATTCAACCAGGTATCATGACGAAGGAACTCGATGAAGCGGCGGAAGAATTTATTCGAAGCCGCGGGGGACTCCCAGCCTTTAAAGGTTATGGAGGATTCCCAGGAACGGTTTGTATCTCTGTTAACGATGAAGTGGTTCATGGAATTCCAGGAACACGAAAGTTGATAGAAGGTGACATTGTCAGTCTTGATACAGGCGCGATCATCGAGGGCTATTACGGGGATGCGGCTCGCACGCATGGCGTAGGAGTTATTGACGAGCAAGCGAAACTGCTAATTGCTGCAACTAAACAGTCCTTCTTTGAAGGAATTAAGTTTGCACGCGTTGGCAATCGCCTATCGGATATTTCTCATGCGATTCAAGCGTATGTGGAAACCAGGGGCTTTTCAGTTGTTCGAGACTATGTTGGACATGGGATTGGACGAGAATTGCACGAGGATCCACAGATTCCAAATTATGGACCAGCGGGTCGAGGTCCACGGTTGCAAAAAGGCATGGTATTAGCGATTGAACCGATGATTAATGAAGGACGATTTACTGTCCGCGTCCTGCCGAACGAATGGACGGTCGTGACGATGGATGGAAAACGATCTGCACATTATGAGAATACAATCGCCATTACGGATGGGGAACCTGACATATTGTCCATGCGATAGAAGAGGTGAACAGATGGAAAGAACAACATCCATCCAAATCGGTCAAGTGGTGCGTTCAAAAACAGGACGTGACAAAGACCGGGTGTTTCTTGTTTCGGAAATTCTTGATCTGCATTATGTGATGTTGATTGACGGTGATTTACGAAGACTTGCAAACCCAAAGAAGAAAAAGATCAAGCATCTTGTTGTTTATCAAACGGTTTTGAAGGAATTTCAAGAACGTCTGGATTCAGACATCAAGATCAATAATGCGTATTTACGAAGACTATTAGCGCCTTATAATGAACATAAGGAAAATCGCTAAGGGATCGGAGGAATGAAAAGTGGCCAAAAGAACGAGACCAGAGTCAAAGCAAAAAGAGGGCGTAATTGAGGTCGAAGGCATTGTTGTGGAAGTGTTGCCTAACGCTGTGTTCCGAGTCAAATTAGAAAACGGGCATATTGTCATGGGACATGTATCCGGTAAGCTTAGAATGCATTACATTCGAATCTTGGCTGGTGACCGCGTAGTGTTGGAACTTTCACCCTATGATCTTAGCAAAGGTAGGATTACGTGGAGAAAGTAGTATACAAGGAGGGATTACGATGAAAGTAAGACCGTCGGTAAAGAAAATCTGTGAAAAATGCAAAATCATTCGACGCCATGGAAAGGTCATGGTCATCTGTGAAAATCCCAAGCACAAGCAAGTGCAGGGTTAACACGAGCAGGGAGGTGTAGAACTATATGGCACGTATTAAAGGTGTGGATTTACCGCGTGATAAGCGCGTTGTGATCGGCCTAACGTATATTTTCGGTATTGGCCGTACAACATCACAAAAAATTCTTACTGCGACAGACATTAATGTCGATACGCGAGTTAAGGATTTGACTGAAGACGAAGTTTCTAAAATTCGTAAAGAAATTGGTAACTACACGACTGAAGGAGATCTTCGTCGTGAAGTTGCAATGGACATTAAACGTCTTCGCGACATCGGGTGTTACCGTGGCCTTCGTCATAGAAGAAGTCTACCGGTTCGTGGTCAAAACACGAAAAACAATGCCAGAACTCGCAAGGGTCCAAAAGGCAACCGAGTAACAAGGAAAAAATAGCTGAAAGGAGGGTCTATTCATGGCTGCTAAGAAACAAGTTAAAACTCGCGTTCGAAAAAGTGAACGAAAGAACATCGAGAATGGCCAAGCTCATATCAAATCGACTTTCAATAACACGATCGTTACGATTTCAGACCTTAACGGGAATGCTATTTCTTGGGCATCGGCCGGTGGAATGGGATTTAAAGGTTCTAGAAAGTCAACACCGTTTGCGGCACAAATGGCTGCTGAAAAAGCTGCCAAGGCTGCAATGGAGCATGGTTTGAAAACAGTGGAAGTCTACGTTAAAGGTCCTGGTTCAGGACGTGAGGCGGCAATTCGTTCTTTGCAAGCAACGGGTCTTGATATCACGTTGATCAAAGACGTTACACCAGTACCACACAATGGCTGTAGACCACCGAAACGAAGAAGGGTATAATTGAAGAGGTACACGATCGCTGATATTACCGATCTTAAAGGTGCCCTCAGAATGAAAACTGAAAAGGAGGGTTAGTATGATTGAGATTGAAAAGCCGAAGATTGAGCTGATTGACTCGAGTGAAGAAAAACATTATGCAAAGTTTGTTGTAGAACCGCTAGAACGAGGATATGGGATTACCTTAGGTAACTCGCTTCGACGTATTCTGTTATCTTCTTTACCGGGTGCGGCTGTTTCTTCGATCAAAGTTCAAGGGATTCTCCATGAATTTTCTACGATTCCTGGAGTTGTCGAAGACGTGGCGGAATTGATTTTGAATATCAAAACGATTGCTGCTAAAATGTATATCGACGAACCGCAGACATTGATCGTTGAAGCGCAAGGCGCGGGCGAAATCACGGCTGGAGATATTGTCACAGGTCCTGATGTAGAAATCATCAACAAGGATCTGCATATCGCCACCTTGGATGAAAATGCGAACCTCTACCTGGAAATGAAGATGGTCAAGGGTCGCGGATATGTTCCTGCCGATCAAAACAAGCGTGATGATATGTCGATTGGAGAAATCGCAGTCGATTCGATTTTCACTCCGGTGAAACGCGTAAACTATCATGTATCGGATACGCGACTTGGTCAGGATGGAAAATACGACAAGCTTACGTTGGAGATTTGGACTGATGGAACTATCAAGCCCGATGAATCAGCATCACTTGGCGCAAAAATCATGAATGAACATCTAAATCTTTTTATCGAGATGACAGAGCATGTTAGCAATGTCGAAATCATGGTAGAGAAGGAAGAAGAAGACAAAGAGAAGGTTTTGGAGATGACTATCGAAGAGCTGGACTTGTCTGTTCGTTCATACAATTGTTTGAAACGCGCGGGGATCAATACGGTCAACGAGCTGACAAACAAATCAGAAGAAGACATGATGAAAGTTCGAAACCTTGGGAAAAAATCTCTTGAGGAAGTCCAGCATAAGCTGGTCGATCTAGGCTTAGGCCTTAAGAAATCTGACGAGTAAGAAGATCAAAGGAGGGGATACGAGTGGCTAAGCAAAGGAAACTTGGCAGAGCAACCGATCACCGTATGGCGACGATTCGAAGCTTAACAACGAGCTTACTAGCACATGGCAGAATCGAAACTACGGTGGCGCGAGCGCAAGAATCGCGCCGCATGGCGGAGAAGATGATCACATTGGGTAAGCGCGGCGATTTGCATGCACGTCGACAAGCGCTAGCTTTCGTCTATGACGAAACCGTTGTAAAATCGTTGTTTGACGAGATTGCACCGAAATATGCTGAGCGTGACGGTGGTTACACACGCGTTTATAAATTAGGACCTCGCAAGGGCGACGGCGCCGAAATGGCGATTGTAGAATTGGTGTAGGTTAGCATCCGGGGATTAAGTTGCAAACAACTTAGTCCCTGTTTTCTTACCTAATAAGATGAGGGTAATCATGAAAAAAATGATTTGTGTCGAAGACCTTAGTTATGAATACAAGGGGCAGGACGAAAATGTTCGCGCTCTCGATCATATTAGCTTTACGGTTGAACCAGGGACATTTGTGGCGATTTTGGGCCATAATGGATCTGGGAAATCAACCTTGGCAAAGCTGTTAAACGGCTTATTGCTACCGACAGAAGGCCATGTTATTATTGATAATATGGATACCAAAGACCCAGAGAAAATTTGGGATATCCGTTCAACGGCAGGAATGGTTTTTCAAAATCCGGATAATCAATTGGTTGCAACCATTGTAGAAGAAGATATCGCATTTGGTCCCGAGAACCTCGGGGTGCCACAGGCGGAAATTCAAGAACGGGTTGACCGAGCCTTAGCTACTGTTGAAATGTCGGAATTCCGCGATCGCGCGCCCCATCTTTTGTCTGGTGGACAAAAGCAGAGGATCGCTATTGCAGGGGTGCTTGCAATGGAACCGGATTGTATTATTTTTGATGAACCAACAGCCATGCTAGACCCTTCGGGTCGACGAGAGGTGTTGGATACAATTCTGAAATTAAATACCGAAGAGAAAAAAACAATTTTATTGATCACCCACTATATGGATGAAGCGATTTTAGCGGATCGTGTCTTGGTGATGGCAAAAGGTAAGATTGTGATGGACGATGTTCCCAAGAACATATTTAATCAGGTAGACCGCATGAAAAGTTTGGGCCTGGATATTCCCCAGGTGACAGATCTTGCGCATCAGCTAATTCAATCGGGATACCCACTTTCCGATGACATTTTATCAATAGAAGAGATGGTAGATGAATTATGTCAATACGTATAGAAAATCTCAATCATATTTACAGTCCCAATACGCCCTTTGAAGTTACGGCGCTTGTGGACATCAATTTGCATGTTCAAACGGGTGAATTTCTTGGATTAATCGGCCATACAGGCTCGGGAAAATCGACATTAATTCAAGAATTGAATGCCTTGATTAAGCCGACCTCGGGTACCATTATTATTGAGGGAACAACGATCACGGATAAGGGTGTCAAATTGCGAGATGTACGTCGCAATGTGGGGCTCGTTTTTCAGTATCCGGAATATCAATTGTTTGAGGAAACCGTAAAGAAAGATATCGCCTATGGACCCAAGAACCTGGGACTCTCTGAAGTGGAAATTGAGGAACGGGTGGATGAAGCTATGCGCCTTGTTGGCTTGGATCCAGAGCAAGTAGGGGAGCGTTCACCTTTTGATCTTTCTGGTGGACAACGCCGTCGTGTCGCTATTGCTGGGGTGTTGGCTATGAAACCAAGAATCTTGATCTTGGATGAACCTACAGCCGGTTTGGATCCCCATGGACGAGATGAAATTTTGGGACAAATTAAAGCCCTTCACAAGGCAGACAAAGAGCTTACCTTAATTCTGGTTTCTCATAGCATGGAAGATGTGGCAAAACTGGTTGATCGATTGGTTGTCTTGTATCAAGGAAAAGTTGAGATGCAGGGAACACCACGAGAGGTTTTTCAGCAATCAGAACGACTCCGAGAAATCGGCCTAGGGATTCCACAGGTTACAGAACTGATGGAGCGTTTGCGGGCACGGGGCGTCAAAATTGATGAAACCGTCTTAACCGTGGAGGAAGCAAAAACTGTCTTGCTCCGTGTGATGAAGGAGGCCAAGTCATGATTGGAAATGTGACCATTGGGCAATATTACCCGGGGAATACAGTGATCCATCGCTTGGATCCAAGGCTGAAGATTATGGCTACCTTCCTCTTTATCATTTCACTTTTTATCGTGAATCAGTTTCTCGCCTATGGCCTGGTAATCGCCTATTTGGGCGCTAGCATCATGCTTTCCAAGGTACCCTTGAAGTTTATTATTCGAGGCTTGAGACCGATTTTGGTGATTATTGTATTAACCTTTGTGTTAAATATGTTTTTGACTCCCGGAGAGGTTTGGTTTTCCATTTTTGGCAAGCTGACCGTTACCAAGGAGGGATTTCGCCAGGCATCCTTTATGGCGATTCGTTTGACCCTTTTGATTACAGGGACATCACTTTTAACACTGACGACATCACCCATTCAATTGACGGACGGGATTGAAAAACTCTTGAATCCATTTCGAAGGATTGGGGTGCCGGCGCATGAATTGGCGATGATGATGACCATTGCCTTGCGGTTTATTCCGACGCTTATGGAAGAAACCAACAAAATTATGAAGGCACAGATGGCGCGGGGTGGCGATTTCGAAAGTGGAAACCTAATCCAGCGTGCTAAGAGTCTAGTTCCCTTGTTGGTACCACTTTTTATCAGCGCATTCAGGCGAGCGGATGAATTGGCTATGGCCATGGAAGCGCGTTGCTATCGTGGTGGAGAAGGACGCACTCGATTGAAAACTCTACGCTATCAAAGGCGAGACTTGATTACAGCCATTTTCTCCCTCGGCTATCTGGCTCTTTTGATTTGGAGCCGCGGGTGGTAAAGCGAATTGGGATCCTCGTGGAATACGATGGAGCTGATTTTTATGGATGGCAGAGACAACCCGATTTGCGTACGGTACAGGGAGAGATCGAACGAAATTTAGGTAAATTCAGCACAGAACCCATTGAGATCCATGGTTCTGGCAGAACGGATAAAGGGGTACATGCACGGGGTCAGTTTGCCCATTTCGATTGGGATATCAACATGCAAATTGAGGATATTCCACGGGCATTGAACGGACAGCTGCCCCGGGATATTGTGATTCGTGAAGCCAAGGAATTGCCATTGGATTTTCATAGTCGCTACCATTGCAAAGGCAAGGTCTATCGATATCGATTTTATACGGACACAATTCCTAGAGCAATGGAAAGCCGGTATGCCATGCGTGTTGGCTGGAAAATGGATGAGAATTTGATGCGACAGTCTGCCCAAGATTTTATGGGTACTTACGATTATAAAGGATTTACCAGTACACGCTGCGACAAGGAAAACACGGTGCGAACCATCTACTATGCAGATTTAAAGCGTAGGGGTTCAGATTGGGAATTTGTTGTCGCTGGGAGTGGGTTTCTTTATAATATGGTGCGCATTATGGTTGGCACCTTGATTGACATTGGTCGTGGACGGTTGAATCGAAGTGTAATTAAAGATGTATTAGAAAAGAAGGATCGCACTTTAGCGGGTAAAACGGTAGGGCCGCAAGGGCTTACCCTGGAAAAGGTATTTTATTCCGACGAAGATCGAGAAGCCTTTTTAAATCAAGAAATTTTGGATTAAAAACGGTGAATCGACTTGACAATTTGTCGATATTGCTTTAAAATAGAAAAGTCTGAAAGAGAAAGCCACTAGCCCCGGTTTTTTTGACGGAAGATGAAAAAACCAAGGAGGAAGTCGCATGAAAACGACGTTAGCTAAACCTCATGAGGTAGAACGCAAATGGTACGTGATTGACGCAGAAGGACAAAACTTGGGTCGTATGGCTACAAAAGTAGCAACGATTCTACGCGGCAAGCACAAGCCCATCTACACACCTCATGTAGACACTGGAGATTTTGTTATTGTAATCAACGCAGAGAAGATTCAATTGACTGGTAAGAAATTGGATCAGAAATTATATCGTCACCATTCCCAACATCCAGGTGGAATGAAGGAAGTGAAGTATCGCGACCTGCTTAGAGATAAGCCAGAATTTGCGATCCAACACGCTATTAAAGGCATGCTTCCTAAGAATGTTATGGGACGACAAATGCTAGGCAAACTGAAAGTGTACCAAGGAACTGAGCATCCACATGAAGCTCAGAATCCAGTACCTTACGAAGGTTAGAAAGGGAGGACTGTATCATGGCAAAATTGCAATACCAGGGAACTGGTCGCAGAAAGAAGTCAGTCGCCCGTGTACGTTTGGTTCCAGGAACGGGTGTAGTAAAAGTTAATAAACGTGATGTTCGCGAATTCTTTAACTTCGAAACTTTGGTTGTTAAAGCATTGGAGCCGTTGAAAGTAACGGGTACTGCGGATAAATATGATGTTCTTGTTACGGTTCATGGTGGTGGATACACTGGTCAATCTGGTGCAATCCGACACGGAATCGCTCGTGCACTTCTTCGTGTTGACGCGTCATACCGTCCAACATTGAAAAAAGAAGGCATGTTGACTCGAGACTCTCGTATGGTTGAACGTAAGAAATACGGTCTTAAGAAAGCACGTCGTGCGCCGCAATTTTCAAAACGATAATAAAGATAGTATACAGAACCCGCAAAACTTTATGTTTTGCGGGTTTTTCAATGCTTTCAGGACTTTGAATATACAGTTGTTTTTATCAACAACATACAAGCAACATACAAGCAACATGCAAATCAAATGGAATCAATGGCCTCCAGAAGCGGTTGAATTTCAAAGTGAGTATAGACTCTTTCTGTGAGGTTCATAGCACCGGCATGACCAACGATCTTCTTGATAATTGTTGGATCCACTTTTGCCACCGCGAGCAGGGAAACTGTTGTATGGCGTGTGTCGTGTGGCCTATGGTTTATGTTGAGTTCTTCAAAGAAGGGTTTCCAATAGGAATCGTAGTAATTGCGATAAAGAAAGTGTGCTCCTTCAGGTGTAGTTAGAAGATAGGAGCAGTCATTGTCTTTGGTCATCCAGTTTTCGAAGAAGGGTAGGATCTTCTTCGCGATTGGAACCTTGCGGATTCCACTTTCGGTTTTTGATGCAACAACCTTAAAGTAGCGTTCCTCAAGATTAATATGTTCTTTCTTCAGGTCCAAGAGTTCAGAGATCCGGACACCAGAATAGATTAGTATCAAAATCACCTGGACATATTCGTTGACTGAGACCACGTCCCACAGCTTCTTGATTTCTTCAGCCGTAAAAGGCTTCCTCGCATTGCTGTATGTTTTCTTTCCAATATCAACAAACTTCGAGTAGTCTTTTGATACGATGTCATTTTCCATAGCAAATTTGAAAAGTTGGTTATACAGGACCTTTAGTTTGCGAAGGGTAGGGTAGTTCTTTCCCGATGTATCCACTGCCTTTTGCAAGTGTACTTTTCGAATATCAACAAACTTCATGTCGTAAAGCGTGCTACAAAGATGGTATGCTGCTTTATAACCGTACACATTGGAACGAGAAAGCTTCGGAAATCTTTCATCAGACCACTTTTCATAGACTTCACCGAAGGTGAATTTTACAGCATGAAAACTGTATGGATTCTGGTTGTACTCTGCAAGGGCTACCATCGCTTCTTTTCGCGTCGTATAGTAGCCAAGCGTTTTATATCGCTGTTTGCCTTCATCCGTCCATCCATCAGTTAAACGAACGATGAACGGCCGTCTCCGCTTGCCCGGCATCTTGTAAACAGATCCATATCCATTTGGGTTTCTCATAGTATCATTCCTTTCATAATTGGCTTCACTATCATTCCTTTCATAATTGGCTTCACTATCATTGTTTCAAATTCCTATCGATAATTTCAGTCATATCAAGGAATCCCATCGGTAAATGGGTCAAAGATATAGATGGATGGCAAAGATGTAAGACAGAGCGATCTGCCATCGCTTAGTGGCCAGTACATGTCCTTGCAGGACATATAGTATAGTTTCTGTTGAATGAGCTCAATGGTAACTTGGAACGCGTCAGCGAGCTCGTGGATGCACGAGACCGAACAGCCCTCAATCTTGCAGAGGAGTAGTTCAGTCGGTATTAAATAATCAGCTGCCCATCTTACCGCTTTTGATTCGGATCGATTATACTGCACTCGATCATAGTAAGCCATACCAGAAACAAGAAATGGCTTCATGATACTTGTGAAGTGGTGGCCCAGTTCTTCAGCCAACACGGATCGGTATTCCGGATCCCATTCACAAAGACTCTTATTCATGACGATCTGAGGTCTCGAATCAGAGTAGGAATAGAATCCAAGGATCTTATTCGGTAATGGGGCGAGCGTGATCGTGATATGCTGCTCTTGTGCGAGAGCGCATATTTTGTCGTTTGATATCATTTTGATCACCTCAAGTTTATAATGGGTATAGATAAAGTATAATCGAACAAGTGTTCCACCGCAATAAAGAATTTTATAAATTATAAGGGAACAAAAGTTTGCGTATATATGATATAATAATAAATATAAGCTCGATAAACTATGTGTTACTAAACTTTATTTTTATTAGAAATTCCCATATTTTTTTACACTTTTAAATAGAGAGGTTTACTATGTATAAAATTATCCCATCAAAACATGTACAATTAAGCAAGTCGATTTACGGAATTTCAGGTGTTATATTACGCATTTTATCTTGTGAATCATTGACTGTTGAAAAATGTTGGGCTGAGTATAATCGTAGTTTTGTGAAAACGGGACGTGTTAAATATCATTGTAGTTTTGATTATTTTATTCTTGCAATTGATTTTTTATATATGTTGGAGAGCATAGAGATCAATTCAAAAGGGGTGTTGTCGATTGAAACTAATTAGATTATATGCAAATGATTCAAAATTTAAGGATTTTACATTCAACGAATCAGGAATTTCGATTATCTATGCTGAAAAAACTGATACTAAAGATAGGAATAAATCATACAATGGTGTAGGTAAATCATTATCCCTAAAAATTATTGATTTTTGTTTGGGATCGAGTGATAAGTCTTTAGAGGTTTTAGAAGGTTGGATTTTTTATTTGGATTTCAGAATTGGCAATACAAAATACACAGTATCTCGCTCAACTGATAGTGTTGAAAACTTTGTGGTTTTGAACGGCGAAGAGATGGGTGTTAAAAAGTACACAAATTTCTTGCTTGCAGAAATTACTTCGATTGATTCAAAAATAAATTTTTTAACCTTTCGGTCATTGATGGATAGGTTTTTTAAGGCGGAGGCACTTGATTATTCTAAAGAGCCGCCTGCTGTTGGCAATGAAAACGTTAAATCGACTCAAGTTATGACAGCGTATTTATTAAATTTGAATCATGCACTTGCACTTAATAAAATTGAATTGCGAACCAAGTATTCGAAAATTGATACAACACGAAAAACAATTAGTGAAACAGATGACTTCAAAAAAAATATAAGGTCTTCAACTGAAATGGATTCAGCGGTCATTAATCTGGAATTAGAATTAGAAGAATTAGAGGCAAAGCTTAGGACATATAAGTTAGCTAAAGACTATGACGATATAAAAAAAGAGTATGAACAATTTAGAATAAAGTTGAATGACCTAATTAGCGAACGAGTGGTTAAAGAAACAATGAAATCTCGCGTTGAAGCTGATTCTAAACTGAAGTCAGAAATTTCTTCTGAGGAGGTACACTCTTTTTATGAGGATGTAGGATTGATATTTGGTGATAGTATTAAGAAGAATATAGATGAGGTATCAGGATTTCATAAAATATTGACACAAAATCGTCAAATTAGATTGGTTGAGCAAAAGGTATATCTTAATAAAAAAATTAGTAAGTTGAACAAAGAAATTGAAGTAGCACAAAGTGGTATTGATGAAAGTTATAAAAAGTTATCCGGTTCTATAAGTTTCAAAGAATATGAGTCGATGATGCATAAGATTGTTAGTATTAAGGAACAAATTAATAGCATTCAAAGCAAGTCAGAATTATTGAGATCTTATGAAAACTCGATGTCACAGATAGAAACAGACATGCAAACTGATAATACTACGGCACGTGAAGTTTTGAACAAAAATCTAAAATGGAAACAAGAAATTGAACGATGCTTTATCAAATATTCTAAATCAATTTACCCAGAAGCTAGTGCAAGTTTGAATATTATAGTCGATGAAGGAAGGAATCTTACGAGATACAAATATATTCCGGAAATCGAATCAGATCAAGCAGGAGGTATAAGTAAAGCTAAGATTCTAATTTTTGATTTGATGTTAATGACGTTAGGAAAGCATAAGATCAAATTCTTAGTACATGATAATTATATTTTTTTAGAAATGGATAAACGACAATGTGCGAATGCTTTACTGCTTATTGAGGACTTATGTAAAGAACTTGACTTTCAATATATTTTTGCTATCAATCATGACGATCTGAATGCAATAAAAATGAATTTAGAACAAGAAGAATTACATGTTGTAAGTGACGATAAAATTGTATTAAGGCTTAATGACAAAGGCGATGAAGGGAAATTATTAGGCGCTAAGTATAACATTAAAAAAGAAGTACTGAAAAAAAAGACCTCCAAGCAAAAAGAGAGTTAATGCTCTTCAGCTGGAGGTTTTTCAAATATATCACAACACTCAAAGAAAAGAGACATTAAGCTTTGAACTGCAGCACGAACAGCTTTTCTAGTTGCCCCATTTTGATTTTCTTTCAATACAAGTTCTATAGTTTCGTTTTCGATGAACAGGAACATTTGATCTTCATTTTCTGCAATTTGTTTTGCGTGAGCATATAGTTTTTTGAAATGATTTGAAAGCACAGCTTCGGTGTTTGGTACTGATACTGAAATAAGACTTTCAACTAAACTAAGTTCGTAAAGTCGAAGATTGATAACAGAAGCAATTTTTTCAGATAAGTTATTGAATTGGATTTTCTCCTTCACTTTTGCCAATGTAGTTGCTGGCGGGGTATCTTCTTCACAACTCTCATGGTTCATAATAGCATTTATTGTTTTTGTTAATGCATTAGCCTCTACAAATTGAATCCCATTATCATCGAGAATAAGCGGTTGCCCTAAGATTATTTGTTGTTTTGTGAGATCGAGGTCTGAAAAGTAACATTGTAGTTGAAGAGAACCAATGATCTCAATTCCTATTGAAGGATATTTTTTTTTGAGTTCTTCTTTTTTGCTCGCGACTGGTGCTGGTATACCAGTGAATTTATCATTAATGATGTAATGAAATTCACTGATATCTCCCCATATACCTGCATCTATATGTTCAAGTAAAGTGTTGAAATCTTCATCAAATTTCTTTGCTGCATAATTGGTAGTAGCCTTTTTTCTCAAATCCTCTGGCCCGTAAACTTGAAAATATAAACCATTCCCGGATAAATAGCCATCATTTTTCTTATCGCCATATCTTCCAGAAGGTTTTATGGGAGTAAATTTAGAATTATGTTTCATAGTCATGAGCTGATTCACTAGACTTTGAAATGAGTCGCCATCTTTTGAATGTATCATATCTCTGAAATATATTGTTGCTAAGTGTTTTAGCATATACGACATTTCGGTCTCCTTAGTATGTGCGATAAGTTGCGTGAGCAGTACTTAGATGAACTTTGCTATAATCTTTGTTAATACAATTCTGAGATGAGCTTTTTACACCCTCTAATCAGATCTTCAATTTCATCAATTTTTGGTTCTTCACCTTTCGAATGAACACATGAATTTCTTATATCTCCGAGTCTTTGTACTAACCGCCATTGTGATGTACTCATTACGTTGTTCTTTTTTAATGCATCGTTGTAGTCAGCAATAGTTGGATTCTTCTTTCGAAATCCTATTTCATGATTCTTGCAGACTGATGTGAAATGCTTTTCCAGTACAACACCACATATTGCACCGCTGGCTCGAAGATGTTTTTTCTTAAAAAAATCTTCTGCTATTTTTATTTCAGAGTCGAAAAACGAGCTTTGAATGATAGCTTCAATATCAATGATCAGGCTGTCAAAGCTCGAATGAATTGCTTTAATGATACCTAATTGAACCTTGAACTTTGATGAAAATGCAGCAAAAGAATCCACAATAGTTTCAGATCCTCTTTTGATTGATAGACCCCTCATGTAGTCTGAGATAGAATATGTCGAGAAATTATACTCTTTGGGTTCTTTTTTTTGCATATATAAACATTGAAATTCATCTAGTCTATTAGGTGCAAGTTGTTTCACCAAACGCAAACTTTTGAAATACCAAGCTTGGTATTCTTCTCGTAAATCAGCTTTGTTTTGAGCTAACTCTTTAAATTCCTTTAGACAATCCAATTGCTTAACCTGATCAATAGTAATATTGTTTTTTTTAAAAGTTTCGAAGTAAAGCAAAGCTCTTCCCTCGACATGAAGTCTTTTAACTTCGTTTTTTAGCTCTTGTCTTGAAACCATATTTTTATTCCTCCTCTAAACGTTTCTCTAATTATAGTGAAACTGACTGATATTTTTGTTTACATTAAAAGAGCACAGGTTCCCCTGTGCTCTTAGTCGTCTCGTTTGGTTTTCAAAAACTCTATGTATTTTTTTACTTCATCAATTTCCTCTTCAGTTAGATCCTCAGTAGTATGGAAGGCTAGTACATCGTGCTGGTGCCTCACATTTGTTTCGCAAAGAAGGAAATCTACTGAAACATCAAAAAAATGAGCGAAAGCTTTTAATAAATCTGCATTCGGAATTCGAGCCCCACTTTCATAGGTAGAAATAGCTTGCTTTGAAAGATTGAATTTCTCACCTAATTCGCTCTGCGTCAATCCACTTCTTTTTCTTTCTCGTTTTAATCTTTCATGAAACTCCATATGTATCACCTCGTCCTTTTCTTATTATAGTCAAAAAATCGTAGACTTTCCAAAAAGTCTATGAAATGTATTGACAGTTCACAAAATATGGACTATATTCATATTAAGAAGTCTATGAAATGGAGACTAGGGAGGTGATTTCGTTGACTTACGGTTCAGATATTAGAAGATTATGCAAGGAAAACAAAATAACAATGTCGGAGCTTGCTATAAAAATTGGGAAAAGCAAACAGTATATTTCTGCCTTAACAAATGGGACGATTCGCTTAAGGTATGAAATGGCGGTGCAGATTGCAGAAGTATTTGATACGACTCCTGATCAGATTTTTCTACAATCTGTGGATTCTTCGTTAGAAGGAGACAAGGATAATGGCTAATTTCAGTCGTATCGATGCAATATCTCAAGAACAAAAAGAATGTCCCCGCTGTCACTGTGAGATCCATGATAGAGACACCCGTTGCATTCGCTGCGGATTGGTTCTGAATCCTGTGGTAGTTTGGATGATCGAGAGACAACAGAGAAATGACGGCCATTTGCATGACCGTAAATGTGAGGTGAGTAATGCTATTGAAAGTGATTGATCAGAGGGCGAATCTGATCACAGATGAAATGCAACGTAATGCTAGGGAGATATCAAGAGAGATCGCGGCACTTGTCCATCAAGGACATGACATGGATGAACTGGTCCGCGAGGGGAGAATGCTTCTACATAGAACCTTGGGAGAGGTTTGTGAAGCGTTTCTAGTTTAATTGTAAGGGAAAGCGAATGATAATTCACCGGTACTCTATCGGATGAATAAATATATGTGGAGGTGATTATGTGTCGTTTTCAAATGAATTATTGATGCAGAGAAAGAAAAATGGAATGAGTCAAACTGAATTGGCTAGACGAATAGGTGTTACCCAATCTACCGTATCGGATTATGAATCCGGACGGGATGTTCCATCAGATAATGCCTTTAGGATGACGCGGGTACTGGAGAGTGATCGATTACTTGCAGCGTATTGCTTCGAGTATAAGACCAGCTTCTTTAATGTGCCAGTGCTAAACAAGGTGGATGATCATAAAATCGTCGGTATGAGTGTACTGATCGAGGAAGCTGCAGAGTTGATATCGAATATTGAGAAGCTTCGAAAGATGGTTTTGAATAAGCGAGATCGGCGGGAGTTTACCGAACAAGAATGGCAAATGATAATGAAACACGAAGAACAGATTGTTGATGTTTTGCCGGCAATTCAAATGCATTTGATTGAAATGTCCGAGGTATTTGGATTGGATCTTCGAGAGCTGGAACACCGGTTGGTGTTAAAGATGAATTTGAAAGGTTATTACAAAAAAGTATGATAGGAGGAATGAAAATGAGTAATCAAGCACCGAGACTAATCACAATTAAGAAAGCAGCAGATATTATGGGGAAATCGGAAATGTTTGTTCGTATCGGTTTGCGAAGAGGGTTGTTGCCATTTGGTGTGGCATGGAAGATGCCGGGATCTTCGAGCTTCAGTTATTATATTTACCCGAATAAATTTCAGGAATTTGTAGGTGGTCTAGATGGGGAAATTGGAGAGGGCGCAGGAGATATTATCTTTGAAAGTGACCCAGCTTGAGAGGAGGTAGACGTCGGTGAATAAGTACAGAGCACCATATGATCCAGAAGTACATGATATGCATCAGAAGGTCTGGAGTGAAGAAGATCTTATGTATTTATGCTTAATGTATGAAAACACAAAGGGAGCTGATTTGGCATTAGCACTGGGTCGCACTCATGCTACGATTCTTTCGAAAGTGTATCACTTGAGAAAAACGCGAAAGTTTGATGAATACAAACGCAAAGGAAAGGCGATGTGAAAGGAGAGGAAAATGAATGACAAGTTGAATGAAAGAAAGGTAGAACGGCCAAAGATCAAAGAACAAATGAAAATTGATCAAATGATTGTTCCTTGCTTGGTGATCTTGATCATCATGTTGGTCATGATTGGGGTTATGCAGCATAACCTGATCGGAGAGTACCAGGAGTCAGTGGCAATACTTGATGATAGCAATGCCTTCCAATCGGTTGTTATTGAGAATCTGAGGACGGAGAATCGAGTCCTAAGGGAAAGTGTCAGCTTCTCGGCACAAACGCTCGAGCAGATCGATTTGGCTTATATACAGACTATCCCTGAGGGTGTAGACCTACGGATCCAGTTGGCATTGCAAGCGCTAGGAGGCGAATGATGAAAAATTCAGCAAATGAATATTGTGAAGTAGGTATGAAACGATGCGAACATTGCTATTTAGATCGCGTGAAACGATCTGACGGTATGGTGCAAGATTTTCAAAAATGTAAGCGGACTGGAAAGAGAATTAGAAGGGATACGGTATGCCCGATCAATTGTTTCCAAAAAAAATAGACCCGCACGGGAATGCGGATCCAACGAGTATTCGACTAAAAATATCTCTATTTGATTATATCAGATTCGTTTGTGTAAGTGAATAGAGAATACGTAGGGGGAAAGTAAATGAAGCATGTAGACATGTTGAGAGAGGACTGGGCAAAGTATTGCGCAGCCAATTACAAGACGTATCGTGACAAGATTCAGGCACTGAATAAAAGAATTAAGAAGTTGCAAATTGAGCGTGAGGTATGCGCTGAGAATCATGAGTACAACGAAGTGGAAATAAAAGATGAAGAAATTGAAATTGCCAGAAAGCACTTGGAAAAATGCTTCCCTATCAATTTTGAAAAGTACGTTCAGAGGGAGTTCGCCAAGGATTTTAAAACGATTGTAGGTACCAGAGAATTAACCGAAGAAGATCGATTGTTTTTTAAGATCTACTTCTTAAGAGAGTATTTTGGATTCAAAGTTAATGATGTTATCAAGAAGCTGAAGATCAACCATAGAAGGTACTACAATACCTACAAGTCGGGGATGGAGTTATTCTTCCCTGGGGACGATCATGAAGAACTTACAGAGGTAGGGTGAGGATATGGCGAGACCGATTAAATTAGGCATAGAGTACTTCAGTCTGGATGTATTTCCAGATGAAAAGGTGGAATACATCGAGACATTATATGAAGCTGAAGGCTTTTATCTCTGGATCAAACTCCTGCAGAGGATATATTCGAGTGGCTATTTTATTGAATGGTCAAAGTTCCAGTTAGCTTCTATGAAGAAACGGACGGGGATCGAGATGGATAAGATCGAAGAGATCCTTGCTAGTTGTCTGGAGGTTGGTCTATTCAATCAGGAACTTTTTGATCTGTATGGAATTATCACGTCTAGGGGCATTCAGAAGCGCTTTTATATGGCAGCACAGAAGCGAAAAGAAATTGAGATTGTTCCCGAATACATTCTTCATGACAAGTTATTACGGTGGTTTGATGACGATAACACGGAAGAAACCCCACAAGAAGTAGACGAAAACCCAATGAGTGAAGAGGTTAATTCCGAAGAAATCCGAGTTGAAGAACCGAAAACGGAGAGTTATTCCGGAATTAATCCGGAAGAAACCCCACTTGATGAAGAGTTATCGGAGGATAACGGAAGTGTTTCCGCAGAAGAATGCCGACTTAATGACGTCAAAAGTACACAAAGTAAAGTAAAGGAAAGTAAAGTAAAGAATAGTAAAGTAAAAAGAGATAAGAATCGCGCACCCAAGGTACCCAAAATCACCTATGCCGAAAATGTCTTGATGACCGAAGCTGAATGCCAGAAGCTGGTTGACAAGCATGGACAGGCTGCTACTGACTGGATGATTGATGCTCTTGATAACTACAAGGGCGCTCATGGGAAAAAATATGCCAGTGATTATCGGGCGATACTCAGCTGGGTTGTTGGGAAGTATGAGGACCAGAAATTAAAAGGACGAAAGTCGGATGAAAGGAGTGAGGTAAATGACAGCGTTGAACCAGATCTTGCAGAGCGGGATTGGAACAATTTCTAATCAGGGTGCAATGCAAAGAAAGTCACAAACGCAGTATAAGTGCTCGATTTGTCATGATTCAGGTTGGGAGATTATCACCAAGGATGATGGGCGGGAAGCATGCCGGCCATGCGAGTGTTTGAAACGTAAGAAGGCGATCAGTGCTTTGAAGGATTCAGGGATTGCAGAGGCTTTTCAGGATCGGACCCTGGATAATTACATCCCCAAGAATGAGGTTCAGGAAGTTGCATTGAGTCGGTCTAAACGGTTTGTTGAGATCTTTGGGGAGTATGACAACATGCATATGAATTTTATGTTGATGGGGCAAAATGGCGCGGGTAAAACTCATTTATCTATCGGGATAGCAAATGCTTTGATTAAGAAGAATGTGTTGGTGCGTTATGTGACATTCCAAGATTTGCTAGCTACCTTTGCAAATGCAAAGAAAGAAAAGGATCTGTACAAAGTGATCAATCAGTACAAGGATGCTGAGCTTTTGGTAATTGACGACATTTTCCGGACAACGATCCGAGAGTGGAATGGTCAGAAGAATCCTTTGATGAGCCATATCGACTCTATGTTTCAGATCATTGATTATCGCTATTTCAAGAAAAAGGGAATTGTGGTTACCTGCGAAAAAACGATTGAAGAATTAAGAAATATGGATCGAGCAATTACAGGACGATTGGTTGAGTATGCCCGCGGCAACATCGTTGAATTCAAGGATCCAAAGCTGGATCACAGGTTTTATGGCCAATAGATTAATCAACTGCACTGCTTGCAATCGATCGGTGAGAAACACAGATTTGATTGTGATCGGAGGAAAGGCATTTTGCGGGAGGTGCTTGAATCAGATTTATATAAAGGGCAGAGGTATTTCAGGTTGGTACTACATGCATTTGAAAAAGCGGATCTTTGTTGAGTATTGGGAAGGCCATGATCGAGTGGTTGAGGAATTTGGAATTGATGAAATTGTGATCGGCCGAAGACCTCAATGGCAAATGGAGCAGGAGGAAGAGAAATATGCATAAAGTAGAATTCAAAGTGGAAGTTGATGCACCGGCATTGTACAGTTACCAGATGCGATTAAGTCCTGAGATGGTGTTGTACAAGTCTGAAGATAACGGCAAAATTATTATCTATGACGAGGGAGCAAAGAAAATGCTGGAGATGGATCCGAAGTCACTGAAAATGATGAAATGAGGAGGTCGAAGATGGAAACATTTGTTACGGCAACAGAATGGATTGAGAAATTAAAGGAATATGAAGAATGCCCCTGGTGCGGTTCGAAGAACGTGATGCCGTTGTTGTTCCCTAATGATCTAAAATTAGATTCCCCGGTACTCAAAGATTGGGTCGGGAAAATTGGAATTGGGATGATCTGCAATGATTGTTTTGCAGCTGCATTTTTAAGCCAGGAAGATCTGGATATTGGAATCCATAAAGTCCATGAATTGAAAATGGAGAGTCAGAGCTTTGATGTGATGGTAAAAGGAGAAAAGTTGTTTGAGCTTCTCAAGGATGATCGACTCTTTGAAGTTGGAGATGTATTGATTCTGAATCGATATCTTCAGGAAGAAAACGAGCATACAGGAGAGAAGATTGAGGCGCATATTACTGGAATATTTGGCCGGGATGAGCGGGAAAAATCGTTCATGCAAATGGCGATGGGTGGAGAAAAGATCAAAGAGGATTATGTGATTTTGTCATTGGGTAAGATTTTTGTATTTGATTCTGAAGGAGCAGTTGTTAAGCGGTTTCGGAATACTAATTTTTCATAAGAGGTGAGCAGATGAATAAATGTATAGAGATGGGACGGCTTTCAGTAGATGTAAGTTTGGACTACGAAGCACTAAATGGAACCCCCTTGGCGACAACTCAGCTAGCAGTGGATCGGGGATATTCAAAAGACATGAGAGCGAAACGAGAGCAGCAAGGAAAGCCGACTGCGGATTTCTTCTTGGTGAAGGCGATTGGAGCTCCGGCAGTATTTCTTTCAAAGTACTCAAAGAAAGGGAAGCGGGTTCTTATTGAAGGGAAGCTCCGAAGCGGTACTTATGATCGGGATGGAGTACGTCATTATGTCACAGAGATCATGGCCGAACGGGTGGAGATTATTGACTGGGCGAGTCAAAAGAAACAGCAGGCCGAGCCGGATCAGAAAGTGGAAACAGATCCCATGGCAGATTTTGAAGAGTTCAGGAATGATGATGAAATACCATTTTAGGAGAGGGCGATGAAAGAAGAACTGAGAGATATTCTTTGTCAGCAGTTGGTGATAATTGATTTGCATGATTTGAGTGACCCATTGGTTCAAGATGATTTGATTCGATTGAACGAGAAAATGAAACAGAAAATAATAAATGGACGGTGAGAGATGCCAGGACAGATTGATAAGAGGCAGAAAATAGAGGCAAAGTTAACTGAGTATATTCGGGTAACTTTATCGACAGTCGAAGCCCAAGGGCGATTGGATCACTTCGATATTTCGATAAGTATTCATCAGGGAACTTTGAGTTATAATTTGAATTTGAAAGAGAGAGAAAAAATATAGCAGTCCTACCGGACATGCCGGCGGACACTTCTGAGCAAAACGTCAGGAGTGTCTTTTTATTTGCGAGGGGAGAGGTGAAGATGGAATTTGTGAAGTGTTATCAGGATTTATGTAGAGAAATTGAGATTTATGAGGATCGGCTTGAGTCACTTATTGCTCAGCATGATGCGATTGTGGAAGGGTGGTTGAAGCCGATTAGTGATATTTCTGGGATTGATTACTCAGCACCCAGGGTGCAGGAGAATCATTGCAAATTGGATATGATGGAGCAATTGCCACAGATTGAAGCATTGGAGAAAGATATTGAGAAGTATAAGTTACTGCTTGATAAAGTTAAAGATTGTCAAAAGGCCATTGTGGATCGAATCAAAAACATGGATGGGATTGAATACCGAATTGCTTACATGGTTGCTATCGAAGGGGATAATTTGAAAAAAATTGCATTAAAGTTAAATTATAGTTATTCTTATATTAGGAAAATTCACTCGAAGATTTTATGGAGGAAAGATGATGGAGAAGAAAGATAAGGAAAAAATATATCAATTTTTAAAGGAGCGTAAGTACTTAATACATAAATTGTCGGCGATTTATAATAATGACTATGATGCGCAATTAGTAAAGTATATATCCTCGTTCAAAATCGATAACATTGAAGAAAATATATCGAACATTATATCTGAACCTCTTAGATATTCAATAAAAAGAGCTTCTAAAGTGATGGGGATTGGAGATTATGACGCCTTAAATTTTATTTTTTATGCGATTCTTAGAGGACATATAAGACTTAGGAACTTACATGATATTGAAGAGACCTTTGATTGGAATGAAAAAAATGTTCGTGATTTAGATTTCAAGATAGATAAATATATGGATATCAGAATGATGGTTGAGAAGATGGACGGTCAATATTTGGATGAAGAGACATATGAAGCTTATACTCGCGAGGAACTCCTCAATCTTATTGATCAACATCATATTATAGATTGTATATCGGACACATCGGATGTCGAAAGTTATACTTCAACGAATCTTTCCTCGTTGTCAATAACAGAATTTGGAGAGAAATACTATTTTTTTATAGCGACAAAGAATAGTTTGGATCATATAAATAGAATGATAAGTGAAAATGATATGTTGAAAAATCAAGCTTTACAAGCTCAAAATAAAACTAGCGAATCTGTTGAAAAAATGAAAAATATTGAAGAGCGCATTATAAAAATCGAATCCAATTTGTTTTTGTATATGAGTGTTTTTATAGCTATATTTAGTTTGCTTGGTATTAATTTCAATTATGTTTCAACGCTTATAAATAACGGATCGTATGGCGGCGTAATAGTATTGAATGGTTCGATAATTGTAACAATAATTGTTATTTTTACATTAATTGATTTTATTCAAATTAGTAGTAAAGTTAGTACTAGCACAGAATACAGAAAAATCATGAAGTTTCGACGGAAAAATTATCTGTATCTTGTTATTGCGGTAATTGGAATTACATGGTTTTTAGCAAGCATACTTAACTAAAATCGAACAGTTAGGGAATAATAGCCAGTATAAAAATATTGCAATATGTTATTAATAAGAATTGCCTAGGAGGATACTGTGAAAGAGAAAATCCTTGAATTGATTGAAACTTTATTTATTATTACTCTGATAGTACTGATGAGTTCTGAGGTAATCGTTTTTTTTGGTTTTTTCAAAGAGTCTAGTGGTGTTGAAGTTTTTAGTGCTCTAATAACCTTGGCTATTTCATTTTTATTGTTACGGGTTCAGCAAACAACAACCGGACTACAAAAGCGTATGTACGAAAGAGAAATAGATGCTTTGGCTATACAGTTTAGGGCTGCAGCTAAATTGAATAAAATCCTTTCGGGTGCTATATACGAAGAGATGAATAAAATAAAAAAAGTGTATGATAACGATGAGATTACAGAGGGAATGTTTGAGTTGTCCATTAAGAGAATGGATTCTTTTAGAAGTGATATTATGGGTTACTATGATTTTTTGAAGTTGATACCGATTGAAGAATTTGAAAAATGTTATAGTGATGCAGTTGAAATATATGAAAACTTAGATGAGTTTAATGATCATTGGGAAAAACAATTGGCCGTTTCCTCAAATAATATACGAAGTAGAATATTTATGAAAAATCAAGTATGTCCAGAGCATGAAGACAGACGTGAATGTGAAAAAGAGATCGATGAGTTAATGAAAGAGATCTCAATAATAAGAGATAGTTTTAATAAACTAGAGAAGATTGTATTTGTGAAAATAAAAAGTAATCAATTAATAAGAAGAGCTAACGGTGTATAATTGATCAAGGAACAATTAGGGAACATTTAATGCCATATCCCCATGTTATAGTGATATTAAGGAGAATTGCCTAGAGCAGTTCTCTTTTTTGTGAGGTGAAATAATGGCAGCAGCGAATCCAATCCGTGACAAGCGGGTACTGAAAGACATAACTGAATACCTGAAGATGCAAAGTGATCGGGACTATATTCTCTTCATGCTGGGGATCTATTCCGGACTTCGGATTAGCGACATACTGAAGCTGAAGGTGTCGGATGTTAGGGACCAAGAGTATTTCATGGTGACCGAGCAGAAGACAGGGAACGTTCGAAAGATTATCGTTAATCCGGAGTTGAGGCGAGAGGTTGCCCTGTATGTTTGTGATAAAGATAATGAAGATTACTTGATTCGGTCCAGGCAGAATTACAACCGGCCGATCACAAGGCAACGAGCATATCAGATTATTAATGCAGCTGGAGGGAAATATGGTGTCAAGTTGAGTACGCATAGTATGCGGAAAACATTTGGACACCATTTTTATTTGCAGTGTGGCGAGAGGAATGCATTGCCTGTCTTGATGAAGATTTACGGACACAGGAGTGAAGTGCAAACTTTGGATTACATTGGAGTGGAACAGGACTATCTCGATAGAACGTTGAAGAACTTTCGATTTTGACCTGTTTTTATATTTTTTTCTGTTGAGCTTGTCAAAATGGATAGCTTGTTAAACTGTGATTTTACGATACAAGGAAAGCCGTTGATATGACGGGGATTGAGTGCTTTTTCACGAGTTTAACAAAATCATAGATACGACAAACTCAAAAGGGTGTTAGGAAAACACCTTTAAGCCTAGTAGTCATGCGGGCTGTCCTATGATTTAGGAGGTGATTTTGGGAAAATGGCAAACAGACCACTGAAACCATGTGCCAAGATCGGGTGTAAGAACCTCACATCTGGCTATTATTGTGAAGAGCACAAGGCAGAAAAGAAAAAGGTAAAACGACAAAAGGATAAACAAAGACCATCGGCAAGTCAGCGAGGATATGATCATCGTTGGCGGAAAGCGCGAAGGTCTTTTTTATTACGGAATCCACTATGTACTCGGTGTGCAGCCAAAGGAATCGTTCGACAGGCGACAGTTGTTGACCACATCATCCCTCATAAGGGTGATCCAGACTTGTTCTGGGATGTGAGTAACTGGCAACCGCTCTGTGAGGAATGCCATAATGTGAAGACTGCAACCGAAGATGGTGGTTTCGGTAGATAGGTAGGGGGGGTTAGATCTCTAGAACGGTTCCGAAGGGGACCGTTCGGTGGCCCTTCACTCACACACCCGCGAATTAGAATAGGGGGGGTCAAATTGGGACAACCAGGAAGAAAACCAAAACCAACGGCTTTGAAATCACTTCAGGGGAACCCTGGCAAAAGGTCCTTGAATAAAAATGAGCCGGAGTTTGAGAAATATGAATTAGATGCAAAGGGAACAGTTAAGCCACCAACATACTTGGACAGCTTGGCCAAGAAGGAATGGAAGCGGATTGCCCCACTCCTTCACAAAGTCGGATTGTTAACAAAAGCAGACGAAGCGGCACTGGCGGCATACTGCGCTAACTTTTCTCGATGGGTGCAGGCTGAGAAGCTGGTTAAAGAAAAAGGCCTGACATTTACGTCAGACAAGGGAAATATCATTCAGCGTCCTGAAGTTGGGATCGCGAATACTGCGATGAAGTTGATGGTGACTTTCTGCAAAGAGTTTGGTTTGACTCCAAGCTCTAGAACTTCATTGTCAATGGAGCAGGCTGAAAAAATGGAGAGCCCCTTTGCTAGTTTCATAAAGGGTGGTCGAAGTGGATAGAACAACCAAGTATGCCAGGGAAGTTTTAGCCGGCAATATCCCGGCCAATGAACTGGTTAAGTTGGCCTGTAAGCGGCACATGAATGACCTGAAGAAGTCGGTTCGGAAAAAGTATCCCTATAAGTTTGATAAGGAACTTGCGGATCGAGCGATCAATTTCTTCCCATTCTTGAAGCACACTACTGGTGAATGGGCAGGGCGGCCAATAGAATTGGAACTCTGGCAGTGCTTTATCGTTGGATCCGTCTTCGGATGGGTCCGAAAGTCAGATGGGGTTCGCCGCTTCCGAACGGCTTATGTCCAGGTACCCAGGAAGAATGGAAAGTCTACTTTAGCTGCAGGTATTGCCCTTTATGGATTGCTGGCAGATGGAGAGGCTAGAGCGGAGATTTATTCCGCTGCCACCAAGCGTGACCAAGCGAAGATCATATTTGAAGAAGCCAAGCGGATGGTAATGACATCGAGCGAACTGAAGGACATGGTCGATATTTACAAGCTGAATTTGAGTGTGCCGGCTACCTTTAGCAAGTTTGAACCATTGGCTTCAGAAGCGGATAGCCTGGATGGATTGAATGTTTACTTTGCATTGATCGATGAGTTACATGCCCATAAAACGCGTGAACTTTGGGACGTTCTTGAAACGGCAACCGGGGCGCGGCGACAACCATTGATGTTCCCGATCACAACAGCCGGCTTTAATCACAACGGCATCTGTTATGAGCAGTATGAATATTCAACAAAGATTTTAAAGAATACCGCTGGCATGGAAGATGATCGCTACTTCGCTTATATCGCTCAGATGGATCCGGAAGATGATTGGCGGGATCCTGAGACTTGGGCGAAGGCGAATCCCAACCTTGGGGTTTCTGTGAAGCTTGAGGATCTGGAAGCAAAAGTGAAAAAGGCCATGGAGATTCCAGCAGCGCAAAACAACTTTCTGTGTAAGCATTTGAACGTTTGGGTGAATAGCGAAGTGCGCTGGATGGATATGGAGAAGTGGCGCAAGTGTCCAACATTGTCCAAGGAAGAAGTAAAGGCGCTAAAGCTTGAAGAGATTCCTTGCATAGTTGGGGTGGATTTATCTGCAACGACAGATATCACGAGTATCAATTTTGAATTTTCTTTGCCGGATGGCCGTGTATTTGTTCATAGTCATTCCTTTATTCCGGAAGACAAAGTAGATGAGAAGATCAAGCGTGACAAGGTACCATATCGCTTGTGGGAGAAACAAGGGTATTTGACTTTCACTCCTGGAGGCGTGGTTGATTATGATTGGATCATTTCATACATCATGACGAAAGCTGAGGTTTGGGATATCAAAGAGATTTGTTATGATCCATGGAATGCAACGCAGATGGCCAACACCTTGACCAATGAAGGTTTCCTTTGTGTGGAGATTCGCCAAGGGTATAAGACGCTTTCTGAACCGACCAAGGATGTGTACAAGTTGGTTCTTCGGGGCAAATACATTCACAACAATAATCCAGTATTGTCCTGGGCAATGAGTAATGCGGTTGCTGTTTCGGACCCAGCCGGCAATATCAAACTGGATAAGTCGAAAGCACAGTACCGAATTGATCCTGCGGTTGCAGCAGTGATTAGCCATGTGCGCGCGATTCTTCGACCATATGAAAATGAATCAAGAAGCGTGTATTCAGAGAGAGGGATTGCATTTATATGATGAAACTGAAGAAAGGAATCAGATGGATTGGGGAGAGTTTTCTAAAGCACCTTGATGATCTGTTTTTATTACTAGGCATGTGCCTTTTGATTTATGGGATCCATCTCATATCGATACCCGCTGCATTCATTGCAGCGGGTGTTTTGATGATGGGGTTTAGTTTTCTTTTGGCGAGGAGGTGATAAGTAAATGGGATTTTTCGGAAAGCTTGTAGAGAGGCGCGGTGATTCAATTGCAAATCCATCGAATTCGACGGTGAGTTTCTTGACTGGTGGCATACAAAGCTATACCGGCAAGGTGGTTACAGAAGGGAATGCGCTGACCTATTCGGGGGTGCTTGCCTGTGTAAATGTGATCAGTGATACAATCGCATCTTTGCCGTTGTTTCTCTATGAGAAGAATCAAGACACTCGCACCAAGGCCAGGGATCACCCCTTGTATGGATTGTTGCATGATCAGCCAAATCCTGAAATGACTTCAACATCCTTTCGATCGATGATGCAGGCGCACCTTCTCTTATGGGGGAATGCTTATGCGGAGATTCAGTGGGGAAATGATGGATATCCAAAAGCATTGTGGCCACTAAATCCAGCTACAACGAATTTAGAACGGGAGCAAGGAACCAGGAAGCTTCGCTACCGGGTCTCACTTCCCAATGGGAAACAGGTGATACTACCTGCATCGAATGTTCTTCATTTGGTAGGACTGACACTTGATGGGGTTCAAGGGATTTCTCCAATTGGGTTAGCCAGGGAAGCAATTGGCCTGGGACTTTCAGCTGAGGAGTTCGGATCCCGATTCTTTGGGAACAATGCAACCCCAGGAGGTGTGCTTGAGCATCCAAAGGTTTTAGGAAAGGATGCGCAGAGTAATCTAAAAGAGTCATGGAATGAAATGCATCAAGGACTTGAGAACTCACATCGAATTGCGATTCTAGAAGAGGGCTTAACCTATAAGCAAATTGGGATCCCTCAGAAGGATGCGCAATTTCTTGAAACTCGCAAGTTCCAACTTGAAGAAATCGCAAGGATCTACCGGGTACCGCAGCACTTGATTGGAGTTTTGGACAAAGCGACTTTCTCAAACATTGAGCATCAGGACATTTCTTTTGTGAAGCACACGATTCGTCCTTGGTTGGTTCGATGGGAGCAGTCGATGGTTCGTTCTCTTTTAACATCGATTGAGAGAAAGCGGTATTCAATCGAGTACAACGTGGATGGCCTTCTTCGAGGCGACATTAATACGCGGTACAAAGGATATCATTTTGCGATCAACGATGGTTGGATGAGTGGGAACGATGTGAGGAAGCTTGAAAACATGGAGCTGAAAGATGGATTGGATGAATACTTCATCAATGGAAACATGAGACCGGTGAAGGAAATTCTTCAGGGGGGTGAGAAGAGTGAATAGGAAGGAACGAGAACAAAGAAGTAATGTGTTTTTACCAAGTGTTGAACTTCGTGCAGCTGAAGAAGAAGGAAAGATGAAAAAGATTGTTGGATACGCTGTGAAGTGGAATCAGCGATCAAAACCGATTTGGGGATTGTTTCAAGAACAGTTTCGAAGGGGTGCTTTTCAGAAATCCTTGTCGAATCAAGAAGTTGTTGCTACATGGCAACATCGGATGGAAGAAGTCCTAGGAAGAACCCCTGGTACTTTGTCGGTGCTGGAGGATGAAGTTGGTCTTCGGTATGAAATCGATCCACCTTCTTGGGCAGAGAGACATATCGAAACGATCGAGCGCGGAGATGTGCGGGGAAGTTCATTTATCTTTCATGCAACAAAGGAAGAGTGGGATGAAACGGATCCGGATATGGCGGTGCGAACGGTTCTTGAAGCTGATTTATTTGAGGTTTGTCCGGTGACTATTCCGGCATATCCGCAGAGTGTTGCATCGGCAAGATCGGCACAAGATGTTTTTGATTCACGAGCAAGCGTGAGTGAAAGTGCTGTAGAGCTTGAGTTGATGAAATTGGAATTGGATCTTTTAGAGATGGAGGGAAAATAGATGAATGAAAGAGTAAGAGAATTACGGCAACAACGCGCGAACCTAATTGGTCAAGCCCGTACTTTGGTTGACAAGGCTGGAAAAGAAAAGCGAAGCATGAACGCTGATGAGAAGGTGATCTGGGACAAACACATGGACGATGTGCGAAAGTTTGATGATCAGATCGCTACGGAAGAGCGAAATGATCAACTGTCAGCATTGGAGCAATCTATTGAAGGCAGTGGAAACCCACAAGCGGGTCAGATTGATTTAGGCACTCGTGGTGGTGTGATTCACCCGACAAATACGCCAGAATATCGTTCAGCATTTGGTAAGTTTTTGGTCGATGGCCGAACGGCTGCTTTTACGACTGAAGAGTCTCGAGCACTTCAAGCGAGTGTTGCAATCAATGGCGGCAACATCACAGCCCCACAAGAGTTTATGCGAAAGCTTTTGGCGGGATTGAAGGATGCTGTGTGGATGCGTCAATTCGCAACAGTGTTTGAACTTACGACTGCTTTGAGCATGGGCATTCCAACACTTGATACGGATATCGCAGATGCGGACTGGACAACTGAACTGGGAACAGGCAACGAAGGCACCTTGGAATTTGGTAAGCGAGAGTTGAAGCCACAGGCTTTGGCAAAGCGCATCAAAGCTTCAAACACCTTGATCCGCATGGCAGCCTTGCCGGTTGAGGACATCATTCGAGAGCGTTTGATGTATAAATTCGCAGTAGCTGAAGAGAAAGCATTCTTGACTGGAGATGGAAATGGGAAGCCGTTGGGAGTATTTACGCCAAGTGCAAATGGTATTTCAACAGGTCGTGACATTGCTGCAGGTAATACTGCTGAGTCGATCACCTATGATGGCCTATTGGCGACCAAGCTTTCATTGAAAGAAGGGTACCGCCGAAAAGCGCGCTGGATGTTCCACCGGGATGCAGTTCTTCAGATCATGCAGCTGAAAGATGGAAATGGTCAGTATGTCTTGAATCCGAATCTGCCTGAAGCGGATAAGATTTTAAACATGCCGTATCATACTTCAGAGTTTGCACCGAATACCTTCACCACTGCTCAATATGTTGGTCTTTTGGGTGATTTCAGCCATTACTGGATTGCAGATGCATTGGATATGAAGATCCAGCGTCTTGTTGAGCTTTATGCTGAAAGCAATCAAGTTGGCTTCATTGGCCGTAAAGAGACTGATGGCCAGCCGGTGATGGAAGAAGCCTTTGCCCGCATTAAGCTGGGATAGGAGGAAGTTGATGAGAGTGAAGATGAAGAAGACATCCGCGTCTAGCGCGGGTGTCTTTTTAAACAATCGAGAGTATGATCTCGAGACTGAATTTGCAGAGTCGTTGGTTTTGGTGGGTGCAGCTGTTTCTCTTGAGCCAGAAGAGAGTGAACCTCAAGAAGATCATGAAGAGGATCCGGATTCCTTACTCAATCATGTGGGTGGTGGTTACTTTGAACTACCCAATGGTGAGCGGATCAAGGGGAAAGACAAGGCTGAAAAAGCTTTGGTTGATTATCTGCAGGAACAAGAAGAGAAGGCTTCAGGTAATGGAGCTGATCAAGAGGGTGATGAATAGTGTCTACCAAGTTGATTACACCGGCCGTTACTTTGCCGGTGGAACTTGCTTTAGTGAAACAGCATCTTCGATTGGAAGTGGAGGATTTGTCTGAAGATGTTTTATTGACTCAGTTTATCAGAGCAGCGGAAGGAATCTGCGAGCAGTACCAGGGGCGAGTGTATTCAAAAAAGACCTATCGAAACTTTTCTGACCACATTCCTTCATTCGTGAAATTGCCATTTCCTCCTTTGGCAGCAGTAGTGGATGTGAAGTTGAAACTTCAAGATGGTACAGAGCTTACGATTCCTTCTGCTGATTATTATGTGGATACGGCTTCTTTTTGTGGCCGGATGATTATGAAGGACCCATGGAAGTATGCAGGATTTGAGATCGAGCCATCAGGCTTTCAAATCACCTTTGAATCGGGATATGAGAAAATTCCGGAGTCTTATGCACAGGCATTGCTTCTCGTCATTGGCCAGTTCTATGAGAATCGAGAGAACTTGTCTCCTGTGAATCTTTTTGAGATTCCATTTGGTGTAAAAGCATTACTGGCAGCAGATCGGGTGGTGAATGTATGAGAGCAGGCGCATTAAATGAACGCATCGTAATTATGGATCGTGTGCGTAGCTCTGATGGCGTGGGTGGATCCACGAATGCTTACGAAGCTCGGTTGACTCTTTGGGCGAATGTGAAAAAGGAAGCAGAGAAGAGAACCATCACCATTCGTCATAGGAAAGATGTAGCTGCAGGACAGTTTCTTCTTCACGATGGAAGGACCTATGAAATTACAGATACTTCGGATCCGAGTGGGCGGCGAAGGGAAATGAAACTGGAATGCGAGGAAGTGTAGGATGCGTGATCAAATTCATGTGAAGATTGAAGGTGTTGAAAAGGCAGTTTTTAACTTCAAGCAGCTGGAGAAACAGAAACAGGCAGATGCGCAAAAAGAGTTGAAGAAAGCGGCACAATCGATCCGGAAGAATGCGAAAGCCAATGTTCGTGCCAAGGGGCTTGTGAATACCGGAGAACTCTCAAAGAATATCCGAACTAGGAAGGCTGGTGATTATTCCTACCGGGTGTATGTTCCAAAACGAATTTTCTATGCTCGGTTTTGGGAACTTGGTACCAAGCGAAATCCAGCCAAGCCCTTTCTCTTTCCGGCCTACAATATCCAGAAGCCAGAACTCTTGGCCAAGCTTGCCGCCATGCTTAAAAAGGGAGTGAAGTGAGATGATCAAGGAGATTCAAGGGGCGATTTTTCAAGCCTTGAGTAATGATGAAACGCTGATCAGGAAGGTGAAATCCATAACGGATTATCTTCCGGGTGAGGAAGAACAAGAATTCCCCTTTCTTGTGATCGGAGATTTGCAATTCACGCCTAGAAATACCTTTGGTAGCAGGGGCAAGGAAGGGAGCATTGCGCTTCAGGTTTTCAGTAAATATGATGGGAAGCTTGAGTTGATGGAGATTGAAGCGGAGATCGAGCGGATCCTCGAGACGGTTTCTGTGCCGGCACTTGGTTTCTTTAATTTAGAAGTAGAAGATGAATTGTTTTCTGAAGATGAGAAGGACCAGACATTTCAACTAGATTTGAGATGCCGGGTTGCCGGGGAGGGTTAGGATGAAGCTGTTTTCGTGGATGAAATGGAAAAAGAAAAAGCCGATTGCAGTCAGTTGCCCCCATGATGATTTGGTGGAGTTGACTACCTTCGGTGATGAAGAACGAACCTTTCGCTGCAAGAAGTGTGAGGCAATTATTAGGTTTGATCAGGAGGTGGAAGTATGAGTTTAGCTGCAAAGAATTTGAGAATCAAAACGGGAGCCAATCCGATTAAGGGATTGAACGATGCAAGTTTCAACTTGAATGGAGAAACGATTGATGTAACCACTTTTGAAAGTGCTGGGTGGAAAGAACGAATCTCAGGACTCAAGGATTTTGCCATGAGCTTGAGTGGATTCTATGAAAAGGATGATGCCTTGGGGCAAGGTGCTCTTCAGGCTGCGCTCTTAAATGGCACATCGATCTCGGTGGATTATCTGGTGGATGGAGCGGCAGGATTCCGGGGTGATTATCTGGTAACGAGTTTTGAAACGGGCGCATCTGCATCCGGAGAAGTAACCGCTTCTTACTCATTAGAATCAACGGGTGCTTTAACAATTATCTAGGAGGGATTTGATGGAAGCAGGGAGACTTGCAAAGGTAATGGTGAGTGGATCACCGGTTCCCTTTGTTGATGAAGCAACAACCACAAGCGATCAAAAGGCCTTTCAAATCTCCGCTGAGTCGAAACGGGTCTTGGATTTGGAAACACCGGTGATTGTGAAAGTTGATGGTGTAGTGGTGAATACGGGATTTGTGATCAAGCGAATCTCGGGGCAAATTGTATTTGATGAAGAGCAAGCGGGTGCCGTTACGGTGTCCGCTTCCTTTTTGCCATTGTCAGTGGCAGCAGAGTGCTATGAGTATTCTTTTACCATGGATGCGGAGTCCAGAGACACAACGGCATTTGGGATGGAATATAAGCGTAGAGAGCCGGGGCTTCGAAGCGGAAGTGGGAATTTAAGTCAGTGGTTTGAGATCGATTTGTATTTTATCAACGTGCTGATCAGTGGGAAGCCATTGGTGATTGAAATGTATCCAGGGGCGAATGTGGATCCGATCCGAATCTTTGGAATACTGGAATCAGATGAAGTGAGTTCAGCGATTGCAGATTCAGTCAATGAATCGGTATCGTTCGGAACAAAAGAAAAATGGATGTAGGAGGGTGAAATGAAGTTACGAGATAAAATTTTACAAAGTGTGGATTTGGAAGAAGAGTTGGTGGCTGTTCCGGAATGGGATTGTTCGATTCTGGTCCGGGGAATGACGGGAGACAAGCGGAGTAAGTTGATCCAGGAATGTGTGAAAGTGAATTCGAGAACCAAGCAGACCAAGACGGATCTAGACAAGATGTATCCGATCATGATTATTGAGTGTTCTTTAGATCCGGAAACGAAAGAACGGATCTTCTCGGATGAAGATCGAGATGCTTTGTCGAAGAAAAGCGCGAAGGCCTTGGACCGAGTGTTCAAGAAAGCAGCCGCTCTTTCGGGACTGGAAGATGAGATCGAGGAACAGGAAAAAAACTCTTAAGCCACCCGGAAGGCTTCTTTTACTACCAGCTGGCTGAAGAACTTGGCTATGCGAGTGTGAAGCGCATGCTTTTAGAGATGAGCAGTAAAGAAGTCTCGGAGTGGCAAGCCTACTTCTCCATTAAGAAAAGAAAGATGGAAGAAGAACAAAAGAAGATGAAGTCTAAGTCGAAGGGCAGTGGCCTTTCGACTTTTGAATAAGGGGGCGGGTGAATGGCAACAGTTGCAAGTTTAATGGTCAACATCGGAGCGAATTTGAGTAGCTTCGAAAAAGGCATGAACAAAGTAACCCGAGATCTGAACCGCACCTCGAGGAAATTAGAGAATGCCGGTGGAACCATGACCAGTACATTTACTATGCCGGTTGTGGGCGCTGGCCTTGCTGCAGGAAAGATGGCTGGTGACTTTGAAGTTGGACTGAATAAGGTCAGCACCATTGCAGATCAAACGGTGATGTCCCTGGAGGATATCGAGAAGAAATCATTAGATCTCTCAGATAAGATGGGGGTTTCTAGTGGTGGAATCACAGAAGCTCTGTATCAAACAATATCTGCAACAGGTGACACTGCCAATGCATTTTCCTATGTAGAAGTAGCGGCGAAAGCCGCAGAGGGCGGTTTTTCAGACATAGAAACCTCTGTGGATGGATTGACCACGGTCATGAACTCTTACGGACTTCAAGGGGCTGAGGCCATGCAGTCGGTATCCGATCAGATGTTGATGGCACAGAATTATGGTAAGACTACCTTTGGTGAAATGGCTTCTTCAATTGGTAACGTGATTCCCATTGCTTCAGCACTGGATGTATCCACGGGCGAACTGTTTGCATCGATTGCGACCCTAACGAAGAATGGTATTCAAACCTCTCAGGCCATTACAGGACTGAAGGGGGCGTATTCGAATATCTTGAAGCCCTCGAAGCAAGCGTCTGATATGGCGGCTGAGTTGGGGCTTGAGTTTAATTCAGCTCACTTACAGTCTGTGGGATGGGCCGGGTTCTTGTCTGAAATCAGTGAGAAAACCGGAGGGAATGCCGATGCAATGGCCACGCTATTTGGATCCACTGAAGCTTTAAATGCGGTGACGGTTCTAGCGACAACGGGAGCCGAGGACTTTGCAGGAGCGCTCGATGCGATGGCGACAAGTAGCGGGGCAACCCAGGCGGCCTATGACAAGATGAATCAGGGTTTTAATGATTCTTTAGCGGATACCTGGGTGCAACTTCAAAACCTTGGGATCATGTTGGGGGACATTATTCTTCCCTACTTTAGCAAAGGGATTGAAAAGGTTGGGGAGTTGGTTCAGTGGTTTAAGGGATTGGATCAATCCACGCAAGAAAATATCGTGAAGTTTGCATTGTTGGTTGCAGCGATTGGACCGGTGCTCCTTACGATTGGCAAAGGGATCTCTGTGGTGGGTGCCATTACCACACAGTTTTCCTTGATGTTTAAATTCTTAGGGATGATCAGTACCGGATTTGGAACGGTGTTTGGGTGGATCGGAAAGGTGGTCGGCATTATAGCCGGTCCTTTGATGGCTGGGCTTCAGGCACTATTTGCCTTTATTGTTGCCAATCCAATTGTTCTTGTGATTGCAGCAGTGATTGCGGCCCTTGTACTGCTTTACCAAAACTGGGATGCAGTGAAGGGTTGGATTCTTGAAACGGTAACAAGCCTTCGAGAAGGGGCAGCGCAAAAGTTTGAAGAGTTGTCTACGTCTGTGACGGGAACTGTGGAGAAGATGAATAATTGGCTGACAACAAAATGGACGGGTCTGAAGACTGGGGCTGTGGCCATTTTTGTTGGGATTCAAACCGGAGCGATCGGTGCCTTTGAAGGATTAAAGACAAAGGCGTTATCTATTTGGGATTCCATTGGAAACGGGATCCGAGGGACGATCAACTTCATTATTCGAGGTATCAACATGCTGATCTCGGGGATGAATTCGATCTCCTTTAGTATTCCGGATTGGGTTCCTGGTGTTGGCGGGAAGAGTTTTGGGATTAATATTCCTAAGATTCCAATGCTTGCTGCAGGCGGTATTGTCACAAGACCAACCTTGGCCATGATTGGTGAGGCGGGTCCTGAAGCGGTGATCCCATTATCAAAGGGATATGGTTCTTCAGGGGAAGCGAAAACCATTGTGGTTTACCTGGATGGCAGAAAGATTTATGAGGGCATGGATGAATCCTTGGGGAATCGTTTAGTCGGTGTTGGGGGTGTGTAGGTGAAGGTTTATATCAATAGCACAGGAGACACCTTGCTTAAGAATGTGGCCAAGGTCACAAGAAAAACGGTTCTTGATGGATTTGGATCCATTTCTCTTACGGGTTTTAATATCGCAGAGAATTTGAAGTATAAGACTCTGCGGTTTTACAAGGAATATCCAACGCTCTTTGCAGTTGGCCAAGTGACAGATCAGCAGGAATCCGATGGAGGAAGCCTGAAGGCTGTGGCTTTATCTTGTAGTGACAATGCATTCTACTTGAAAAAGAGAGTGGTGGCTGAAAGGCTTGGCTCTGATGATATCTACCAGGGCCGGCCGGATCTGATTTTAAAGTACTTGCTCGGGCGGTATGTTCCAGAACTTACAACAAATGCGGTGCAGGAATGTAAGGAAGTGATCGATGAGTTGTATCTGGAGTACATCTACATGAGCGAGGTGATGAATCGGATCATGAAGCACTTGGCCAATTGGCATTGGTATGTGGATGGAGAGAATGATCTGCATTTCTTCAAGGGATTTGAAAGCCTTGGCGGTAAGTTTGGCAAGGTTGGAGATGCTTACAATTTCCAGATCAACAGTTTGAATGTTTCCTACCAGGGAGAAGAAGGGGCGAATCGGATTTGGATTGTGGGATCTAAACAAGCCTCACCTGATTTCATTGATCAGTATTTCACATCGGATGGTGTGCAGCGCTTCTTTCCTTTGGCCTATTTACCGAATTATGCGGAGATCACTTTGGATGGTGGAGAGCCTTTGAAGTGGAAGCTTCTGAAGAACGATGATGGGACCCAAGACTTCCTGATCGACAAGGAAGGGAAGGTGTTGAGCATCCCTGGAAACATCAATCCAATCCCTGCAGGGCAAATCAAAATTCATTACCGACCAACGATTCAAGTGGTGGACTACTTCGAGGATCCGAAGAGTATCAAGGCACATGGTCTCTTAGAAGCTGTGGTGAAAAGTAAGGACATTACCGACCGCTTGTCTGCCAGAAAGGTTGGCAAGGCCATGCTGAAGAAACAGGCCAGGACAAAGCGAATGATAAGTCTTACGACATTAGAAGAAAGAAAAATCGGCCAGAAATGCGAGATCGACATTCTCACAGACCAATGGGATGTTCGTGGATCCTTCCTGGTGAAAAGCGTAACTGAGGAGATTGTTCCAGGGCATACGGTTTATGCGCTTGAATTGGAGGAAATACTATGAAGCTGACAGATGCATTGGCAAATCAGAATTCGAGGGTGACCGCGCTTGAGGGAGCGGATTTCAATTCGAATTCAACGATTGCCAGGATAACGAAATTCTATGGAGATCTGAAGGTCACCATGTCGGTGAAGCTTCGCCGGCACAAGTATCACTTTGCATCGAGTGAACTGTTTCCTTCAGATGATCTCTTTATCTAGGAGGTGGAGGATTGATTACAGATGCAGGTTTGGCGAGAGTCCTGGCACTCATTAATCAGGACCTCGAATTCTTTGGACTGGGATCTGGATTGCCTCCGGATGTAAGTTCAGAGAGCCTTGATCAAGAAGTCATTCGAAAGGCGGCAGCCACAACCATCGATGGGGAAACGCTGATCAAGGAAGTATATCTGGATGAAACAGAAGGGAATGGTATTCATTTAACTTCTGCAGGTGTCTTTGGTGACGGGGCGACAGCTGCTCTTGGAACAGGCAAACTCTTTGCTGGTTCGGAGATCGATGTGGACAAGGATCAATATGAATCCATCACGGTGAGCATTGAGATCACTGTGGAAGCGGGATAGGGGTGATTAGATGAATTACAACAAAACAACATGGGGAGAGCGTCAGGTCGAGTTTCCCAACCGATTTACAAGGGTTGAAAACGAGGATGGGACCATTACCTTGACACCGGCATTCGGGAATGTGATTCAAGGGGGAACCCCTTTGAGTGTGGGCAACATGCAAAAGATTGACGATGAGTTGGAGTTCCTGGACAAAAAGGTTTCAATCTCAAAGAGTGCAACCATTTTGGCATCCGGGTGGGTGCAGAATGGGAGCCTGTGGGAATATACCATTGCAGATCCGATCATTGATGCAGAGACGGTGGCCGATGTGGTGGCAACGCCTACTGAAAAAGAAAAGGCTGCAGGTTCTTGGACACATACAGAAACTTTAGCAGGATCCATGAAGATCTACTCGACTCAGGATCAAACCCAAGATATCCAGGTGACAATCTATTTTTCGAAGGTGGTGAGCACATGATTGGTGGAACAAATGTAGCAGCTGGTAGAGGCATTGATTGGTCTGCTTTGACTCCGCTCAATAAAATGATCGTGGAGATTGCAAACACGACGAAAAATCTGTGGTATAGCTATACAGAAACGATAACAGGTGCTGGATATTTGACGAATATTATAGCTCATGCAGACGGTGGTTCTGATGGTAGTAAAGAAGCAAGAGTCAGCTTCAGTGTTGATGGAGGTGCTTCAACATCTGAGGTTTTAAGCTCCTATAAATATAGTGGGACTTATGGTGGACAA
Source organism: Gottschalkiaceae bacterium SANA (assembly GCA_036323355.1). Taxonomy (GTDB): domain Bacteria; phylum Bacillota; class Clostridia; order Tissierellales; family GPF-1; genus GPF-1. The sequence continues at coordinate 2,462,299 of AP028876.1, read as the reverse complement.
GGCGGTGTCTTGCCGTTATTTATTAGGTTTAACACTTCGATCGTCATCACCTATCGTTTTAAAAATTCAGTTGCAAGGAACAGAGGATACACAGCATTACTCGAATAAAGGGGGGCGAAATATGTATGTCGAAGAGAATGGGAAGATTCATCAAATAGAAGAGCTTACAACCAGAAGCGGAAAGAAAGTGACTTCAAAATCAGAAGTCGGAGATCAAGAGAAAGTAGTTGCTGGCATCACCTATCAATTTGACCTCACTCGAGGAGAATATGTCGATGCGGAAGGGAAAGGCCTTTCAAATGAAGATGGACCTTCTGGTGGAGTCGATCCCCTTCAGCGTGTGGAAGAGAAGCTTGATTTTCTTCTTCAGAAGCAAGTGCAGCGTGACTTAGAAGAAACGCTGAAGAGTCAGGAGGTGGATCCTGGTGTCTAGATATTCGGTGAGTGATTTGGGGCGAATGTTTGCATGGAATATCATTGATGAGGCTTTTCTTGACCGGGCAGTTGAAGCCGGCTGGATTACCCAGGAAGAGAAAGATTCAATCGTACAGGAGGGATAGATGACACAATTACAGGAATACCTTTCAAAGGTACTAGATGGATCCAACCCGGCGATTGGGTTTGCCCTTTCTGCGATCAGTTATTTACTCTTTCCGGATCAAGCATTTTTCACCAGCATTGTTGCTGTGGGGGTTGCTATGGTTCTAGATATCCTGACGAAGTTTTGGTCCTTGGCCAAGCAGAACAAAGGGTACAGGGAAGCTGTGAAAACGAGAGCAATATATTCAAAGACCCTTTGGGACAAGACTAAGGTGAAGCTATTTTCTTACCTTTGTATCATGATCCTAGCGGGACTTAGTTACCGGGTAGCTCCCCTGAAGGAGATGGGGATCTTCTTTGCCACTGTGGTTTATGGAGTGATGTTCCTTCGGGAAGGGCAGTCGGTTGTTGAAAATTTAGTAGATGGAGGAGCTGATCTTGGATGGCTTCTTTTTTGGGTGAAGAGAAAGCAACGGCAGATCTTAGAGACTGAGATTGATGAGTACCATGGAAGTGGCAGGGAGGATGAAGATTATGAAAACCGAGTATAAGACAAGTGTGAAGCTTATTACTCAGAATCGATATTCCCGCCCAGGTAGGCGTTTAAAAGGCATGAGGGGGTTAGTGGTCCATTGGGTTGCTAACCCCGGCTCAACGCCGAGAGGGAACCGGGATTACTTTGAGAATCGAAAGCTGGGAAAGGATGGCTTTGGATCTGCTCATGAGATCATTGGGATCAACGGAGAGCGGCTGATCTGCATTCCGGAAGCCGAGCTTGCCTATCATGTGGGATCGAAGAAATACACCAGGCGTGCGCTTAGTCGGCTATCCTCATATCCAAACGATTATACCTATGGGCTTGAGTTTTGCCATAAGGATTGGACTGGGGAGTTTACGGAAGAAACGTTGGATTCCGCAGCGCATCGATGTGCAGATCTTTGTCTGAAGTATGATTTGGATCCGATTCGTGATATCTGGACCCATCAGCAAGTGGTGGGGTGGAAGGAATGCCCGCGGTGGTTTGTGAAGAAGCCGGTGGCGTTTCAAGAATTCAAAGAGAGAGTAAAGGAGATTGTGATGCCGAAACAACTTGAGAAGTGGCAAAGAGAACTTGGTCGAAAGGCCGTGAAAGAACTGAGTGAACGAGGGATCTTGAATGATCCAGATAAGTGGAATCGGGAAGATGAACTGGCAAAGCCGGCACCAACATGGTTGATGCTTACAGTTCTTGCGCGATATGCAGAGGAGGATGAGAAGAATGAAAAAAACAATTAAGGGATTGATGGTGGTCTTGGTAGTTGTCCTGCTGGGAGTTTTACTTTTGGGGATCCAGGAAGTGATGCCGATGCCGATGGCCATAAATGTGGTGGCGGTAGGCGTATTCATTGGGGTGCTCTTGGTGTTAACCTACATGGGGCAGGTCGAAGTGGTGAAGAAGATCCTGCTTTCATTGGTGATTGAAGCGGAGCAAATCTATGGATCCGGAACAGGGAAGATGAAATACAATTATGTGTTGGGGAAGGCGTATTCGATGATTCCGAGCGTGATGAAGTTATTTGTAACCGAACAGACGATTAGTAAGATGCTAGAAACGGCGGTTGATCAACTGCAGATTTTTCTTTCTGAGACAGCAAAAAATTTTTATAGCTGAGATTGTGATCTTATATTACATATAGTTATGTAATATAATGTAAATATATTATTATTATTAATTTTTTTCGGATGGATCATAGGTGATGATGCAGTTGTAGACGCATCATTGCCCGTGATGCAGTTGTAGATGCATCATTGCCCGTGATGCAGTTGTAGATGCATCATTGCCCGTGATGCAGTTGCAGATGCATCATTGCCCGTGATGCAGTTGTAGATGCATCATTGCCCGTGATGCAGTTGTAGATGCATCATTGTCCGTGATGCAGTTGTAGATGCATCATTGTCCGTGATGCAGTTGTAGATGCATCATTGCCCGTGATGCAGTTGTAGATGCATCAAAATTGACGATGCATGGAAATATAGTTATAATTTTCATATGGAGGTGATTCTATGTATTGTGCAATAATTGGCGACATTGTGAAATCTAGAACGATAGTGGAGAGATCAGAAGCTCAAGTAAAGTTGAATAATATCTTGAATGATGTGAATAGTATATTCAGTGAAGATATTGAATCTAAATTTATCATTACATTAGGTGATGAGTTTCAGGGACTTCTAAATACACCAATTCATTTGTTAAAGATTATAGACTATATAAAGATGAATTTTGAATGGAGTAATATTCGGTTTGGAGTTGGGTTTGGTGAAATGCAAACGGAGATAAGAGCCCAGGCAATTGGTTCGGATGGACCAGCGTATCATGTTGCGAGAAAAGCAATCGAAAATATTAAAGAAGAGCAAAAACGAAATAAGAAAGAAAGTGTAACAAGGGATATTCTAATTTATGGACAAACGAATGGAAATCGAGCTCTATATACAGCTATTAATACAGCAATATCTCTGTGCAATGTGATAGAAAATGAATGGTCGGAAAAGCAGTTTGAAGTGATAAATGAAATGGAATTTACGGATCAGACTCAGCGAGAAATCGCTCAGAAATTGCAGGTCACACAATCAAGCATTCAAAGGAGACTTGTAACTAGTAATTATTTTTCTTATAGAAATGCAAAAGAAACTCTTCAAGAAATAATTATGGACGTTTGGGAGGATCAAAATGAGTTATAATTTGTTCCTCATAGCTATAATTGGACATGTTCTTGGAGACTATTATTTTCAGTCTCAAAAATTGGCAGATTATAAAGATGAATTTTTTTTGGGTGTTGTAGAGCATAGTTTGCTGTACTCATTAGCGATGTTTATAATTGTGTTAAGCATAAAGTTAATTTCACATATTATTACTTATAGATTAGAGATGAAAGTGGTAATACTATATGCTTTGATATTTTCAGTTCTGCATTTTTTTATTGATGCGGTAAAATATGAGGCGTCTATCCTATTTGTTAAGAAAAAATCTAAGAAAGAAACAATGAATCATAAAAGAACCGAAATATCTCAAAAGAAAATAAAGGAAGGTTATAAAGAGCAGATTAAACCATATGTATATGTGGTTGATCAGCTATTACATATCGTTGTAATTATTCTAGTGATTTTGAAGGTTATAAAGTCTGGGTATTCGTTTTTTATACCAGAAGAAATAGAAATTGGTATACGTATGCTAACGGGTTTATTAATTATATTTAAACCAACCAATATAACTTTCAATACAATTATTAAAGAATATAAACCAGAAATTAAACAAAAAGAAAATGAAATTGAACAAAGTAAAAATGAAAAAGTTATTGATAGGAATGCAGGTAGAAGTATTGGAAATTTGGAGAGATTACTGGTTTTTTTGTTATTAATGGCTAACCAGTATTCTGCAATTGGGTTTATATTTGCTGCAAAATCGATAACGAGGTATGATAGAATTGTACATGAACAAGAATTTGCAGAGTACTATTTGCTTGGAACTCTATTTAGTATTACAGCGACTATTATTGTATATTTTATATTTTCCAACGGACTATCCATCGATACTATTACAAATACATTTTGAGTAACGGTTGAGCGTAAGTTGACTAAATGAAAGCCAAATTTTGAAGGTGCGTTGTAGCGCCTTCTTTTAGTGTAAAGAAAGGGTGATTAAAGCAAACCATTATAACAATATGAATCCACCTATCTCTCGGATGGGTGGGAAATCAAAATTAAGGAAAGAAATTATCAGCAGGTTGCCAGAGCATACCTGCTATGTTGAAACATTCTTTGGAGCTGGTTGGGTGTATTTTGGGAAAGAGCCCAGCAAGGTTGAGGTTATAAATGATGTGGAAGGAGAGTTGGTGAATCTCTTCCGGATGATGAAACATCATGCGAGCGAGCTGCAAAGAATGCTTCAGTACGAATTAAGCTGCAGAGATGAATTTGAATACTATAAGCATGCGGATCCAAAAGTGTTGACCGAGATTCAACGAGCGATCCGATTCATCTACTTGAATAGTCAAAGCTTCGCGGCCAAAGGTGGAAACTATGGATACGGGACATCAACAAAGCCGCGAGGGATCGTATTTGGTGAAAGGGATCTTTTGGAGATTCAGAAGCGCTTGAGGAATACCTATGTTGAGAATTTGGACTTCGAGGAGCTGATCCCAAAATATGATCGCCCGAAGTCTTTTTTCTTTTGTGATCCGCCATACTATGAAACTGCAGGGTATGAATCAGAGTTTACGTTAAAAGATCAGATGCGGTTAGTGGATTGTCTAAAGGGAATAAAAGGAAAGTTCCTGGTGACCATCAATGATCATCCTGAGGTTCGTGAATGGTATTCCTGGGCAAACATCGAAGAAGTAAATACGGTTTATTCGATCAGTAGAGATAAAGATGCCTGCGGCAAGGTGAAGGAATTAATCATAACCAATTATGAGCCGGCACAGATCAAGATGCTGTTCTGATAATAAATGAAAAGATTCCTTCCATTATATAGCCGAATAGATAGCCGAAATTTCATCCATTTATTGATTGGCTATGCTTGAAGTAAATTACAACAATATACACGTAATATACAAAGGTCGCTGAAGGCATTGAAATCAGCGGATTGCATATTATCAAAACGTTAATCAGTATACAAGTCAAACCCTGCAAGGTTTTATACCTTGCAGGGTTTTTTTATGCTTTCATGACTTTGAATAATGACCTATTTTAGCTGCAACATGCAAACAACTTGCAAATCAAATGGAGTCAATGGCTTCCAGCAGCGGTTGAATTTCGAAGTGGGCATAGACCCTCTCAGTGAGTCTCATTGCGTTGGTATAGCCAATTTCATTTTGAGGGTAGTTGGGTTTCACGTTTGCCATAATGAGCGTGGAAATGCTTGTGTGGCGTGTGTCATGTGGTCTGTGGGTCATTTTAAGCTCATCGAAAAAGAGTAGAATCTTCTTCGCAATTGGACCCTTGCGGATTCCACTTTAGGTTTTGTTTCAAGAACCTTAAAGTAGCCTCCCTATGAATGTTTGAGTTTTAATCTGCAACTCAAGGAAAAGAAAGAAATATAGCAACCCTACCGGACATACTGGTGGACACTTCTGAGTAACACTTCTGAGTAACACTTCTGAGTAACACGTCAGGAGTGTCTTTTTCTTTACGAGCGGAGTGATGAAGAGGGAATTTGTGAAAAGTTATCAAGATCTATACATGGAGTTTGAAATATATGAAATTGATTAATCAATACTATGAGTCCAAGAGAATCATTGTAAATTGAATATGATGGAGCAATTGCCTCATGTTTAATCCTTGAAGAAGGATAAGAAAAATAACAAATGCTACTTGAGAAGATCAACGGCTTCAAGCAGGCGATTGAAGAACGGATTGATAATATGGATGGTATGAAGTGCGGAATTGCTTTTAAGAATAGGATAGAAGGAAAATCCTTGAAAAAAATTACAGAAGAGTTAAACTATAGTTATGGTTATAGGAACCAAGTATTTGTAAGAAAGGGGAAATGAATTGCAGATTGATGGAAATTATTATAGTGATGAAATTGAATTATTATTTGAAAAACATTACAGAAAAAGAATAGTATTGAATAATTTTTTTAAGTCTTTTCCAAATGTAAATGAGTGGATCGTTGATATATATTTGTGTAATTTCAGCCGAGAAAATAAGCTTCAGTTAAAAAATTCTACTGCAGACGACAATCATATTATGCGTGTAGATGTCGTGAGCAAGCAATTAACAACAGAGTTGGATATTTCGGGAAAAGTAATAAACAAATATCTTCAATATCTAATACTAAATGGATTTATTAAGTTATATCCAGCTGTGCCAGAAGGGTGTACTCAAGAGCAGGATTCCTTTTTGTTAGAAACATATAGAATTGATACTGAAACATTAATAATAACTGAGGATATTAAAGAAGGATATCATTTAAGAGGGAAAAACATTGATGGTCGACAGATACTACCGCTTGACGATATTGAAGAACAAATTCGGGAAATTAAAATGGTTGAATTTATGTCAACGAGTGATTTTGAAAGATACGCTAGTGGAGGAGAAATATATTTCTATTTCACAGAAAAAGGAGAGTTAGAGTATTTAGTAGGATCGACTTTAAAACTCAAGAAAAATATTGAGCAAAAAATGGATGTATTTTCATCAGATGCGAAAAGCGCAAAGAATAGAATAAACAGTATTGAAAAAAACATTTTTACTTTTATGGGTGTTTTTATTGCATTATTTGCGCTGATTGGCATTAATTTTAGTTATATTGCTGATTTAATTGTGGTTAATTCAATATTTGGGGTCTTTGCTCTAAATGGATCGATTGTTGTGACAATTACCCTAATCTTCATGTTAGTTGATTACTTAAGGATTGATTATATATATTTGGCAAATGAAGAAGTTATAAAAGGTTGGAAGAAGAAAAAATCAGGATATAGTTCCTTAATAATAATTGAGTTGGTAATTACAAGTGTATTTTTGATTTTCTCAAGTTTTATGATGAAGTGAGACCTAACAATAAACTAATAATTTGTTAGTGGTAAATATATTATTATATGATATCAAGGAGAATTGCCTAGAGCAGTTCTCTTTTTATATGAGGTGAAATTATGGTAGCGGCAAATTAAATCTGTGACAAGCGGGTACTGAAAGACATAATTCAATATTTGAAACTGCAGAGAGATCGGTATTATATTCTTTTCTTGCTGGGGATCTATTACAGACTTCGGATTAGCGATAAACTGAAGCTGAAGGTCTCGGATGTAAGGACCGGGATTACTTCATGGTGACAGAACAGAAGACGGGGAACCTCCGGATGATCATAATCAATCCTGAATTGAAGCGAGAGATTGCAAGTTATGTTTCAGGAAAGGATAATGAAGACTATTTGACTCAGTCTAGGGAGAATGACGATAATTTGATCAGCAGGCAACGTGCCTATTAGATCATCATAGGAGCTGGAGAAAAGTATGGTGTTCGATTAAGTATTCATTCAATGAGAAATAATCGGGTACCATTTTTATTTGCATTACAAAAACGGATCTTGCTTATCATCTGGGATTAAAGACCTACACCAAGCATTCAATTAGTCAACTATCCTCATTATCCAAGCGATTATGCCTTTGGGATAAAGATGCGCTATAAGAATTGGACTGGGGAGTTCACGGAAGAGGCACTTGATTCAGCAGCGCATCGATGCGCTGAGCACGGATCCAACGAGAGATACCCGCCGCCTTAGTGGGTGTTGTGCTGGAAGGAATTGGCCGTGCGAGGGATTTAAATGATCTAGCTAAGTGGAATGCGGAAAGTGAACTGGTGTAAAGCCATCACCAACATGGTTGATTCTTACAGTTCTTGCGCGATATGCAGAGGAGGATGAGAAGAATGAAAAAAATAATTAAAGGTTTGATGTTGCTCCTGGCAGTAGTTCTGCTGGGAGTTTTGATTTTGGGGATCCAAGAAGTGATTCCCATGCCGGTGGCCATGAATGTGGTTGCTACAGGCATATTCATAAGTGTACTTCTGATACTAATTAACATGGGGCAGATTGGAGTGGTGAAGAAGATCCTGCTCTCTTTGGTGATTGAGGCCGAGTAGATTTACGGATCCGGAACTGGGAAGATTAAATACAATTATGTTTTGTGGAAGGCGTACTCGATGATCTCGAGTATAGTGAAGTTGTTTGTGACTGAACAGGCGATTAGTGAAATGCTTGAAGTTGCAGTAGTACAGTTGCAAGTTTTTCTTTTTGAGATAGCAAAAGAGTAACGTGACCTGGGCTACTCTTTCGCATGATGCATCAGACATGTCCTTGAAAAGGTTAAGGACATGCATAGTATGCTCCTAATATTTGTTAATTTCAAGAGATATCACAAAAGGTGAGTGGTATTACGAAGAGTAAGATGTTTTGTAACCTCACCTATGATTATTATGAATGGTTGATTTATTTTCTGGATTCTATAAAAGCTATTGAAAGTTTATAATCGTTGAAGTAAAGTTAAATTAGTATATTCCAAATAAAGGGAGACGTTTTGATGAAATTAATGGAAGAATTATTTGAGGTAATAAGAGAGAGTGTGAATGAGAATTTTAAAGCAGCTATTAAATATGTTTTATTACTAATGCTTGGACCTGTTTCGAACTTTATCGAAAGCATTAAATCTATAGAGATTACGATTAAGCTTCCTATCATTATTGGCTTTGTTGCTGTTGTGACAATACTAGTTATTAAGATGTTTGATCTGAAAAAGAAAAACGGAGAGTTAAAATTAGAGAATGAAGAATTACAAAATCCTGCTAATGATAATGTCAATAAGTTTAAGCCGGGTGAAGTTGTTATATTAAGAATAGAAGAAAATTTATCATCTCCACGAAAATTGTCTGTTATTAGGAAAACAAAATCTGAAATAGTGTGCAGAGATAATAAATGCGGAATTACAAACTATTCACCTGAAGAATTACTTACAAGTTCAGAAACTGATCAAGTGTTTCAGAAAATAGAGTATGAAAGACAAATAACGGAACAGCGAAATCAAGAAATAATCAAACAGCTAAATACCTGGTAATCGATTTTCTAGTATGGATAAATGGGAGTTGTTGAATGAACGATCTGATTTATACATAATAATGAATACTGAGTTGAATATGATTTGAGACAAAAGAATGACAATTGTTTTGTCATTATACATTCATACTCGTGAAAATCAGTGTAATAGAGCCATGAAATGAACTGAAATCAACTGATTACTATGGATAATAATTTGATTTTATAAACTGGCAGTAAAAATCTGATGAAGAACAGAGGAGTTTGTGGACGTTTATATAGTCGTAGTAGTTGTTTTTATCTGCAGCCTTGTTTGGTAAAGGTGAAACCAATGAGAGTAAGATAGTGGAGTGGCTTGAAAACCAAGGCTACAAAAATATAGAAGTACAATTCTCATCGTTTCTAAGTCAAGCGTGGTATAACGCAGCGAACGAACTAACCTTTCCAGCGGATTTCTATAATGTCATATGTGAAAAGAATGGTTGTGTTGAAAAGAAAACAATAAGAGTGAAATTCAAATCAATAGACGAATTAGATACCCGTAGAGTGTTTAAATAAGTAGCTAGATGGAACGAAAATATTGAAAGGCAAGTTCCTATTGTGTTGGTTTGATACTAGAATGATACTAAGAATTCATGATGCGGTGAAAAAGTAGTGTAATAGAATGTAAAAAAAACTGAAACCTCGATGAATACTGGGTTTTCAGGTTTTTATAAATTAGATTTAGATGAAAATGAAATTGTAAAAGTTGTAATTATTTTATGAAAATTAATGTTAATTTAGTAGTTCGGAAAATATTATGTTAATTCTTTGAACTATTATGAAAATATTAGTAATTATATGGATCATCAAGTAATATACGAAGAAACTAGATGTTGTAATTAGCGCTGTTGGTTTCCAGATATCAACAAACAATAATAATATACAAATTAGAAGCAATATAATGCACATAGTTGATTCATAAAGAATAGTAGTAGTAGTTTCATTCAATAGCTTTTTCATTTTTTTTGTTTCATTATGTTTTGAATTTATTAAAGTCCCTATTAGAGTGAAGAGCATTGTAAGTAAAATTGATAATACAATTATTATACTGCTTAATAAATTAGAGGATACAAGTTTAAAAAAAACGCAACCTAGAGACAAGAAGAGAGGCATTATGTAAAATAAAATGATTTGTGATTTGTCGTTAGAGAAAATTGCCAAATGATTATTGAACAATTCTTTTATAGTTATGAAGTTATCATTATTTTTTAATGAAAATAAGAAGAATATTGAAAAACCAATGATAAACATAATCTCTGTACGATGAAGCAATAGAAAACCTATTATGTTATTAGTCATGATAAGCTCCTCACGTTATTTCTAAAACCATTTCTGATAAATAATCCAAAGACGTTTCTTCAAGATGAGTAATTAGTTTTTTCTCATCAATCTGACCGTCCTTTTTTTTCACACTATTTGGGATTGCTTCAATAATACTTAGATTTTCTAGATTGTTCAAATTGATCATTCTTTTTTTTTCTCCGATAAGAACTTCTACTCTTACATTTTCATATTCAACCTGATCTAATTCAAATAGTCGGAAATTACCATTTACAAAATATGTTATTTTCTTTATTAATTTATCCCACGCTTTTTCAGTTAAATTCATATTACTGAACATTTTGGTTTCTCGACCGTAACCAGAGTAGAAATCATTGGCAGTATTTGTAGATTTGTGGTTTCTTGTTAACACCATTCTATTAAGACTTTTTCTAGTCAAGTTTTTTTCAAGAAAAAGTTTGGGAGCAATACTCTTAAAATTAATTGACAAGGAGTACTTTGTTTTTATATAACTCTGGAGATGTCTAGTGGTAATTGATTTTACTCCAAAAACACTAATATTTGAAAAAAACATCATACCTTTCTGGACTTTGACTTTAGCGTTATCACGTGGAATTACAATATACATATAGAACTTCATTTCATCTGCATCTTTTGGTCCTTTTTTGTATTTGACTTGCTTACTTTCAATATTTGTAATTTCTGAGTAATTCCCAAAATAACCGGATCTGATAATTGCGTATAAATATAGGAATTCTTCATTCTCACCTTTGTTGGTTTCTTTGAATTCAATTGAGAAAGTCTTATTAATTGATTCCTCAGTTATTGTTTCGTGATAATTATTAAAGAAAGAAGTAAATAATTCACTGATCGATATCGATATTTGATTGTTATTCTCATCTATGATATCAATTTCTTCATTCAACCTAAGAACTTTATCATTACTTTTTGAGTATGATTCTCTTATTATAAAACTGCAAGCTGTAAAACTTAAATTTTGCATATAGTCACCTCATATCAGAATTTTAACTCTACAAAACATCATTTGTTTTTGACTTATTTATAATTATACACTAAAAATGTTTAGTTTACCATTTTTTTACATGCTCTAATGCAGTGTACATATAAAATCATTGTTACAAAAATAGTGTATTAATATGCGGAGATATCTATTATGCTATTGAGAATTATTGATAATATTAGTGTAATTATGAAGAATTAATATCAAATGTTAAAATGAATTAAGTATTTTAAAGAATTGCGGATCAAAGGCAAATAAGTAAAATAAGAAATTAGAAAGTAATTCATAAAAAACATTTAAAGTAATTAGGGCTTATTTTGTGCTTTGCATTGTTTTTGGTGCATTATTCGCGTTAGTAAATGGTCTTTAATTAATGTTGAATGGTATATTTATCCTAATGGATTTCACAGTGATAGCTATGGCGACGATGATGTTGAAGTATATAGAGAATAAACTTCAAATGTATGAGAACAAATGATTATTCAAAGGTTCGTGAACGGTATTCCTGGGCTAATATAGAAGAAGTGAATACGGTCTATTCGATCAGCAGAGACAAAGATGCCTGCGGCAAGGTGAAGGAATAATCATAACCAATTATAAGCCGACACAGATCAAGATGATATTTTGATTGTGAATGGGAAAAAGTCTTCTATGTAATAGCTGAAATTACGTCCTTTCTTTGATAGGTGAAAAGTGGTAGTATATTAGAAGTGAACAAGACACGATGCACAGAATAGCAGAAGCCGTTGAAGGCATTGAAAATAGGCGGTTTTATCGCATAAAAGGATTAACAAATAGCTGGGTTTGATACCCGGTTTTTTTATAGGAGGAATTAATGGAAGCGAAGATATGGCAAAAACGTTCGGTCATTGCCTTTGTTGCGACAATCTGTGGATTGTTGTGGGGGAGCGCATTTCCTGTTTTGAAAATCAGCTACCAAGAGCTTCAGATGGCACCTGATGATATTTATGCAAAAATGGTTTTTGCAGGTGTCCGCTTCTTTTTAGCAGGTGTGATGATCCTCGTGTTTACGCGGATTCGTCATAAGAATTCGTTGTTATCTGAGATCAAGGGCTTTAAGAAAGCCATTATTGGTATGGGAATTTTAGGTACAACCTTACAATACTTTTTCTTCTATAATGGATTGGCCCATACAACAGGGGTTACCTCATCGATTATGGTAGGACTGGGCACCTTTCTCGTTGCGATTATGGCGCACTTCTATTATCCCGATGACAGTTTGACCAAGCGTAAAATTGCTGGCTTGACACTTGGAATGATTGGTGTCGCGTCGGTGGCTCTGTTAAAGGGACCTTTAGAGTTTCATATTCAGTGGAATGGCGAAGGCTTTCTTTTGGTTTCGGTGACAGTAAGCTCCATTGCTGCGATTTACGGTAAAGAGCTTGGGAAGAAAATGAACATCTTGGTTATGACGGGGAGTCAAATGTGTATTGGAGCAGCAATTCTCCTAGTTGGTGGTTTGATGGGGATTCAGGCAGGTAGCATTCAGTGGACGGCTTTGGGGCTGGGTTTGCTCTTATATGCATCTCTATTATCCGCAATTGCCTTCGGGCTTTGGTATACCCTGTTGGTCTTCAATAAGGCTGGGGAAATTAGTTTGTATAAATTCCTAATTCCTATTTTTGGCAGCGTTTTGTCTGCAGTTTTCTTAAAGGAGCAGTTCACCTATATTCATGGAGGTGCTCTCATTTTAGTTGTTTTAGGTATTTGGATGGTAAATGGAAATGGTGCGAATCGGAGGATGACAGATGAAACAAGTGCTTGAATGGAGTTTGATGGGTATTTCGATGGAGAGAATCTTAATTGCCCTTGGTGTTTTTATTGGATTTCGTATCTTGATTCGGGTGGGCTTTCCACGGTACCAGCGTTTGTTGGAGCGAATCTTTTCTAGGTTTCAATTAAAGACATTTGATCAGGTGAATCAAGCTTTTCGAAACCCCGTGAAATGGATTTTGAATATCGTGAATCTCTATGTTTCTTTTCGAATTATACTAGGTGCCCACTATCCAAACTGGGAGGGAAAGGTTCCCGCCGGATTGGACAAGGGGGTACGTATCGCTGGCATTATGATTGTGACTTATGCTCTGGTTCAGGCGAGTAAGCTCTTGGAGCAACGAATTGAATCTGCGGCTGCCAGCCATATTCAACTGGAAGCGAAGGGTGCTGTCAATCGTATGATTGGAAAGATTTTGCAGGTAGTGATTTTGGTGATTTCTGTCAGTATCCTATTGAATGAGTTTGGGTATAATCTTAATTCCTTGGTAGCTGGTCTTGGTATTGGATCCTTGGCGATCGCATTGGCGGCTCAGGATACCATATCAAATTTTGTTGCAGGTATTTTCATTATCTTGGATGGACATTTTGATTTGGGGGATATTGTTCGGATTGGTTCAGAGGAAGGTGTTGTGGAAGAAATTAAGTTTCGAACGACACGAATTCGCACCTTCGAGAAGGAAATGATAATTATGCCCAATTCTAATATTGCAAATTCGCCGGTTTACAATTATTCTCGCCGCCAGCAACGACGAGTTAAATATCAGCTGGGTGTTGTTTATGGGACAAAGGCGGAAACCCTTAAGAAAATACAGGGGGGAATGAAGGATTTAATTCAAGCTCATCCTCAGGTGGATGAAAACTCTGTAATGGTTCGCTTCACGGAATTTGGAGATTCCAGTTTGAATTTTCTTATTACCTATTTCGCGGATTCATCCGAGTACGGAACTTTGATGGAAGTACGGGAAACAGTTAATTTGGAGATCCTGAATTATCTCGAAAAAGAGGGTGTTGGGATTGCTTTTCCCTCTCAAAGTGTTTATTTTGAAAATCCCTTGATTATTTCCGATGAAAAGCGGTAATATATGGTATAGAGACATGAAAAGGAGGAACTCAAAATGAAAATTTCTAAAGAATTAATGGATGCAATGGTCGATCAAATGAATTATGAGCTTTTGTCTGAATTTGCGTACATCGCAATGGCGGCTCACTTGAAGAAAGATGGATTGGATGGATTCGCCAACTACTTTATGGTACAGGCGGCAGAAGAAAGATTCCATGCAATGAAATTCTACAACTATATCAATGAGCAGGGCGGACATGCTAAAATTGCTGCGATCCCAGAATCTATCAACAGCTATGATTCCGTATTGGCTATTGTTGAAGAGGCACTAGAGCATGAAAGACGCGTGACTGCACGGATCTATAATCTAATGGATATTGCAACAAAGGAACGTGAGTATGCAACCATCAGCTTCTTGAATTGGTACGTGGACGAGCAGGTGGAAGAAGAAGATAACATGCAAAGTATGATTGACAAGCTTAACCGCATTGGTGACAATCAATCGGCTTTCTATCATTATGATGAGCAATTGGCTGCACGTGTTTTTACACCACCGGTAAAATAGCAAAAGCAAAGCCATGATCTGTTATTTCAGATCATGGCTTTTTTTTATCTTTTTTTATTGAATTCGTTTTTCTTTATCCTCAATGGGAACAAACCAAGTAAGATAGGGCGCCAAGGCTACAAGAATACCCATCCAAATAAAAAACGCATATGGCGGGATTGTTGGAATCGCATATCTCAATATGAGGGGCAAAGGAATCAGAACTAACAAGAGTACTCGTGAAACCAAGGACTGGCGATAAACTTGGCGACACTGTGGACAACGAAGGCTATTGCTTTTCATCCAGATTTCGCGAGTGCGGTCCATCCATGAAAAGCGATGCTGACAATTGCTGCAGGTTGTAATCATAAGGTCCTCCTTAAACTGTTAGATTTAGTATGACATAGGAATCCTCTCTTTGTCTAGTGGGACCTTGCTACAAGAGATCAGCAGCTGCAATCATTAGAATTAAAAAGAAGAGCATCAAGCCATTGGATGCACCAAAACTCAATTGAAAATGACGAATGGTTGACATGAATTTTGGCTCCTGATTCATCATCCATTTCAGACAAACAAAACCGATTGCAACCTGGAAACTTAAGAGGAAGAACTTTGACCAAGAAAATAGCGTGAGTGTGGGTAGATCAAGCCCGAAAAATCCCCAAATCGATGAATAAAACCAAGGAATGATCAGACAGATACTCGCCAAAAGACTAATGGCAACTCTTTGGCCAAGAACGATTTTTTGCGGTTTCGTGCAAGGCGGACCAAAGAAAATTTGTGCGATCTTCATGAAGTAAGTTATGGTGCCCAAATTAATGACTTCATAAACGAGTCTAGCCGTTATCCCCTGCTTCTGGAGTCCATAAACCAAAAGACTTTTTGAAAGGTAGCCATTTGTAAGAAAACCACCAGTGATGGAAACCATGCCGACGATCATTGCGATCGAAAGGAGTGGCATCGTTTTGAAAATGCCCCGAATTTCTGTAATCTTTCTTTTGCCTGTATGATGAATGATTACACCCGCACAAAGAAAGAGCAGACTTTTGATCAGACTATGATTGACTAGGTGGGTTATGCCGCCTAGATACATCATGGTGTTTGGTTGACTGAGACCCATGACAATTAATCCGATTTGTGAGACTGTTGAATAAGCGAGTATTTGTTTGAGATCTTTTTGACTTAAAGCAAATATCATGCCGCTGACAGCGGACAAGAGACCTAGAGAAAAAAAGAATGAATTCATAAAGGTGAGCCCAAAGAGGGCTTGAATTCTAATAAAGGCATAGATGCCACTTTTTACTAAGAGTCCGGATAATAGAGCGGAAATCGCACTTGGTGCTGCACTATGGGCTCTTGGCAGCCAATTGTAAACGGGGAAAATAGCTGATTTTACGCAAATGGCAACTAGGAAGAAAAGATTGGCTAGTCGAAGTATGCTGGAATGAGGTACGACTGCAAGCCGTTCCGTCAATAATGTCATATTCAGGGTTCCCATGGTTGTATATAGAAAAATAAATCCGAGTTGATAAAAGAGCATACCCACTGAATTGAAGAGCAAGTAATAAATGCCACTTTTGATAGCATAGCCATTTTTTTCATAAATGATTAAAATTGTGGATAAGATGGTTGTGATTTCTATAAAGACAAAAAGGCTGAATAGGTCATTGCATTGAAGCAGACCCAAAAATGTAGCTTCTAAGAACAGGAGAAAGAATAAAAATTTATAGTTTTCTTTGTGTGACGACCAGATGTAGAAAAGGGTGATCCACCAAAATAACAGAGTGAGCCAAAGAAAACAAAGGGACAAAAGATCGTTCCTTAGTCCAATTCCAATCCAGGAGTCCCACGGACCAATGATAAGATCGTGGATGCCAACAACTTGTATGAATGCGGAGTATTGAAGCAAGAGAATCGTTAAGAGTCCTTGACAGACAAAAGCCAAGATGCTGATCCATGGTTTGTGGATGAGATGGATCAAGCATGCAGTTATAATTGGTATGACAATCAAAGTGACGGGCATTATATCCATGGAATCATCCTTTTAATAGAGTCCGCTTAAAGGGAGGCAAGAATCGTTTCTCTCTATAGCGGGCTAGCCGATACGATCATCAGAAGTAAGAAAAGAAGCATTAATGCATTGGAAGCGCCAAAACTAAGCTGAAAGTGACGAATGGCACGTACTGATTTGGGATCTTTCTTCATAAGCCATCGAACGATTCCAAAACCTAGACTAGCTTGGATTAGGTAGAGTAAGAGTTTTTCTGGCGTGAAGAGCGAGACATGTGATATATGGAGACCAAATGCGGTTCCCAAGGGTTCATAGGTCCAAGGAATTATCAAACAAGCAAGGCTTAGTGTTGTAATTGCAATCCATTGGCCTGGATTGATTTGCTGTCGTTTTGCTAGGCCGGGTCCAAAGAAAATCTGCGAGATTTTAATAAAGGAAGCCATAGTACCCAGATTGATGACTTGAAATAGCAATCGTATCCAACTGGCATGTTCTGCCAATCCATACGTGAGAAGGCTTTTCGAGATATAGCCGTTGGTGAAGAAGCCACCGGTTATGGAGATTATGGCGATGATCATTGTGATAGAAACAAAAGGCATGGTAGAAAAAACACCCCGTATTTCAGTGACCCTTCGTTTTTGATAGTGATGAATAATAATCCCGGCACATAGAAAGAGCAGTGCCTTAAAGAGTGCATGATTGATTAGGTGGCTGATGCCGCCCAAGTAAAGTTGGGTATTCGGCTGACTGATTCCCATGACGATCAAGCCAATCTGCGAGACGGTATGATAGGCGAGAATCTGTTTCAAATCTTTTTGGCTCAGAGCGAAAATTACGCCGCTCAGGGCGGAAAATAATCCAAGAAAAAAGAAAAATTCATTCATAAAGTCAAAGCTGAAAAGGGTCCGGATCCGTAAAAACGCATACAGGCCACTTTTTACCAAGAGTCCAGAAAGCAGGGCTGAAATTGCGCTCGGCGCAGCACTATGGGCTTTAGGTAGCCAGTTGTAGACAGGAAAAACAGCAGATTTTACTCCGACAGCAACCAAGAAAAACAAAAAAGAAAATCGAATCAAGGGAGAGTGGGGAGCAAGTGCCAATCGTTCCGCCAGTAGGGTCATATTTAGGGTGCCCATGGAAGAATATATAAAGATAAAGCCCAATTGATAGAAGAGCATGCCGACCGAATTAAACAAGAGATAGTAGACACCGCTTTTGATGGCAAAACCATCCTTCTCATAGATGATTAGAATCGTAGAAAGGATGGTAGTGATATCGATAAAGATGAAAAAATTGAATAGATCGTTGCTTTGCAAAAGTCCCATAAAGGTACCTTCTAGAAAGAAAAAAAAGAAAAGAAATTTATAATCTTGTTTTCGGTCCGACCAAATATAGGCAAGAATTACCCACCAAAATAGCAGGGTGAGCCAAAGAAAACCAAGGGAGAGAAGGTCGTTTCTAAGACCTATACCGATGGTTTTGCTCCAGGGACCGACGATGATTTCGTGACTTCCGGTTATTTGAATGAATCTGGTGTAGAAAAATAAAGCAACACTGATAACGCCCTGACAAAGAAAACCCAGAGTACTGATCCAAGGTCGATGGATGAGGTAGATGAGCAAGGCGATGAGGATCGGTAAAAAAATAAAGATCAAGGGCATGGCATTCATCGAATCAGTCCTTATTCATAAATTTTTTCCAAGTCAAGGTTCCGTAATGATGATAAATTTTAATGCTGAACATAAGTGCGAGACTGGTTATGGATGCTCCGATCACGATATCAGTGATCATTAGTGCTTGGGGGTAGGGATCAACCCAAATTCCTGTGCTTCCTTGATTCAGTATTGGCGGTGATGCATTGGGTGCATAGGCCAATTGAAAGAAGAGGAGAATGAGGGCTGTTTGGGCAATGGTTAAGTTAAAGATAGATTTGATAACGGTCTTGCCTACACAGAGTCCGTAAAAACCGATGCAAAACAAAAGAAAGATTAGCAGTAATGATAGTTTCATCCTTGGCCCTCCTCAAGAAATGTCTCCACGATGGCGGTTAAACCCAGGGCAACCTTGAGACTGATTAAGACATTCAATAGAAGGAAGAAGATCCTTCGAACTTCTAGTGGAAAATCTGGAGATAGAAAATTAGTGAAGAGTTCTCCACGGGTGATCACAGAAAGACTGCCCGTCAACAATATGCTGAGGTATAAAAGCTTTTCTCGGCGCAAGAGACGATTTAGATCAACCCGCCGTTCATCATCGATAAAGTAAGTCAATAAAAACCCAGTGGCAAGGATTGCCCCGCCTTGAAAGCCGCCTCCTGGTGATAGATCGCCATGGAGGATGATATAAAAGCCATAAAGAAAGACAAAGGGCAACATAATGCGACTGATGGTGATGACCAGAATGGATTGTTTCATTGTACAGCCTCCTAGTATACGTCTTCGTCTGATTTTGCCATAAAGACTATGCCAACAACCGTAATCAAAAGAATTCCGGCTTCAAAAAGAGAATCGAACAGGCGATAGTCAAGGTATATGGCAGAGACGAGGTTTTTGGCTCCTGTTTCCGCATAGCCTCTTTGCATAATATAGTCTTTTGCATTTTCGAATTGTGGACTTGTCAGTTCGGGGATTAATTGAGCAAACTGAATAAATAGGATTGCTAACCCAAAGGGAACCAATACTGCAATCAATCGTCTAGACAATAAATTCACCTTCTTTAATTTCCTTCATTTCAAAATGGTCATAAGATTGAATTCGTGACTCCAAACGATTCATCATCAAGCTTGTGGTGACCCCGGTAAATGTGCAAATGTCATATTCATGGGATTCAATGATCAGGTCGATATTGCGTTTTCTAAAAACTTTGAACTCCACATCATCTAGGGCTAAGTCTGAGACGAGAACCAATTGTAGTCGATATCGGTCACAAAATTCTTGTAATAAGGTCAAGGCCTCTAATTCCAGGGTACAGTTTTGTGGTAGAAGATTGAGTACGACAAAACTGCGATGTTTGGAAATGGAGATAATGAAGATCAGGGGAAGAATTGCGCTTCCCACAGCCACCTCGGCTAAGGATACGTCTGGCGCTTGAAACAATACATAGCAAAAAGCCGCTAACAGTGAGAATCCAGATAATAAGAATACATCGGTTAGGTGGTTGTTTGTGAGGTTAATGGCAACGGCCAAGGCTATTAAAATTCCTAAGAAAATGGGGAGGATCAACTCTTCCATGGGAATCATGATTTCGTCCTCACTGAGTCTTCGAAGGGAACCCCATGTAGCCATGCTACCCGTGCAATCATATGGGTGTTGATGGGATTGGTGATCATTAAGAAGACGATCAAAATGATTAGCTTGATTGAAGAGGCATCAAAACCTTGATAAAAAATTAAACCGATAATGACGGTAAGGGTGGCAACTGTATCGACTTTAGATATTAAAAGAATTTTTGTGAAGATATTGCGATACTGAACAATGCCAAAGATGCTGAAACCGATAAACAAACAGCCGATAATTAATAACAATGATGCGATCATTTTGTACGACCCCCTCTCAATAAAAATCGACAGATTAAGGTGATGCCAATAAATCCTATCATCGCATAGGCAATAACAAGATCTAATAGGAAGGTGCGATTGGTGACGACGGAATAAACCGTCAATAAGATTACGGATTTTGCCATAAATAGGTTTAAGGCCAATAGACGTTCCCAAACCGAGGGGCCTCGGATGAGTAAGATGGCAGAAAAAACGATGGCGCCCACAAGAAAAGCCATGGTAAGGTTTTCAATCATATTGAATCCTCCTTTCGATGGGAAGGACCAAGGGTTCCAGTTCGGTTTGAATTGTTTTGATGATTTGTAGGTTTGTTTCCTCATCTGAATAAATGGACAAAACGAAAAGCGTTGTATCTTGAATGTCCAAGGTGATGGTTCCAGGTGTCAAGGTGATCGCATTGGCAATCAGGGTTTGAACCAAGGGTGTTTTTGCTTGAATGGGAACTTCTACAACACTGGGGTGTGCGTTATGTTTTAGAATGGTTGCAATCACAGAAAATGCAGAGCGATAGATATTTCGAAACAAGACCCAGACGTATTTGGGCATGCAGACCAGCAGTTGAGAGGCGTGGTATTTGGTATATTGCGATGAAGAAACCCAGGATCGGGTGAAGAGCAGAACGAAGCCGATGGCTAGAAGACCTTGCACCACCAAGATGGGTTCCAGAGAAGGAACCAAAAGAAACCAGAATAAAATTAATGGAATCAATGACAGTAGATTGGATCGTATTTTACGTTTCATAGGGTCAACCTCCACTTGTCATTATTATACCGCAAAAACATCAGAAAATTGAAAAAAGTTGATAATTGGTTAATTGTAATAATAACAAAATTATAATGAATTTAATCTTGAAATTAATGTATATTATGGTATACTTATCTTATCGAAAAAATAGGAGGATACATCATGAACGCTATGACAGCTGATAACTTACGATCTGCATTTGGGGGAGAGAGCCAAGCCCATATGAGATATTTGCTTTGGGGAAATGAAGCGGCAAAAGAAGGGTTTTCAAAGGTTGCTAATCTGTTTGCGGCTATCGCTTATGCAGAACAAATTCATGCACACGGCCATTTTAGAGTCTTGAAAAATGAAACAGGTGATTTTCTGGTGCCAGCCGGAGCTGGCTTTGGCATTGCAAAAACATCGGACCATTTGGAATGGGCAAGAAATGGAGAATTGCACGAAGTGGAGCAAATGTATCCAGCCTTTTTATCTGTGGCGGAAGCGCAAGAT
Organism: Gottschalkiaceae bacterium SANA; assembly: GCA_036323355.1. Taxonomy (GTDB): domain Bacteria; phylum Bacillota; class Clostridia; order Tissierellales; family GPF-1; genus GPF-1. The sequence goes on along the minus strand of AP028876.1, from coordinate 2,440,645 downwards.
GAAAAACAAGCAATTCGTTCCATGAAATTCGCCATTGAAGCAGAAAAAACCCATGCGGGCTTGTTTCTAGCGGCAAAAACGGCTGTTGATGCTGGAGTGGATTACGAGGCAGCGGCCTTGGTTTCTGTTTGTCCAGTCTGCGGACATACCCTGGCTGGTGAGGCAAAAGACGTTTGCCCAGTTTGCGGAGTGAAGGCTGAAAAATACGAAAAATTTAAAGCGTAATGCGAATGGAACCCCTCGATATGAGGGGTTCTTTTTAATTGTTAACAAAAAATTCATTCTGAAATTCGTTGACACACCCTTGTAACGCCCGTATACTTATATAGTCAAATAGTTAGACAGACTAAATAAAAAAACGGAGAGAGAATGATGAAAATAGAAGAGATTCAAAACTTGCTTCAAACCATTGATTCACTATCTCTAATTCGAGTAGAAATTGAAACAGATGGATTGCGGTTGATCACAGACAAGTCGAAAGGACCGGTACAAGTTCAGAGCACAAGCGTGCCTGTAGCTGTAGAAAGCCCGCAAGTAAACAGAAAAAGAGAAGAGACGGTCGAGCCGTTTATGGAAGAAACAATAGAGTTGGAAGGGTCAACAATTACATCGCCAATTATTGGAAGTTTCTATGCAGCACCAGGTCCTGATGCTGACAACTACGTAGAAGTTGGTACAATCGTTAAGAAGGATCAGACCGTTTGTATTGTAGAAGCGATGAAGCTGATGAATGAAGTAACAGCGGAAGAAGACTGCGAAATTCTTGAATGTTTAATTGAGGATGGACAGCCCGTTGAGTATGGACAACCATTATTCCGAGTGAAGAAGGTGTAAGTATGAAAAAAGTATTGGTAGCGAACCGCGGGGAGATTGCTGTGCGCATTATACGCGCCTGTCGTCAATTAGGGATTGAAACCGTTGCGGTGTATTCTGATGTGGATCGAGACAGTCTGCATGTGCAACTTGCAGATGAAGCCTTTTGTATCGGATCAAAAGATTTAAAAGACAGTTATTTAAATATGAACAATATTCTGGTTGCAGTGGGCTTGTCTCATGCGGATGCAGTGCATCCGGGATTTGGCTTTCTATCGGAGAATCCAGAATTTGCACGTCTTTGTGAGCAGGTTGGGGTGAAGTTTATTGGTCCATCTGCTGCTGTGATTGAGAAGATGGGAGATAAATCAGTTGCCCGTGCAACGATGATTGATGCGGGTGTACCGGTGGTGCCTGGTTCTGATGGCTTGATTGAGACGGCGACAGAAGGAAAAGAAATTGCAAAGACACTGGGTTATCCAGTTTTGGTTAAGGCTGCAGCCGGCGGTGGTGGTCGTGGGATGCGTGTGATTCAATCGGAAGAGGAATTTGAACTGCATTTTCAAGCGGCTAGACAAGAGGCTGATTTGGCATTTGGCGACGGACGCATGTACTTAGAGAAACTGATCGTCAATCCGCGGCATATCGAGGTACAGGTCATTGCGGATCAACATGGTAATGTTCGTCACTTGGGAACAAGGGATTGCTCGCTGCAACGAAGGAATCAGAAGGTAATGGAAGAGGCACCGGCTACTTTTTTACCAGAAGAGGTTCGGGCTGAAATTTCAGCTGCGGCTGTCAAAGCAGCTTCCGTCGTGGATTATGAAAACGCGGGAACCATTGAATTTGTTGTTAGCAATGATTATTCTTTCTACTTTATTGAAATGAACACAAGAATTCAGGTTGAGCACCCAATCACCGAAATGGTGACAGGAATTGATTTGATTCAAGCGCAATTGCTTGTAGCCCAGGGGGAACCCTTTGACATCGAGCAAGAAAAAATTGAAATTCAGGGACATTCTATCGAATGTCGACTAAATGCGGAAGATCCTGCGCATCAATTTCGACCTTCCCCAGGAAAAATCACAAGCCTGCGGGTACCGGGTGGATTTGGCGTGCGCATGGATAGTGCTGTTTATGCCGGATATGAAGTGTTGCCTTACTATGATTCTATGGTAGGGAAGTTGATTGTTCATGCAGAGACACGAGAATTGGCCATTGCAAAGATGTTGCAGGCCCTTTCGGAGCTGGAAATCGAAGGACTCAAAACCAACCAAGCCTTTCATTTAGAAATTCTAAATCATCCAGATTTCTTGGAGCAGCGGATTCATACGAAATGGCTGGAGACGGATTGGAAATAGGGGGAATCGAATATGCTTTTTAAGAAACGGACCTATGCAACCATACAATTGCCGAAGACCAAAGAACCATTTGTGCAGACAGAGGCGGATCCCATTAGCCGGGGAGAATTGATACCGGAAGGCGATTTTCATAAATGTCCTAATTGTGGAGAAATTTTTTATTCAGAAATTTTGAAGACAACCGAGGGTGTATGTCAAAAATGTGGACAGCATTTGCGATTAGGCGCGCGGGAACGCATTGCGCAAATTACGGATGCTTTCGATGAATTCCATATGCTTATGGAAGAAACAAATCCCTTGGATTTTCCAGGGTATGAAAAGAAATTGGAAAGCAATCGCCAGCGAAGCCAGGAAGCAGAAGGCGTCGTTACTGGATTTGCAAAGATTGACAAGCAAGCCTGTATATTGGCGGTTATGGATGCAAGTTTTATGATGGGTAGCATGGGCAGTGTAGTTGGGGAGAAAATTACCCTGGCGGTTGAACGTGCAAAAGAGGAAGCCCTACCCTTGATTATTTTTTGTGCATCCGGAGGTGCCCGCATGCAGGAGGGAATTTATTCCTTGATGCAGATGGCAAAGATCAGCCTGGCAATAGAAGCCTATTCCAAGTCAGGCGGGCTCTATGTATCGGTATTGACTGATCCAACAACCGGTGGTGTAACGGCAAGTTTTGCCATGCAGGGCGACCTGATTATGGCTGAACCGGGTGCCTTGATTGGATTTGCTGGTCGTCGGGTTATTGAGCAGACGATTCGACAGACCCTGCCTGAAGGATTCCAGCGAGCGGAATTCTTATTGGAAAAGGGATTTGTGGATCGAATCATTCCCCGTAATGAGATGAAGGATACCTTAAGTGGGATTCTGAGGCTCCATGGAGGGATAAGATGAGAGAAAAGATGAAACGCCTAGAAGGTGAACTGAAGCGTCTTGAGGCGCTACAGGCAGATGGTATTGATGTATCGGAAGCTATAAATAAACGCAAAGAGGAATTACAGGCAATTAAAGTCGACATGCCTGTGGAAGCGTGGGATCGTGTGACAAAAGCACGGGATGCCAAGCGACCCGTTGCTTCTCATTATATCAAGGGCCTTGTGGACGATTTTATGGAATTTCATGGTGACCGAAGATATGGCGATGATCCGGCTTTGATTGGCGGGATCGGCTGGATTGGCCAAACGGCTTTCACCATTCTCGGACAGGAAAAAGGCATTGGCACCAAGGACCGAGTGAAACGAAACTTTGGCATGCTGAATCCGGAAGGGTACAGAAAAGCCCAGCGTTTAATGAAGCAGGCTGAAAAATTCAATCGACCGATTCTATGTTTGGTAGATACCCCAGGAGCTTTCTGTGGATTGGGGGCGGAAGAGCGTGGTCAAGGACAGGCAATTGCTGAAAGCCTGACCATTATGGCGGGGCTTACCGTACCTGTTATTACCATCGTGATTGGTGAAGGCGGATCTGGCGGTGCTTTGGCCATGGCTGTAGCCGATGAAGTTTGGATGATGGAAAACAGCATTTACTCCGTTTTATCACCAGAGGGATTTGCTTCGATATTATGGAAAGATGCATCGCGAGCCCAAGAGGCTTCTGAGGTGATGAAAATCACCGCTCAGAATCTTGAATCCTTTGGGATGGTAGATCGTGTGGTGAAAGAACCTGTAGAATTTTCAACAGAGACCTTGCCAGCTGTGGTTGAATTGCTTCGCAAGGAAATTCTAGAAACGATAGCATCCTATCAAGCATTGCCTGTTGAAACGCTTTTGAAGAAGCGCTATGAAAGATTTAGAGTCATGGGAAAGGTAAGTGAAAAGGAGGTACTGGAATGATCTATACAGAGATTCTGGGTATTGGTGCCTACGCACCGAAAGCGGTGATGACGAACTTTGATTTGGAGAAGCTCGTAGAGACCTCCGATGAGTGGATTCAATCGCGTACAGGGATTGCGAATCGACATGTTTCTGAGGGAGAAAACACCTCTGACTTGGCTCTGAAAGCCGCTATTGCTGCGCTCAAAGATGCCAGCATGGAAGCAGAAGACCTAGATATGATTTTGTTGGCGACAACCTCGCCTGATCATTTATCCCCAAGTACAGCGGGACTGGTTCAGAAAAAAATTGGGGCGAAGAACGCCGTCGCTATGGATATTTCGGCGGGATGTACGGGTTTTGTCTATGGTCTTGATCTGGCAAAAAATCTGATTGCCTCGGGTTCCTATCAAAAAATACTGGTAATTGGTGCTGAGGTTTTGTCAAAACATCTCGATTGGACCGACCGTAACACTTGTATTTTGTTTGGGGATGGTGCTGGTGCGGCAGTGGTCGCTAAGAGCGAGCGAAACGGTCTTCAAGATACCAAGATCTACACCGATGGAGATTTAAATGATCTGATTGTCATTCCAACCATTCCAGTGAAAAATCCCATGGGAGAAACGAAGGCTGACTATGAGGCTCTTTCTATGAAGGGGCAGGATGTATTCAAATTTGCCACAAAGGTGGTTGCGAAAAGCTTGAAGGAAATGATGAAAAAGCATGACCTAACCAACGATGATATTCGCTGGGTTGTTCCCCATCAGGCTAATAAACGTATTTTTGATTTTGCGGCTTCAAAATTGAAGATGGATCCCGAAAAGTTCTATCTCAATTTAAATGAATATGGAAATACCTCCGCAGCAAGTATTCCCCTCGCTTTAAGTGAAATGAATCAAAAGGGATTACTGGCTAAGGGAGATAAAATTTTGCTCGTTGGTTTCGGCGCGGGCTTAACATGGGGCACAGCCCTTATTCAATGGTAATTATTAACGGGTAATTCTAAGGAGGAAAAAAACAATGATGGAAAAATTAAAAGCAATTTTGGTGGAAGAACTAGACGTAGAAATGGAAGCGGTAACGCTTGAAGCAAATTTTAAAGAGGACTTGGAAGCAGATTCTCTGGATATGATGCAATTGGTTATGGAAATTGAAGAAGAATTTGAGATCGAAGTAGAAACAGAAGAACTGGCAACCATCCTTACGGTTGGTGACTTGGTCGCTTACATCGAGAAGAAACAAGCATAGAGAAATAAGAAGAATCTAACGCGGCGAGATCTGTCAAAACGTTAGATTCTTTTGCTAAAGGAGGAAGGCCTGTGATACAAGACGTTTTAAATATTCAATACCCCGTTATTCAAGGGGGCATGGCATGGATTTCTGATGCAAGTCTTGCAGCTGCTGTTTCGAATGCTGGTGGACTTGGTGTAATCGCCTGTGGAAATGCACCTGGATCCTATGTGCGAGAGCAGATTCAAAAGATTCGTCAATTGACAGATAAGCCCTATGGATTAAATGTTATGCTCCTCAGTCCCTATGTGGAAGAGGTGGCCTTGATCGCAACGGAAGAGAAAGTGCCCGTTGTCATTACAGGCGCAGGCGATCCCAGCCGCTTTATTAAGGCGTGGCAGAGTAATGGTACTAAGGTGATCCCTGTGGTTGCCAGTGTTGCTTTGGCAAAACGCATGGTTCGTCTTGGTGTTGATGCAATTATAGCCGAGGGTGGCGAAGCTGGGGGTCATGTAGGTGAATTAAACACCATGACTCTGGTTCCTGCTGTTGTTGACGCGATTGATCTGCCGGTGATTGCCGCTGGGGGTATTTTTGATGCTCGCGGTGTCTTAGCCTCTTTTGCTTTGGGTGCTGTCGGTGTACAGGTGGGTACGCGATTTATTTTGGCGGAAGAATGCACGGTACATGAGAATTATAAGAAAAAGGTGATGAAAGCCAAGGATATCGACTCTTTTGTGACAGGACGAAACACGGGCCATCCCGTCCGAGTTTTGAGAAATCCTTTATCGAAGGAATTGAAAAAGATGGATCAAGCTGGAAAGAATGCGGAAGAAATTGAGGCCTATTCGGCGGGTTCTTTGTATCGGGCAGCCATTGAAGGCGATATGAAGACCGGTTCATTTATGGCTGGACAATGCGCGTGCATGGTTAGTGAAATTGAGCCAGCAGCGAAAATTCTTGAATCCTTATTAGCCTTATCAGAACCTTTCGCTCAATTAAAGAAACAAGTGGAGGCATTGTAATGGGAAAAACAGCATTTTTATTCCCAGGCCAGGGTGCGCAAAAACTTGGCATGGGCAAAGAATTTGTTGATGAGTTTTCAGAAGCGCGCCTCATTTTTGAGGAAGCTTCCGATGCTCTGTCAATGGATATGGAGAGTCTTTGCTTTTCTGATCCAGAGGGAAAATTGAACCTGACAGAATTTACACAGCCAGCAATTTTGACGACATCTATTGCGATTTTGAGGGTTCTAGAAGCCCATGGTCTTCAAGCTGATTGTGCGGCAGGGCTGAGTCTTGGCGAGTATGCTGCTCTGGTTTATGCCAAGGCATTTGATTTTTCAACAGCGGTTCAATTGGTGCGTGTTCGAGGACGATTGATGCAGGATGCCGTTCCAGCTGGAAGAGGTGGATTGGCAGCAGTCGTAGGACTGCCCATAGAAACCATCGAAAAACTTGTCGCGGAAACAAGAGATGGTTTTGTAAAAATCGCAAACTACAATACGCCCATGCAGACCGTTGTGGGGGGCGAAATTCAAGCTTTGGAAGGGTTTGTATTGCGTGCAAAGGAAGCGGGAGCGAAGATTGCTTCACTGCTGCCGGTAAGTGCGCCATTCCATACAGAAATGTTGAAACCCGCTCAGGTGGGACTATCGAAGGAATTAGAATCCATAAAGATCAATCCCTTGGAAGTGCCGGTTTATGCCAATGTTTTAGGCGGTTTGTATTCGGGTCAAGACCAGGTAAAAGCGCTCTTAGCAGAACAAGTTGCGAGTCCGGTTCGCTGGGTTTCCATCATGAATGCTTTATTGGCGGACGAGGTGAATACCTTTATTGAAATTGGTCCCGGGAAAACGCTGACGGGTTTTGTTAAGCGATTCGACAAGAGTAAGAATAGCTATGCGGTGGAAAATCTGAAGGGACTTTCGAAATTGTTGAAGACGAAATAAGGAGAAAAAATGATGGATAAAAAAATAGCGATTGTAACGGGGGGAAGCCGGGGGATTGGCCGTGCCATTGCCGAAACACTTTCAGAGGCCGGCTATGATCTTGTATTAAATTATCGAAGCCGGGAAGAAGAAGCCCTGGCAGTAAAAGAAGCCTTGGAAGCCAAGGGTGGAGTCGTTGAGATTGTGCAGGCAGACGTAAGTAATTTTGACGATGCCAAACGATTGATTCAATTTGCGAAAAAGACCTTTGGTCGGATCGATGTCTTGGTCAACAATGCGGGGATCACCAAAGACTCTCTTTTGCCATTGATGAAGGAAGATGCCTTTGATCAAGTCATCGAGGTCAATCTGAAGGGAAGTTTTAATTGTATGAAACACGCCATGCGTGTCATGATGAAGCAGAAATCCGGTGTGATGATCAATATTTCATCGGTGGTTGGTCTGATGGGCAATGTGGGTCAAACAAACTATGCAGCATCAAAAGCCGGAGTGATCGGAATGATGAAGTCCGTGGCCAAGGAAGGCGGCTCGTTTGGCATTCGTGCCAATGCCATTGCGCCGGGATTTATAAAAACGGCGATGACGGAAAATTTGCCAGAAAATGTTCGTCAAGAAATGTTGAAGGCGATTCCACTTAAGGATTTTGGAACCGCGAAAGATGTAGCCAATCTAGTGAAGTTCTTGGCGTCGGACGACGCAAAGTACATTACGGGTCAAGTCATCAATGTTGATGGCGGCATGGTGATGTAAGGAGGAGCGCATGAAAAGAGTAGTGGTAACAGGGATTGGAGCGATTACCCCGTTAGGAACGAATGTTGAGTCCTCTTGGGAAAAGGTAAAGGCCGGAGAATGCGGATTGAATCCGATCTCTAGTTTTGATACGGAAAATTTTGAAGTTAAAGTTGCGGGTGAAGTCAAAGACTTTGACGTGACGACCTATATGAAAAAGAAGGAAGCGAAGAAGTTGGATCGCTTCATTCACTTCGCCATGGCTGCTGGTAAAGAAGCCATGATAGACTCGGACTTGGATCTTGCTACCATTGACGCTGAGGAGTTTGGTGTGATTTTGGGTAGCGGGGTCGGTGGACTGACGGCTATTTACCAGGAAAGCTTGCTGCTCGAGGAAAAGGGCGATAAGCGGGTTTCGCCATTCTTTATTCCAAAATCGATTATTAATATTGCTCCAGGCAAGCTCGCTATTGAGTATGGTGCCAAAGGACAATGCTACGGGGTGGTTACAGCCTGTGCTTCAGGCACAGACGCCGTTGGTCAGGCATTTAAGGCAATCCATTATGGGGAGCAGTCTTTGGTCTTAACAGGAGGTACAGAAGCTTCCATTAATAAATTGGCGATTGCTGGGTTTAATCAGATGACAGCCTTGTCTCGTTCCACGGATCCAATGCGTGCGTCGATTCCTTTTGATGCGGAACGAAACGGATTTGTTATGGGCGAGGGTGCTGGTATTCTTCTTTTGGAAGAATTGGAGCATGCAAAAAAACGTGGAGCAAAGATCTATGGCGAAGTGGTTGGCTATGGCCAAACCTGCGATGCATTTCATATTACGGCACCAGCAGATGGTGGCGAGGGAGCAGCTCGTGCCATGAAATTAGCCATGAAGCAGGCTGGTGTTAGTGCGGCAGAGGTTGGTTATATTAATGCCCATGGAACCAGTACGCCTCACAATGATAAGAATGAGTCCATGGCCATTGTTTCAACATTTGGCCCAGATACTCAGGTTGCTGTTAGCTCGACAAAGTCTATGACGGGTCATTTGCTGGGTGCGGCAGGTGCTGTTGAAGCGATTTTCTGTCTGCGTGCTTTGCAGGAGCAGATTCTTCCGCCGACCATTGGTTTGGAGAACCCAGGTGAATTCTGCACACTGGATTATGTGCCAGGGAAAGCAAGAAAGGCGAAGATTCAGTATGCCATGAGCAATTCTCTTGGATTTGGCGGACACAATGGAAGCTTGCTCTTTAAAAGATGGGAGGAAAACTAATGTTGTCCTATGATGAAATTCAAAATATTATTCCTCATCGCGCGCCCTTTTTGCTGATTGATCGCGTTGATGAGCTTGAACCCGGTGTTTTTGCCAAGGGTGTAAAGATGGTCAGTGGAAATGAGTTTTATTTCCAAGGGCACTTTCCGCAAGAGAAGGTTATGCCAGGCGTCTTAATCATTGAAGCCTTGGCTCAGATGGGGGCGGTTGCCATTCTATCTTTGGAAGAAAACAAAGGGAAAATCGCCTATTTTGGCGGTATTAATCAAGCTAAATTCAAGAAAAAAGTTGTCCCTGGGGACGCGCTGGAATTGGAAACGTGCATTGTGAAATCCAAGGGTGGAATTGGCATTGGTCAAGCGATTGCGCGAGTCAATGGAAAAATAGCGGTAAAAGCTGAGTTGGTCTTTGCTGTTGGACAATAGATTTGTATTGCAAGGAACGGTAATTCTGGATAAAATAGGAAGAAGAAAGCAAAGTGGGTGAGCCTATGTCGAAAGACAGCACGAAAACCCTGATCAATCAGATCTTGGTGGAGTTGTTTCATGATATCTTAGAAATTGAAGAGCAGTCGATTACAACACGAACCAGTCCGTCGATTACAGTGAATGAGATGCATATCATCGAAATCATTGGCTTGAATCAAGCCAGATCTATGGGTGAAGTGGCGAGAGACTTAGGCATTACACTGCCGTCTTTGACGTCGGGAATTAATCGTCTGGTGAAGAAGGGTTATGTAGAAAGAAAAAGAACGGAAGAGGACCGTCGGGTAGTGAAGGTGGAGTTAACCAAATCGGGCCGTCAGATCTTTCGTGCGCATGAATTGTTCCACAATCAAATGGTGGAAGCTCTGATTCATGATTTAGAGATTGAAGAGTTGCCTCTTTTGATGAATTCCTTGGAGCAGTTGCGTGATTTTTTTAGAAATCGATATTTCAAGAAATAGAGCCTGTAGCTTGCGTTTCGTAAGCTACAGTTTTTCCGTACAGAAATCGATATTTCAAGAAATAAAGCCTGTAGCTTGCATTTCCTAAGTTACAGGGAAAAAAAGAAGCCAACCGCTTGTTGATCAAGCAGTTGGCTTTTCTCTTTAAGAGTGAACATTTCCAATACGTGAGAGTGGCCAGAATCGGAAGGTAACCCGTCCCTTGACGGAATCCTGATCGACAAAACCGACGTCTTTACTGCGGCTATCCTTTGATACAGGTCGATTGTCTCCAAGAACGAAAAGTGTATTCTCGGGAACGATACCGAAATCGAGATAGATTTCATTTGCCTGGTGGCTGATATAAGTTTCTTCCAATTTGTTGCCATCGATAAAGATCAGTCCCTGGATCATTTCTACATGTTCACCAGGAAGGGCGACAACACGTTTGACCAGATTCATATTTTCACCTACGGTTAAGCGTTGGAACCAATTGAGTTGACTCAGATGGTATTCATCGATTTTTATATCGGATTGAAATTGAATAATATCGCCACGCTCGACAGTTTTTGTACGTCGAAGCATCAAAATATCACCGTCTATCAAAGTTTCGTTCATGGATGATCCGATGGTGGTGAGGGGGGCGAAAAAGCCAAAGAACAATACCATCACAAGGATGAATACCCCGTACTCTTTTGCAAAGGATTTAAGCCATTGTTTCATGTGTGCCTCCTTAAGATGAAATCCTGTTCTTATTGTAATTCATCGAAGGAGCAAATACAAATCTCTTGCAGAAAATTTATAATTATGTTACACTGTCATTAATTAAAAATCAGCTTGAGAAGATGAGAAGCTACACGAAAGCCCTTTTGTGCAAAAGGGGTATTTCCGTGTAGCTTTTTTGGTTGAAATGAATAGGAGGATCATGATGTTAGATGTATGTATTGTCGGAGGTGGGGTGATCGGGACAGCGATTTCCCGCGAATTGTCTCGTTACCAGTTGAAGGTTCGCGTCGTCGAGAGAAATGAAGATGTTGCAACAGAGACGACAAAAGCGAACAGCGGCATTGTTCACGGTGGTTATGATGCGGCTCATGGCAAATTGAAAGGATTCTTTAGTGCCAAGGGAAACGCCATGTATCCACAATTGGAAGAAGAACTTCACTTTGGATTCCGGCAAACCGGTTCCTTTGTTGTTGCCTTTAATGAAGGCCAAGAACCGGAATTGGATCGCCTGTTGGAAAATGGCATCAAAAACGGTGCCCGCGGGCTTGAAATCATTTCAGGTGATCGTGCAAGAGAAATGGAGCCTCATCTGAGCAAATCGGTGACAAAGGCCTTGTACTGCTCAACGGCAGGTGTAACGTCGCCCTATGAGTTGTCGGTTGCCTTGGCAGAAAACGCTGCGAAAAATGGCGTTGAATATTCCTTCTATACAGAAGTAAACGGCATTGAAAAAGTGGAAGATCATTTTATTCTTCATACGAGCAAGGGGCCGGTCGAAGCCAAGGTTGTCATCAATGCAGCAGGTTTGTACGCAGATCGGATTTCTGCCATGATCGGGGAAGACGATTTTACAATCAATCCTCGACAAGGTCAGTATGTATTATTAGATAAAGATCAGGCCTTTATGACGGATACCGTTATTTTTCAAGCACCGGAAAATGGTTCGAAGGGCGTGTTGGTAACACCGACGGTTCATCATAATATTCTGGTGGGTCCAAATTCTGATTACATTGATGAAAAAAATGATGTTGCTACAACCAGCGATGTGATTGCAAAAATATTGAAAGCGGGTTCTAAGAGCATTGACGCCATCAATACGAGAAAAGTGATTCGTTCTTTTTCGGGTAATCGAGCCAGTAGCGATCGCGGTGATTTTATTATTGGGGAAACGAAAGTAAAAGGATTTGTCAATGTAGCGGGCATTGAGTCTCCAGGCTTGACATCGGCGCCGGCCATTGCGATTCATGTGGCCGATATTTTGAAAGAAATGGGTCTTGAGTTGACTGCTGATCCAAACTTTGATCCGACCAGAAAACCCTATAAGCGCATTGCCGATATGGAAGCGGAAGAACTAAATAATTTGATCGCGGAAGAGCCGGCATACGGCCGCGTGATCTGTCGCTGCGAGTCTATTTCAGAAGGTGAAATCGTAGATGCCATTCATCGAGGTTTGCCGATTACTTCAGTAGATGCGATAAAAAAACGTACGCGTGCCGGCATGGGTCGATGCCAAGGCGGATTCTGTGCACCACGCGTGATGGAAATTATTTCGCGGGAAACTGGCTTATCTATGGAAGAGATTACAAAGCAGGGAGAGGGATCTTACCTGTTGACCAAGCGATCAAAAGACGCATTGGAAAAAGGGGGACAAGATGCTTAAATATGAATTGGTAGTTATTGGCGGGGGTCCTGCTGGATTGTCTGCAGCTGTTGAAGCCTATGAACAAGGTGTTCGAAAGATTTTGATCTTGGAACGGGACAAGGAACTGGGTGGCATTTTGAATCAGTGCATCCATAATGGTTTTGGTTTGCACCGATTTAAAGAGGAATTAACGGGTCCTGAGTATAGCTTACGTTATATTGACTTGGTTAAGGATACAACGATTGAGACCTTGACTGACACCATGGTTTTGGAGATTTCAGAGCAAAAAGTAGTTCGTGCGATTTCTGCTGAGCGTGGTTATATGGAAATTGAAGCAAAAGCAGTTGTCTTCTCTATGGGATGCCGCGAGCGTACCCGTGGTGCTATTCAATTGCAGGGTGACCGTCCTGCAGGTGTTTTTACTGCTGGCACGGCGCAACGTTTTATCAATATGGAAGGCTATATGCCAGGCAAACGTGTTGTTATCCTAGGATCTGGCGATATTGGATTGATTATGGCAAGGCGAATGACTTTTGAAGGTGCCAAGGTAGAGGCTGTTTGTGAATTGATGCCATACTCTAACGGTCTAACACGAAATATTGTTCAGTGTTTGGATGATTACGATATTCCATTGATGCTTTCCCATACAATTGTCAAGGTTCATGGAAAAGCCCGAGTGGAAGGGGTAACGATCGCCAAGGTAGATGAAAATTTTAAACCGATACCAGAAAGCTTTAAGCGAATTGATTGCGATACGGTTTTGTTAAGTGTTGGCTTGATTCCAGAAAACGAGATTACGCAAAATGCGGGAATTGCTGTGGATACACGCACCAGTGGACCCAAGGTTGGTGAACTTCGTCAAACGGAAATGGAAGGCGTATTTGCTTGCGGGAATGTCGTTCATGTTCATGATTTGGTTGATTTCGTAAGTGAAGAAGGTGCTTTGAGTGGAAAAGGTGTAGCCAAATACCTGAAGGGTGAATTGGAAACAACGCCTAATTTCTCAACAGCAAATAGTGATGGGATCGGCTATGTTGTGCCACAAACGGTGAATTTATCCAATGTCGATGATCAGGTAACTTTCTACATGCGTGTGCGGAGTGTCTATGACAAACATATTGTACGCGCATACCAAGGTGACACCCTGATTGCAGAGAAAAAGGAACGAAAATTTCTGCCGGCTGAAATGGTGAATTTTAAGATTAAAAAAGAGATTTTGGCCAACCTGGCGGACGGAGAAATCCGATTTGTTGTGGAGGAGGTATAGAGATGGCAAAAGAAATGACTTGTATAGTTTGTCCGATTGGATGTCAGTTAACCCTGGAGCCTGAGGGAGAGAGTTTTGCAGTTTTTGGAAACAAATGCCCACGGGGGAAAAAATATGCGATCGAAGAAATGATTGCGCCAAAGCGTGTGATTACCTCAACCGTTGCAGTTGATCAAGGCATGTATCCCGTGATTTCTGTGAAGACACAAGCGCCAGTTCCTAAGGAGCTGATCTTCGATGTGATGCAGGATCTGTCTAGTGTCTTGATGAAAGCGCCGATTCAAGTTGGGGACGTGGTAATCAAGAATGTGCAGGGTACCGGTGTCGATGTGGTTGCAACACGAAATGCATAGGATGGTTTTTCAAAAAGACTTCTAGTATAATAATACTGGAAGTCTTTTTCTTATGGAGGTAACGATGCGTAGAGAATGGTTGAAAATGTCAGATGGAACTGATCTTTATATACGAATTTGGGAGAGTGAAAACCCCAAGGCAACCGTGCAGTTGGTTCATGGCATGGCGGAGCATGCAGGTCGATATGAACGGTTTGCTCAAATTTTAAATAATTCGGGCTATACAGTAATTGCAAACGACCATCGGGGACACGGAGAAACGGGCAAGCGGAAACAATCCCTGGGTGATTTCCCTTCGAAGGGAGGGTGGAATCGCGTGGTGAAAGACCTCGAGGAAGTGCGTGATTTTTTGGAAAAGGAATGTAAGTCTGACGCTGTCTATTTGATTGGGCACAGTATGGGGTCATTTTTATCTCGAAGCTTGATTGCAGAGGCAGGAGAGCGATACCGGGGTGTCATTCTTTCAGGTACAGCAGGGGATCCTGGAGTGATGGGACGCCTTGGACAGGGTCTTGCAGCCATACTAATGCCTTTTGTGGCAGAGAAACCCAATGAATTGATGGATCGATTGAGTTTTGGTTCTTATAATCGTACCTTTGAACCGAATCGAACAGCGTTTGATTGGTTGAGCCGGGATACCGAAGAAGTGGATCAGTATATTCAGGATCCCTTGTGCGGATTCGTTTGCACCACCCGATTTTATCGAGATTTATTAGGTGGTCTGCTAGCGGTTAACTCAAAAGAGAATATGGAGCGAATTCCTAAAAAACTTCCAATTTGTTTGATGTCAGGGGAGCAGGATCCAGTGGGCGAATTTGGAAAGGGTATTCAAGCTCTTGCTGATAAGTATAAAGAGGAAAAATTACCGGTTTCCATGCAGCTCTTTTCTGGTGCGCGTCATGAAATATTAAATGAAATCAATCGGGATGAGGTAATGGACGCAATGATAGATTGGATGAATCGTCATGAAAAATAAGAAATGGGAAATCTTCTTTGTTGCCTTGGTATTGACCGCCCTGCTTGTTCAAGGATGGACGAATCGTACGGCGGAGAATACGGAGACGGCTGCAGAATTGGAAGCACAGCAATTGGAAAAACAAATTGCAGACTTGCAGGAACAATTGGATCAACTGGACCAAGAGGTCGCAATGATTGACCAAGAGGTTGAAAAGGAGAAATCGAGGATCTCGAGAATCGATTCGGAGCGGGAAGGTTTGTTGGATCAAATCGAAGCGGAAGAAAAAGCCGCAGGATTGAAAGCTATTGATGGAGAGGGATTGACCATCAAGATCATAGAACCTGAACGGCCTTATGTACAGGGAGAAACGACTGCTTTTTTGGTATATAACCCGGAATATATTTTGAGTCTAATCAGTGAAATCAATCAGGCTGACGTAGAGGGTATTGCGATTAATGGTATTCGATATACCAATTATTCTTCTCTTAGGGGGAATCAGGATTGCCTTATTCTGGATCAGAATCTCCTTTGCGACTTGGATGGGAGTGGATTGACGACGATTATCTTGACAATGGTTGGTTCAGCAGAAGAGATTATGGATCGGATTGATTTTCAAGGATCTACCTTGGGATATTTGAGAGATTCCATTGGATTGACAATTATATCGGAGAGTGGTCCGGTTTACTTGCCAAATGTTGATCGTTTACCTGAACCTGAATTTTTGGAAGCATTGGAGTGAGAACATGAAACGAGTCGGAATAATAGTATGTATTGGATTACTGATTATGCCTGGATTTATAGGGTTTGCCCAGGAAACGGGGGAAGTGGAGGCGCTTCCTTTTTCTGAGATCATTTTGGCACAGAGCGAAGATGAAATCGTGAGGTTAAAGGATTGGCAGGAGGATGCGGAATTCTTGTTTACAGGAGATATGATGTTTCATATGCCTCAAATTGAGGGGGCGAAGAAGGACGATGAAGACGGCTACGATTTTTCGGGATCCTTTTCCGCTATCGAATCGTTGGTTTCGGGTGCAGATTTGGCCGTTGCGAATTTGGAGACCACTCTAGCTGGAGAACGCCTGCCCTATCGGGGATATCCGCAGTTCAATACCCCGGACCAAGCGGCTGAAGCAATTCGATCTGCCGGTTTCGATGTTTTGATGACTGCCAACAACCACAGTGTGGACAGTGGAAAACGTGGACTCTTGCGTACCCTTTCCGTGCTGGATGAGTTAGGGTTTCAACATACAGGAACAAAGGTGGAAGAGGAAGAGGCAGTCTTGATTGTCGAGGTGCAGGGAATCCGCGTTGCGATGATCAATGCCACCTATGGATTGAATGGATTGGAATCCTATTTAACTGCGGAGGAACGGGTCAGTTTGATTTCTATAATCGGAGATGGAGCTCGAATTGAGGCCGAGATTGAAGCTGTTAAAGCGAGTGTGGATTTTGTTATTGTTCTGCCCCATTGGGGACAAGAATATCAACGGCAGCCAAGCCGCTTGCAAAAGAATTTGGCAGATCGATGGTTTGACGCTGGTGCCGATGCGATTATCGGGTCTCACCCCCATGTGATTCAACCTATGGAAGTACGGGCAAATGGTCAGTTTATTGCTTATTCCTTGGGGAATGCAATTTCGAATCAGCGGGAGCGAGTTGGAAAGCCGGCTTATTGGCGGTTTACTGAGGATGGTGTTTTGTTATTTATGACTCTTTCAAAAAATCCATGGACTGGGGAAACCTCGATTATCGATCTTCGTGCACAGCCGACTCACGTGGAGAGAAAATGGACCGGTGAGGAGTGGTCCCATCGGATCGTTCCCGCATCGCCCGAGGACATGGAGACCAAGCAATCTTGGGAACGAACCAAGGAACAGGTGCCGGGAAAACAGAATTCACAAAAATTGTCAGAAATCGTAATGAACGTGTAATTCAAAGAGCCTTGCAATATGGTACAATATAAACAGAAAAACAAGGTGGGATGACGATGGATTATATACAAATTTTTATGAATATCAGCATAACCGATGTGATCGACATCGCAATCGTTGCGTTCATTATTTATAAAGCCTTGATGTTGTTAGAAGGAACGAGGGCTTTGCAACTATTTAAAGGAATTGCTGTCATTTTGGCTTTGGTTCCACTATCAAGCCTTGCGCGGCTTTATATGTTGAATTGGCTTTTGGAACGGGCTATGACAGTATTTTTTGTTTTTATTATCGTGGTATTCCAACCGGAACTACGCCGGGCCTTGGAATATATCGGAAGAAACAATTTATTTTCGAAAAAATTATTCACGGTAGACCGTGGAGGTATGCAGTCCTTGGATTCCTTGGTTACAGCGATTGCAGAAGCGACGGTTTCTTTATCGCGGCAGCGAATTGGCGGACTGATCGTAATAAAGGGAAGAACCGGTCTAAATGAAGTGATTGATACGGGAACGAAACTAGACTCCCTTGTGACCAGTGAACTCTTGATTAATATTTTTATCCCCAACACACCGCTTCATGATGGTGCGGTTGTGATTGAGGAGGGACGGATCACTGCGGCTGCATGTATACTGCCACTTTCATCAAATACTGCGATTTCAAAAGAATTGGGTACGCGTCATCGTTCCGCTCTTGGCATCTCAGAAAATTCTGATGCCATGACGATCGTTATTTCTGAAGAAACTGGTGCGATCTCCATGACGAAAGAAGGTCGCATGACTCGATACTTGGATCTGGATCAATTGAAGTCCAGAGTGACTGCATTTCTTAAGGAAGAAGGCGTTTATGGTTCCGGCGAGAGTGTTGATTTTTTCTCGAAAGTGAATCAATGGAGGAAACAGCATGAACGAAGGAATGAATAATAAAAAACGGACGGTTTATTTGATTGTTTCCATTTTATTGGCAATTGTGATCTGGTTTTATATGATGATTATTGTCAATCCAATTGTTCGAACTACCATTACGAATGTGCCGGTCACTTTTGTTAATGAGGAGCTTTTAACCAGTGATCAGGTGGTGTTGATGGAACCAACATCAGCAAAGATTGATGTGGAGATTTCTGGGCGTCAGAGTGATGTATACGGCCTGAAGGCTGAAGACTTGACGGCATCGGTAGATTTGAAAGGATACGGTTCAGGCGGGTATCAAATTCCTGTTGAGGTGGAGAAGGGAAGCACCTTTGTTATTCAAAATTATTCTCCAAAGACGATCTATTTTGTTTTGGATTCAGTGGTTGAAAAGCAGGTTCCTGTAACGGTAGAGTTTCAAGGTGATTTGGTTGCTCAGTATCGTGTATTGAAGCCTGTGATTGAACCGGAAATGGTCACCATAGCAGGGCCATCTAAAATTGTTTCTTTGGTTAGCCATGCAGTTGCTCTGGTAGATGTGGAAGGAAAGCAGAATGATTTTCAATCTGTGGTTACCTACTCTGTTGTCAATGAGATTGGCGACGAGGTTTTGGGGGTCAGTCACGCACCATCAACAGTTCGCGTAAATGCAGATGTCGAATTGATGAAAGAGGTTCAAGTTGAGGCTGTTTTGTCGGGATCCTTATTGGAAGGTTATGCTTTGTCAGGGGTTCAGTCGATACCGGATACCATTTTGATTCAAGGGGATGCAGAACTTGTGAAATTAATCGAGCGGGTTGAAACCATGCCAATCGATATTTCACTTTTGTCACAGACAACAGAAAGAGAAGTGACCTTGAATTTACCGGAAGGAATTCATCCTGCCAATGGAGACCGGATTGTTGCGAGAATCGAAGTTGAACCTTTGGAGGAGACTGTGATTGAGATTCCGAGTGAGCGTGTTGAATTTTATCAGGTAGATGAAGGCATGCGCGCCTTCACCAATCCACATACCGTTTCTGTAACGGTGCAAGCACCACAGTCAGTGATTCAGGATTTGAGTCAGCGGAATCTTCGACTCTATGTGAATCTTCAAGGCTTTGCTCCTGGCGTTTACAAGGTTCCAATCGAGGGTGTTTTGTTGGTCGATGGCGAATTGATTTCACTTTCGCCCAATGAGATGGAAGTGGTTGTTATTGATGAGACGGAAGATCTTGAACCAGAAGTTGAAAACCAAGAATAATCAATTAATCTTGCGAAGTTTCAAATTGAAACTTCGCTTCTTTTTATAAAGTTTTTTTGATAGAACAAGACAAGAAATGAGTAAATTCTATGAGAGAGCATAAAGAAAATGAAAATTTAATCAAATAGTTAAATAATCATGCGAAATTTCTTTACGAAATCTTCGTATTTTTATTTTTTTACGGATTAAAATCGGTTTATAATAAGAATAGGTACTTCAAAACGTTATTTTTTTTGAAAGGAAACAACAAGAAAAGGTTTTCAATAAAAGATGGAGGGCGAATGGTGAAAAATTTTAAAGAATTGGTAAAACTTGCGCAAAAGAGGGGTCCAAAACGGATTTCAGTTGCAATCGCCCATGACGAAGATGTATTGTTGGCCGTCAAAGAGGCCCACGATCTTGGAATCGTAGAAGGGATCTTGGTGGGGGATGAGCAAATAATTCGAGAATTATCCAGACGAATTGGATTTTCCTTGAAGCGTTTCACCATTATAAATGAACATGATTTGATACATGGCAGTGAAATAGCTGTTGATGAAATTGTAAAAGGAAATGCGGATATCTTGATGAAGGGCTTGGTTGATACTTCGATTATTCTCAAGGCCGTGTTGAAGCGACCGGAGCTGAGAGGGGAAACCTTATTGTCTCATGTTGCGGTATTTGAAATTCCAACCTATCATAAACTCTTGATGATGAGTGATGCGGCGATGATCATTGCGCCAACCTTGGAACAAAAGGCGGCAATTATTAAAAACTCCGTAGAGGTAGCCAAGGCTTTGTCCATCGAAGAACCCAAGGTCGCCATTCTTTCTGCAAAGGAGAAGGTGTACGAAAAGATGCCTTCTACAGTGGATGCGGGAAAATTGGTTGCAATGGGCCAGCGAGGAGAAATTACTGGCTGCATCCTTGGTGGTCCCTTTGCCTTGGACAATGCGATCTCAAAAACGGCTGCCGAACACAAAGGGATCGATCATCCCGTTGCAGGCGATGCCGATATTTTGATTGTGCCTCAAATTGAATCAGGCAACATTCTATACAAAGCATTAAATTTCTTAGGCAATGCGACCAGTGCTGGTTTGATTGTTGGGGCCAAGGTACCCATTGTTCTAACGAGTCGCGCAGATCAGCCGATATCGAAGCTAAATTCTATTGTACTGGCAGCTTTATCTGTAAAAAAGTAGGAGGTAAGTAAATGACGAATAAATATATTTTGGTTATCAATCCTGGATCAACATCCACAAAAATCGCGGTATTTCAGGAAGACCAGGTTTTACATGAAGAAACACTTCGCCATTCATCGGAAGAGTTGGCTTCTTTCTCAACAATTTTTGAGCAATTTGATTTTCGACGAAAAATGATTGAAGCGGCTATAGAGAAGGCTGGCTTAAAATTACAGGATTTGGATGCCGTTGTGGGTCGGGGTGGATTGTTGAAACCGATCACGAGTGGAACGTATCGTGTCAATGATGCCATGCTCAATGATCTCAAGGTCGGTGTTTTGGGACAGCATGCCTCAAATTTGGGTGGAGTTCTTGCTTATGAAATAGCCGAGCCTATGGGGAAACCATCCTTTATTGTTGATCCGGTTGTTGTTGATGAAATGGAGCCATTGGCCCGATATACAGGGATTCCAGGGGTTCAAAGACGCTCAGTTTTTCATGCTTTAAATCAAAAGGCGATTGCACGCCTAGCGGCTAAGCAATTGAATCAGCCATACGAAGCGGTTAATTTGATTGTGGTTCATCTGGGTGGCGGTATTACGATTGGTGCCCATACAGAGGGTCGGGTGGTTGATGTAACCAACGGATTGGATGGAGAAGGACCGATGACGCCAGAGCGTTCCGGAGCTTTACCTGCACGGGAGGTTATGAACCTGACCGAAGTTGTAGGTCCCAAGGCTTTGCAAAAGCAAATTGCAGGGAAAGGTGGACTCGTTGCACATTTAGGTACGAATGACGTAAGAGAAGTCGTTGAAAAAATCGATAAGGGTGACAAGCGAGCAGAAGAAGTTCTGAAGGCAATGGCCTATCAGGTTTCCAAATCGGTAGGTGCCATGGCGACAGTTTTAGAGGGAAAAGTTGATGGCGTCGTCATTACGGGGGGGATTGCCTATAATGATCGATTTGTTTCATGGATCGAAAAGCGAACTAAATTTATCGCACCAATTTTTGTTTTCCCTGGGGAAGACGAGTTGAAAGCCTTGGCAGATGGAGCCTTACGCGTACTTCATCATATGGAAGAGGCGAAGACCTATGAGTGATCGTAGAATCCGAGTGATCACCGGGCATTATGGAAGCGGAAAGTCCGAGTTTGCCGTGAATTATGCGGTTGCATTAG
Organism: Gottschalkiaceae bacterium SANA; assembly: GCA_036323355.1. Taxonomy (GTDB): domain Bacteria; phylum Bacillota; class Clostridia; order Tissierellales; family GPF-1; genus GPF-1. The sequence goes on along the minus strand of AP028876.1, from coordinate 2,419,202 downwards.
CCAAGCAAGGTAAAAAAGTTTGTCTGGTGGATTTAGATATCGTTAATCCTTATTTTCGGCCACGTGAAAAAGAAGAAGAGTTGCAGAAACTAGGAGTCGAAGTGATTTCTAGCTCTGTTAAAGGTTCTGCAATTGATGTGCCGGCAGTGTCGGCATCAATTTTGAAACCCTTGCATCAAAAGGATTATGAAGCCGTCATTGATTTGGGTGGAGATCCCGTAGGCGCACGGGTATTGAGTCGATTTTACAAGGATCTTCAAGATGAGCCGATCGATGTATTTTTTGTGGTGAACGCTTATCGGCCGGAAACGGCAGATCTTCCAGGTGCCTTGTCTTATCTTCGGAGAATTGAAGATACAGCTCGACAAAGGGTGACGGGACTGATTAATAACACGCACTTAATGAAAAGTACCAAGCTTGAAGATGTATTAGTCGGACAAAAACTTACCCAAGCGTTGTCTAAGGAAACAAACATTCCAATTCGTTTTGTATCTTGCTTGGAAACAGTTGCAAGCGAATTGCCAGTTGATATCGAAGGGGAAATTTTTCCGCTTCAATTATATTTGCGTGAACAATGGATGCTATAAAGGAGGAAGAAGCATGGGTAAAGCAAAAGGAAAAGTTGTTTTTGATACGGATGCATGCAAGGGATGTGGACTTTGTATTTCGGTATGCCCGGTCAAGATCCTAGCTCTTGATACGACGAAGATCAACAGCAAGGGATATCATCCCGCGATGGCTGTTGAACCGGAGAAATGTATCGGCTGTGCAAATTGCGCGACCATTTGTCCGGATACGGCAATTACAGTTTACCGAACGGTAGGAAAATAGGAGGATAGACATGGCAAAAGTTTTAATGAAGGGAAACGAAGCGATCGGAGCGGCGGCAATTAAAGCTGGCTGTAAATACTTCTTTGGATATCCCATTACCCCACAAAATGAAGTACCGGAATATATGGCGCGTGAATTGCCAAAGGTTGGTGGCGTATTCGTTCAGGCCGAGAGCGAGGTTGCGGCAATTAATATGGTTTACGGTGCTGCCGGATGCGGTGCTCGTGTTATGACATCTTCCTCTTCTCCGGGAATTGCATTAAAACAAGAAGGCATTTCTTACATTGCAGGAGCAGAATTACCTTGTGTAATCGTAAATATTATGCGTGGAGGACCGGGTCTTGGGAGCATTCAACCAGCGCAATCGGATTACTATCAATCCACTCGTGGCGGCGGAAATGGAGACTATTACCATCCAGTCTATGCACCAGCCAGCATTCAGGAAACTGTAGATTTGATGCAGGAAGCCTTTGATGTGGCAGATAAATATCGAACACCAGTTATGGTTCTTGGAGATGGAATGATCGGTCAAATGATGGAACCTGTTGAATTTTTTGAACGTGAGCCATTAAAGGTTGAAAAACCATGGGCAACTAATGGAACCAAGGGAAAGAGAAAGCCAAATATTATTAATTCTTTATTTATTGATCCCCAAGTATTGGAAGAGCATAACCATCATCTTGAAGAAAAATTTGCTTTGATGAAGAAGAACGAGGTTCGTGTTGAAACCTTTAATACGGAAGAAGCTGAAGTGGTTTGCGTTGCCTACGGCACAACCGCTAGAATTGTGAAAAATGCGATTGAAATTTGTAAAAAGGACGGCATTGAAGTTGGCTTGATTCGTCCGATTACCCTGTGGCCATTCCCAGAAGCGGCTTTTGAAGAGGTTTCTGAAAAAACCAAGGCCTATTTAACAGTGGAAATGAGTTTGGGTCAGATGATCGATGATGTAAAAATTTCAGTTGAGGGGAAACGTCCGGTTGAATTCTACGGAAGATGCGGCGGCATGATCCCTACACCAAAAGGCGTTGCTGAAAAAATTAAATCAATTTTGGGGAGGGCGTAAGATGGATGTCGTATTTCAAAAAACAAAGGGATTGACAGATAAACCGTTTAGCTATTGTCCAGGTTGTACCCATGGTATCATCCACCGTCTGGTTGCGGAGTGTTTAGAAGAGCTAAACTTGCTGGATGAAGTGATTGGTGTTGCACCAGTTGGTTGTTCTGTTTTTGCATATGATTTCTTTAATTGTGATATGCATGAAGCTGCCCACGGTCGTGCGCCGGCAGTAGCGACAGGAATCAAGCGTGTACATCCGGATCATCCGGTATTTACCTATCAGGGCGATGGTGACTTGGCATCGATCGGAACTGCCGAAATCGTTCATGTGGCTCATCGTGGAGAAAAAATTACAACAATCTTCGTGAATAACGCTATTTATGGAATGACCGGAGGACAGATGGCACCAACTACCCTTGTGGGACAAAAAGCGACAACGGCTCCATATGGCCGAGATGCAGCTCTTTGCGGAAATCCAATACGGATGTCCGAGATGCTGGCAACCATTGATGGAGCGGTTTTTGTTGAACGTGTCGCAGTCAATACGCCTGCAAACATTCGAAAAGCAAAAAAAGCGATAAAAAAAGCTTTTGAGGTACAACTTCAAGGCTTGGGATTCGGAATTGTTGAAGTTTTATCGACCTGTCCGACAAACTGGGGATTAACACCAGTGGAATCTTTGAACTGGCTAGAGAAAAACATGATTCCATATTATCCGTTGGGGAACTTTAAATCACCAAAGGAGGAAGTGTAATGCTAGAGAGAGCGATATTTGCAGGATTTGGCGGACAAGGTGTCATGTCCATGGGAAAACTATTGACCTATGCAGGAATGATTGAGGGAAAAGAGGTTTCTTGGCTTCCTTCTTACGGACCTGAAATGCGTGGTGGAACGGCGAACTGTAGCGTGATTGTTTCCGATGCACTTATTGGATCGCCTGTAATTACCAACGATGCAACCTGTTTGATTGCTATGAATCTTCCTTCCTTAGTGAAATTCGAGGAAGACGTAGTAGCGGGCGGTGTGATTTTCGTCAACTCTTCATTGATTGAACGAAAGGTAGAACGAGATGATGTTCATGCCTATTATGTGCCTGCCAATCAAATTGCCAACGAATTGGGAAATTTGAAAGTGGCGAATATGGTTATGCTGGGTGCTTATTTGAAGGCTATGCATCCCGTAAAAGATGAATCGATTATTGAAACCTTCCATAAACTCTTTACTGGAGCCAAAGAAAAATTGATTCCAATGAATGAGGAAGCCTTGCAACGAGGTGCAGATTGCTTGTAAATTTATAAACAGAGTGATTAATCCTGCTGGTGGACGAAACGTTCCCTGGCAGGATTTTTTCATGCTGGAATCCAGAACAAATGTTTGGTAAACTAAAAGAAGGAGGGCAAGATGGAGCGATTAATATTTCATGTAGATATGGATGCGTTTTTCGCATCTGTTGAACAATTAGATCACCCCGAATATAGGGGGTTGCCCGTTGTTATTGGTGGGGTAAGCGAACGGGGCGTTGTTGCAACATGTTCCTATGAAGCCCGTAAATTTGGTGTGCATTCCGCTATGTCTTCTGTAATGGCACGGAAACTATGTCCAGACTGTATCTTTTTGCGGGGGAATATGCATCGCTATAGTGAGTGCTCAAAAGCGGTGTTTGAAATCCTTAGAACCTTTACAGAAAAGGTTGAACCAGTCTCCATTGATGAAGCCTATTTGGACTTTACCGGAACAAGGGCTGATCCAATCAGTCTTGCTTGGCAAATCAAGGATCGCATTAAAGAGGAAACGGGACTGACAATTTCTGTTGGAATCAGTAGCAACAAATTTCTCGCCAAGTTGGCTTCAGATTGGCTCAAGCCCGATGGATTAAAGTGGATCACCCAGGAAGAAGCTCAAAGTCTGCTGGCGCCGCTGCCGGTATCCCGCATTCACGGTATCGGAAAAAAGACGGTTGAGAAGTTAAATCGAATTGGCCTTCGAACGGTTGCTGACTTAAGAAGGCTTAAAAGAAAAGAAATGGATTTATTTTTTGGGAAAAATGGATCCTTGTTTTATGACCGCATTCGAGGCATTGATGTTCGCGAGTTAAGTTATGAGCATCAACGAAAGTCTATTGGTCATGAACGGACCTTTGAGACTTCTGTGAAAACAAAACATGAAGTCTTGTCTTATTTAAAATACTTTTCATATCGACTGGAGCAGGATCTGAAGCGCAAGGGGTTATCTGCGAAAACGGTGACAGTCAAGATTAAATACGATGACTTTCAGGTGACGACAAAGCGTATGACCTTTGAGCACCCGGTACGGAGGGAAGAACAATTCTATGAGGCATGTATATATTTAGTAGAAAAAATTTCTTTTCGTGATTCGATTCGACTGATTGGACTAAGTGCGGAAAATCTATCGTCTTTTATAGGCGAACAATTGACTCTTTTGTAAAATTTTGAGAAACGCATGTTCTGTGATAAACTAAAAAGGACCGAACCAGTCAAATTTCATGTCTAGGAGGCAAATTATGAAAATGGAAACCCCTTCTGGCTGGATGACCCGGATCGATCAGATACCGAATATATCTACCTTGCGTCGTGACGATCGAGAAAAACTAGCGTGTGTTATTCAAAACTATCCTATGCGTGTCACGGATTATTATTCTTCGTTGATCGATTGGGATGATCCTGAGGATCCCATTCGAAAATTATCCCTGCCGTCTCTGATGGAGACAGATGAAGCAGGAGAATTGGATACAAGTGGCGAAGCGTCCAACACAAAATTTGAAGGTCTTCAGCACAAATACGAGACGACTGCGCTCGTTCTCTCGACAAATGTCTGCTACATGTATTGCCGCCATTGCTTTCGAAAGCGAATGGTTGGCTCCTCGCAAGAAGAAATCAATCGGAGACTGAACGAAACGGTTCATTACATCCAAAATCACAAGGAAATCAATAATGTATTAATCACGGGAGGCGATGCATTTGCCCTCTCTAATCAACAAATCAAGCGATATTTGGCGGCCTTAACCGAGGTGGAAACCCTTGATTATATTCGCTTTGGGACTCGGACACCCGTGGTGTATCCGTCCCGAATTACCGATGATTTAGAACTATTGAGCATTCTTCGCACCTATCGGAAAAAGAAAGCAATTTGGGTTGTTACACAGTTTAACCACCCAAGGGAATTAACGGCTGAGGCCATTTCATCAATTGAGGCATTGCTCGCTTGCGGGATTCAGGTGAATAATCAAATGGTTTTACTTAAGGGCGTCAACGATGACCCGAAAATCATTGCAGACTTGATGAAGAGACTGATCCATCATGGCGTCAATCCCTACTACATTTTTCAATGTCGTCCTGTCAAAGCCGTCAAAAATCAATTTCAAGTATCTATGACTGAAACGAGTCGTCTTGTTGAAGAGGCGAAAGCACATCTGGATGGATTTTCAAAGCGATTTAAGTTGATTATGTCTCATCCAAGAGGGAAAATTGAAATCTTGGGCCAAGCAGAGGGTCGAATGCTCTATCGATTTCATCAGGCAAAGCATGAAGACGATCAGGGAAGATTTTTCTCAACAGAGATTGTTGAGGATGCTCGCTGGCTAAATGAAGACTTGAAACCGATCAAATAACCGGAGAAATTCCGGTTTTTTCTTTTGTTGAGAAATCAGAAAAGATATAATAAAGAATAAGGGGGCCTTGCAGATGAAAACTTTAGAGGGAAAATTGGTGCGTTTGAGAGCGATTCGAAACGAAGATATCGATGACATGCTTGAGATGTTTTCCGATTTTGACACTGTTCGACAATTTGTATTTCCAGGACCGCCATTTCCACCTACAAAAAAAGATGAACAAACTTTTATTGACGGCAATTCCATGATGAGAGAAACTTATAATTTTGCCATAGAAACCCTGGACGGGGTTTATATCGGCGGCTGTGGGATTCCCAAGATCGGTTGGGTCAGCCGTGTTGCCATGGTTGGAATTTGGATTGGCAGGGAAGAGTTTCAAGGGAAGGGTTACGGGACCGATGCCATGCGTATTTTGTGCCAGTTTTTATTTCAACAGATTAATATTCGAAAAATTGCTTTAACGGTCTACGGATTCAATGAGAGAGCTATTCACTCATACGAGAAGATTGGATTTCAAACTGAGGGGCGTCTTAGGGATGCCATCTATCGCAATGGCGCCTATCATGATGTCGTGTGGATGGGTATGTTCGAAGAAGAATTCATTGGGTTTGTGGGTGAAGAATCATGAAAGCAGAATTACGAAAAGAAATGATTCAGCGACGTTCAGCGCTTTCGAAAACTGAAGTGGATAAGAAAACGCAAAAGATCCATCATGCATTGCTGCAGCAAGAAGCTGTAAAGGATGCCCAAGTGATTCTGGTGTATTTGAGTTTTAGAGATGAGATTGATACCCGCAGTCTAATCGATTATTGGCTTGCAGAGAATCGGCGAGTTTATGTACCTGTCATGAAACCGAAAACAAAAATTCTTGTTCCGGTTCGTATTGGCAAAGACTTTCGAAATTTACCGACAAACAGCTTCGGAATTCAAGAACCATCCTTGACTGGGGGAGAGATTGCAATGCTTGAAGAACTCGATCTTGTACTTGTACCGGGTCTCGCTTTTGACCGAGCGGGCAATCGATTAGGCTATGGAGGCGGATATTATGATCGTCTGTTGCCTCAACTTCAAGACGATGCGGCAATAATTGCCCTTGGCTATGATTTTCAAAGAATTGAACAGGTACCAGTTGGCCCCTTTGATTATCCGATTGGGACCTTAATTACAGAATGTTGGGAGGAAGAGGTATGACTTTATTGGCACCATTATCACCTTTGTTTCTTACCAGTTCCTATGCGTTTTATGCCGTTATTAACTTTATCTTTGTTGTGATTGTGATTTTTGCGGAACGGAAAAATCCGACATCCGCTTTGGCTTGGATTATGGTCAGCATGCTTTTACCTGGTGTAGGATTTATTTTTTATTTCTTTTTTGGACGGAATTTATCTCGTCGCAAGATCTTTAATTTGCCGGATAATGAACAACAAGCCCTGCAAGCCTTTTATCAAGGACAGGCAGAAGCCATCAGAATGGGAGAATGGACCATCGAAGAAGAGAATGCAAAAGACTATGCAGATCAGATTCTCTTGCATTTGAACAATAGTAACTCCCTATATTTTGAGCAGAATGAGGTTAAGTTATTCACCGATGGAGTGGAAAAATTTCAAGCGCTCTTCTCGGATTTGAGGGCTGCAACCGACCATATTCATTTGGACTATTATATTTTGAACAACGATCAATTGGGAAACGAATTGATTGGAATTTTAGAGGAAAAGGCCAAAGAGGGAGTAGCCGTTCGCTTACTATTTGACGAGCTGGGAGGACGAACCCTAAGAAAGAGTAAATTCAAGGTGCTGATGGAAAATGGTGGCCAGTATGCACGCTTTTTTTCCAGTCCTTTTCGTTTGATTAATCCCCGCATCAATTACCGAAATCACAGAAAAATTGCAGTCATTGATGGACGAATTGGCTATATTGGCGGATTCAATATTGGCGATGAGTATATTGGAAAAAGCAAGAGGTTTGGATATTGGCGGGATTCAGCCCTGCGTATTCAGGGAGAGAGCGTCTATGAACTGCAAACGCGATTTATGCTGGACTGGCGTGCCGCTTCCAAAGAAGACCTTTTACCGGATGGCACTACCTTTCCCTACCTTTCCTCGGAAAAGGTTTGTGGCATACAGATTGTGAGTAGTGGTCCCGATGAAGAATGGGAACAAGTAAAATCGGGCTATATCAAGATGATTCAGTCGGCAAAAGAATCGGTCTACATTCATACCCCTTACTTCATTCCCGATGAGGCTGTATTGGAAGCCCTTCGGATTGCAGCATTTTCCGGGGTGGATGTACGGTTGATGATTCCAAACAAGCCGGATCATCCCTTTGTCTATTGGGCATCAACGGCCTGGGCCAGCGAATTATTGAAAGCTGGGGGCCGTGTATACACCTATGAAAAGGGATTCTTGCATTCGAAGACCATGGTGGTGGATTCGCGAATTTCATCCTGTGGAACGGCTAATTTTGACTATCGTTCTTTCAAATTGAATTTTGAGGTGGTCGCATTTCTTTATAATCGAGAGATTGCTCAGGAGATGAAAGACGCATTTGTTATGGATTTAAAGGATTGCCTAGAGATGACGAAGGAAGTGTATGAGAACAGAAGTCTGACGATTCGATTTAAAGAGCAAGTGTCGAGATTATTGTCGCCATTGCTGTAGGGGGAAAAGATGGATGAGATGAAGGCACACGTTAAAACTGGAATCTCCACCCGCAGATTAAGCAATGGAAAGCGGTGGGATTTTCATCTTCGAAACCCTGAAGGATTCCATGCGGCAATCGGTGAGTTGGCCGGTCAGCTGCAGGTGGATCTCAGACAGATTATCTGTGGAAAGCAAGTCCACGGTAGTAAAATTTGTAAAATTGATAAAGTGGGAAAAACTTTTCAGTTGCTGGAAGGCTACGATTGTTTGATGACTGATCAAACCGAAGTCGTTTTAGCGACCTTTCATGCTGATTGCCTGCCGATTTATCTATACGATCCCGAACATCATGCCATTGCAATGGTCCATGCGGGATGGCGGGGAACTGTGGCTGGGATCGCCGGAGAGGCAGTTGAAGCCATGAGCCGTGCCTATGGTACAAGACCCGAAAAACTTTTTGCGAAAATTGGGTCATGTATTTCACAGGTGGGGTATGAAGTAGACAAACCGGTTATTCAGGCTTGTCAGGCGATCACGGGCAGGACCGGGATTAAAGAATCAAGACCTGGATATGCGAATTTGAATTTGGCAGCGATTAATAGAGAAATTCTGATAAGAAATGGAGTGATAAATGAGAAAATTCAAGAGGATCAGAGAAAAACAGATCAAAACCCGGATTTGTTTTATTCCTATCGCCGAGAAGGGAAAAATGCGGGACGGATGCTCGCTTGGATCTATTTAACCTTCCAAGGGAAGGACGAATTGTAATCTATTTCTTTGTTTGAAAATTTCAAAAAAAAAATAAAAAAAGTTCGTGAAATTTTCTACAATCTATGGTATGATTACCCTGTGAAAAAATAGACAAGTGGAGATGTCTTTTTTTATAGAGTTTGAAAGGATGGTGTTCATGTCAGCAGCTAAGCAAGAAAGAACGACAAGCGCAACGAACCTACCACAAGAGAAGTATGATGAGTTACAAACGTACATTGAATCTTTGGATTCACTTGAAGGCGCTTTGATCCATGTCCTGCATAAAGCGCAAACAGTTTTTACGTATCTGCCTCTAGAAGTGCAATTGTTTATTGCACGGAAAATGGAACTGCCAGCAGCGGAAGTGTTTGGCGTAGTTAGCTTCTATTCCTATTTCACCATGAAACCAGTAGGCAAGCATACAATCTCTATATGTATGGGAACCGCATGTTTCGTACGTGGATCAGAAGAAGTGTTCAAGGCATTCAAGGAAGAGTTGGGGATTCAACCAGGCGAAATTTCGCCGGATGGATTATTCTCCATCAAGGATGTCCGTTGTATTGGCGCTTGCGGTCTCGCACCGGTTGTAACCGTTGGTGAGAAAGTGTATGGTCATGTGAAGCCGGAAGATGTTAAGGCAATTCTTGACGAATACCGCGCGGATCAAGTGCTGGAAAACTTGAACTAGGGGAAGGAGAAAACGATGGCAATCAAATCATTAGATGAATTGAAAAAAATTCGAGAAGCGTCTTTGAAGAAAGTAAATCTTCGAGAAACTGGTGAGGCCGTAGGAGAAATCCCTGAAGTTCTTGTGGGGATGGCAACTTGTGGAATCGCAGCGGGTGCTCGAGAAACCTTTGCAGCGCTTTTAGAAGCAATTGAAGCAGAAGGACTGGAAGTCCGTTTGGTTCAGGTTGGATGTTTGGGATACTGTCACAGCGAGCCTACGGTTCAAGTGAATGTGCCTGGCAGTGCGCCTGTGCTTTATGGCAAAGTGGATGCGGCAATCGCCAAGGAAATTGTAAAGAAGCATTTGAAAGATGGCGACATGCTACAGGATAATGTGTTGATTAACACATTCGCCAAGGCGTAAGGAGGGGAAGTATATGAGTAAAGTAAGAAGTCATATCCTCGTCTGCGGCGGTACCGGTTGTGTTGCATCGCAGAGTGAAGATATTATTAAAAATTTAGAAAAAGAAATCGCGAAGGTTGGATACCAAGACGAAGTAAAGGTTGTAAAAACCGGATGTTTTGGTTTCTGTGGACAAGGTCCAATTGTTAAAATTCAACCTGATAATGTGATATACGTAATGGTAAAACCTGAAGATGCCGAGGAAATTGTCTCGGAACATATCATTAAAGGCCGAAAAATTGAACGCTTGTTATATGATGAACCAGTGCTTCAAGAAAAAATAGAAATGCATCACGACATGCCTTTCTACAAGAAGCAGTATCGAATTGCCCTTAGAAATTGTGGTTTGATCAATCCAGAAGATATCAATGAATATATTGCATTTGAAGGATATCAAGCATTAGGGATGGCATTGACCGATATGACACCTCAAGAGGCTGTACAGATCGTCAAAGATTCTGGTCTTCGTGGCCGTGGCGGTGGTGGATTCCCAACCGGTTTAAAGTGGGAATTGGCTGCAAAGTCTGTATCTGAGAAAAAATATGTAGTTTGTAACGCTGATGAGGGTGATCCAGGTGCATTTATGGATCGTTCAATCCTTGAAGGGGATCCGCATAGTGTAATTGAGGCCATGGCAATTTGTGGCTATTGCATGGGTGCTGATGAAGGCCTTGTGTACATCCGTGCAGAATATCCTTTGGCGATTCATCGTTTAGAAGTTGCTCTTGCTCAAGCCCGCGAGATGGGACTGTTGGGAGAAAACATCTTTGGTACGGACTTCTCTTTTGATATTTCATTGAAATTGGGAGCAGGCGCCTTTGTCTGTGGCGAAGAAACGGCTTTGATTCATTCTATGGAAGGAATGCGTGGCGAACCAACGAAAAAACCACCATATCCTGCAGTTGAAGGTTTTAATAAAAAGCCAACCAATGTTAACAACGTAGAAACTTATGCGAATATCGCACCGATCTTCTTAAAGGGCGCTGAGTGGTTTTCATCAATTGGAACAGAAAACTCAAAGGGAACCAAGGTATTTGCCTTGGCCGGCAAGGTAAACAATGTTGGTTTGGTAGAAGTACCTATGGGCATTACCCTGCGTGAGATTATCTATGATATCGGCGGCGGCATCAAAGATGGTAAAGCATTTAAAGCCGTTCAAACCGGTGGTCCATCAGGCGGTGTTATTACTGTAGCCGATTTGGATACACCAATTGATTATGACAACTTGAAAGCGATTGGATCCATGATGGGTTCTGGTGGCATGATTGTTATGGATGAAGATAACTGTATGGTGAATATCTCAAAATTCTATTTGGATTTTACCAAAGACGAGTCTTGTGGAAAATGTACACCATGTCGTGTTGGAACAAAACGCATGTTGGAAATTTTGGAGCGAATTACGGAAGGCGAAGGCCAGCCGGGTGATATTGAGAAGCTTCAGCAATTGGGAGCTGCCATTAAGGATACAGCCCTTTGTGGGTTGGGCCAAACTGCGCCAAACCCAGTTTTGAGCACCATTCACTTCTTCCGTGAAGAGTACGAAGAGCATATTAATGAAAAGTACTGTCGCACAGGAGAATGTAAAGCTTTGACCAAATATGAAATTATCACTGACAAATGCGTGGGTTGTACAGCATGTGCACGTGTATGTCCAGTTAGTGCGATTTCAGGTAAGGTGAAAGAGGCTCATGTGATCGATCAAGCGGCTTGTATTTCTTGTGGCGCTTGCTACGAGAAGTGTCGTTTTGAAGCGATCCGTCGACCATAGGGAGGGATTAAGATGAGTGAAATGGTGAAAGCGACCATTAATGGAAAACAGGTCGAGGTTCCTCAAGGAACGACGATCCTAGATGCAGCAAAAACCTTAAGTGTTGATATTCCGACACTTTGCCACTTGAACCTACACGATTTTGGTATTGTCAATAAAGTGGCTTCTTGTCGTGTATGTGTAGTAGAAGTGGAGAATCGTCCAGCTTTGATGCCTTCTTGTGCAACAGAATTGACAGATGGCATGGTTGTGAAAACCCATACGGCAAGAGCCGTACAGGGAAGAAGAACAGCTCTAGAGTTGCTTCTTTCGGATCATCCTCAAGATTGCCTGTCATGTGCAAAAAATCAAAACTGTGATCTTCAATCCCTTGCGGGCGAGATGGGTATTTTGGAAATTAATTACGAAGGCGAGCGATTGGAGTACGACAAGGATATTTCAAGCGCATCTTTGGTGCGTGATCCGAATAAATGCATTATGTGCCGTCGTTGCGAGACCATGTGTAACGAGGTACAGACTTGCGGAATCCTTTCCGGTGTAAACCGTGGATTTGATTCCTTTGTTGGAACTGCCTTCAATCTGCCTTTAAATGAAACGTCTTGTACCTATTGTGGTCAGTGCTTGGCAGTATGTCCAACAGCGGCAATTGCTGAGAAAAACAATATTTCTGAAGTTTGGAACTCATTGTTGGATCAAAAGAAACATGTTGTGGTACAGGTGGCACCGGCAATTCGTGCGGCAATTGGCGAAGAATTCGGCATGGAGCCTGGTACATTGGTTACCGGTCAATTAGCAGCAGGTCTTCGTATGATGGGATTTGACGGCGTATTTGATACGGATTTTGCAGCTGACTTAACGATCATGGAAGAGGCAAGTGAGTTGGTTCACCGCATTCAGTCTGGCGGCCCGCTGCCAATCCTGACTTCTTGTTGCCCGGCATGGGTGCGATTTATCGAGGCCAACTATCCGGAACTCCTTGATATTCCATCAACTTGTCGATCACCACAAATTATGTTTGGTGCTATTGCCAAGACCTATTATGCGAAGAAGATGAATATCAAACCAGAAAACATGACCGTGATCTCTGTCATGCCTTGTGTGGCAAAGAAAACAGAGGCTGAGCGACCTGAATTGGTTAGCGCTGGCGAATCGGATGTGGATTTTGTTTTGACAACACGTGAATTGGCGCAGATGTTCAAGATTGCAGGTATCAATTTTGCAGATCTTCCAGAAGAAGATTTTGATGATGTCTTGGGTGAGTCTACGGGCGCGGGTGTTATTTTCGGCGCGACCGGTGGTGTAATTGAGGCAGCAACCCGTACAGCATACGAATGGATTACCGGTGAAGAACTTGAAAAAGTTGATTTTGAACAACTTCGCGGCATGGAGGGGATTCGCTCCGCTTCTGTTGATATTGGAGATTTGACTTTGAATATCGGTATTGCCCATGGTCTTGGAAATGCGAGAAAATTACTCGATGACATCAAGGCTGGAAAATCAAATTTCCATGCAATCGAGATTATGGCATGTCCTGGCGGCTGTATTGGCGGCGGCGGACAACCGTATCATCATGGCGATTCTACGATTATCAAAAAACGTGCGGAAGCGATTTATCGAGAAGATGCAGGCAAGAAAATTCGATCTTCACATAAAAATCCGCAGATCGTTGCTTTGTATGATGAGTATTTAGGAAAACCATACGGCGAGAAGGCGCATAAGCTTCTTCATACGACCTATAAAAAACGAGATAAAATTTAAGCCCAGGGTATTGTCGAAGACAATGCCAAGATCACCAGGGTATTGTCGAAGACAATGCCAAGATCACCAGGGTATTGTCGAAGACAATGCCAAGATCACCAGGGTATTGTCGAAGACAATGCCAAGATCACCAGGGTATTGTCGAAGACAATGCCAAGATCACCAGGGTATTGTCGAAGACAATGCCAAGATCACCAGGGTATTGTCGAAGACAATGCCAAGATCACCAGGGTATTGTCGAAGACAATGCCAAGATCACCAGGGTATTGTCGAAGACAATGCCAAGATCACCAGGGTATTGTCGAGACAATGCCAAGATCACCAGGGTTTGTGCTTGCACAAGCCAAGAAAAGATCCAGGGTATTATCGCAGATAATGCCAGGTCAGGATATTCAGTCAAGAATGCTAAGTCATTCGTTAACTAATGAATATATGACAGATTATTAAAAAGTCCCGCAAATATTGCGGGACTTTTTTGTATCTTCCGTTGACAAATATGATACCATGGTGTCAGGGATTTTACGCCCAGGGTATTGTTGAAAACAATACCAAGAAGATGTAAGAAGAAATCCAGAGTATTGTCGAAGATAATGCGATGCTGAGAAAGGAAGTAAAGAAATGAAATCAAAAAGTGAGACAAAAATCGTCATCGGAATGTCCGGTGGAGTAGATTCCTCGGTTGCCGCATTTCTCTTGAAAGAAGAGGGATATGATCTGGTTGGCGTATTTATGAAAAATTGGGAAGAAAAAGATGATGAGGGATATTGTACAGCCCTAGAGGATTTTGAAGACGTGGTGGAGGTTTCGGAAAAGCTGGAATTGCCCTATGAGCTTGTGAATTTTGAAAAAGAGTATTGGGATCGGGTGTTCACGTATTTTCTGGATGAATACAAACGGGGACGTACACCAAATCCTGATGTGATGTGTAACAAAGAGATTAAATTCAAGGCGTTTTTAGAACATGCAGAAACCATGGGAGCTGATTTTATTGCCATGGGTCATTATGCAGCTAAAGATGTGAAAGATGGCAAGCATCGATTGCTCAGAGCCAAGGACCTTAATAAAGATCAGACCTATTTTCTTTGCGGCTTGAATCAATTGCAGATTTCCAAAGCAGTTTTTCCTTTAGCGGAAGTCACAAAACCAGAGGTGCGGGAAATTGCTGAGCGGTTGGAACTGTCAACAGCGAAAAAGAAAGATTCTACGGGCATCTGCTTTATCGGAGAACGGGATTTTAATGCTTTCTTGGATCGCTTTTTGCCAGCTCAACCCGGCAAAATTGTGACACCAGCTGGTGAGGTGATGGGAGATCATGAGGGTCTTTTGTATTACACCATTGGACAGAGAAAGGGCTTGGGGATCGGTGGAAAAGGTTCCGGCGAACCCTGGTTTGTTATCGATAAAGACATGGAGAAAAACGCATTAATTGTGGTACAGGGCAAGCATAATCCCCTTCGTTTTAAATCCGCACTAGAAGCGGAAGGTGTTACATGGATTGCCGATGAGCCACCTGCTGAGTCTTTTACTTGTACGGCGAAGTTTCGATATCGTCAACCAGATCAAGGGGTGGATGTACGCCGAATCGAAAATGATCGATGGTTGGTAACCTTCCATGAGAAACAAGCGGGAATTGCTCCAGGTCAGGTTGTTGCATTTTATGATGAACGTGTCTGTTTAGGTGGAGGCATTATTGATTTTGCGATTAAATAGGAGATGACGAGATGAATTGGACCGAATGGAAAGAGCAGAACCGTTTTTTACAAATTTTCGAAGAGTTTTCAAAGATCCCTCATTGTTCTCATGCTGAAGAGGCAGTGAGCGATTGGCTTGTTGAGTCAGCAAGGAGCTGGGGACTGGAAGTCAAGCAGGATCAAAAAAAGAATGTATATATTCGAAAACCAGCATCACCCGGATATGAATCTAGACCGCCAATCATTCTTCAAGGCCATATGGATATGGTCTGTGAGAAAAACGCGGCGACTTGTCATGATTTTCAAATTGAGGGAATCGAAATGCTTGTTGATGGGGATTGGCTTCATGCCAAAGAAACGACCCTAGGTGCGGACAATGGTATTGCCGTTGCCTATATGATGGCAATTTTACAAGATAAAGAGGCTAAGCATCCGACTTTGGAATGTATGATAACAACAGAAGAAGAAACAGGAATGGGTGGCGCAAGCGTTATTGACGGATCCTGGTTTACAGGCAAGGCTATGATTAACTTGGATTCTGAAGAGGAAGGCTATGCCTTGGTGTCTTGTGCTGGCGGATTAAGAAGTGAATTTGTACTTCCCGTTGAAAAAAAAGAAGCGGAAGAAGACTGGAAAAGCTATCGACTGGATGTGACGGGATTAAGCGGTGGCCACTCTGGTGCCGAGATTCATCACGGACGAGGGAATTCCAATCAAATTTTGGGCCGTGTATTAGGCGATCTGCTTGAACACTTTGAATTTGGGGTAAATGCTATTTCTGGTGGCAGCAAGATGAATGCGATTCCTCGCGAGGCTACTGCGACCTTGAAATTGGCTACTGATAAATTGGAATCATTCAGAAGCCATTTGGGTTATTTGGAATCTGTAATCAATGAAGAACTCCGTGGAAAAGATCAGCTGATCTTGAAAATGGAGCCTGTGGAAGAAGCAGGACAAATTTGGACCCAAGACAGCTTGAATCGGATTGTTTCCGGTCTCACCCTTTGTCCAACCGGGGTGCAAACCATGAGTGTTAATATTCCTGGACTAGTGGAAAGTTCAAATAATCTGGGGGTTATCGTGACCACAGAGAATTCGGTTGTTTTTAAGAATGCAATTCGCTCTTCTGTGGGAAGTTTAAAGCGGGAGATTGCAAACAGAATCGATCGACTGGCCACAGCATTGGGTGGTCAACATCAGATGGGAAGCGACTATCCCGCATGGGAATACCGGGAAGATTCGCCGATGCGCGACATTTTGGTTGACGTTTATGGTAAAATGACCGGGACCGCTTTAAAGGTTACAGCAATTCATGCAGGATTGGAGTGCGGTATTCTCGCAAGAGCGATACCTGATCTTGATATGATTTCGATTGGACCCGATATGAAGGACGTTCATACGCCTAAGGAAGCACTCAATCTTCCTTCTGCGGTTAGAACCTATAATTTTTTGCTCAATGTGTTAGAAAACTATAATGATTAAAGGAGAATAACAATGACTGAAGAGAAAAAAGGCTGCTGCTGTGGCGAAGAAAATGAAGCAAAAGAATCATGCTGTGGTGGAAACCACGAAGTCAAAGAAGAAACGGGATCATGCTGTGGTGGAAACCATGAAAAAGGTGGTTGCTGTGGAGAACATGGTCATGACCACGATCACGATCATGGTGAAGAAGAGGTTCCTGTCCTTCATTTAGAATTGGAAGACGGATCAGAGATGCCTTGCTATGTTCTAGAAATTTTGGATATTGAGGGTAAATCCTATATTGCCTTGTTACCTGAAGGCGAGGATACCTTTATGATCTATCAATATGCTGAAGAGGGCGAAGAAGTGAATCTGTCGAATATTGAAAATGATGACGAGTATCTGCGTATTGCAAATATCTTTGAAGCACATTTTGACGAAAGTGCAGAGGAAGCGGCGGAAGAGGAATAATCATGAATGCAAAGGAATTAATTCAATGGATAGACGCGAGTCCGACGGCCTTTCATGCCGCGGAAGTGTTGACATCCCATTTGAAAGAAGCTGGATTTGAGCCACTTCAAATGGAGATGCCATGGGATTTAAAGCCGGGCGGATGCTATTTTGTTACAAAGAACGACTCGGCTGTTATTGCTTTTCGAGTTGGAAATCAATCTGTCGCGGAGGCGGGTTTTCGATTGATCGGCTCTCATACTGACGCACCGGGATTCCGAATCAAGCCCAGTGCGGAAACTGTTTCTGGGAAACGATATTTGCGTTTGAATACTGAAGTGTACGGCGGTCCGATTCATCATACTTGGATGGATCGTCCCTTGACGATTGCTGGTCGTGTTATGATTGCATCTAATGATGTTATGAAACCGACTCGGCGTTTGATTCACTTCAAGCATCCAATGGCGATTATACCGAACCTTGCCATTCATATGAATCGCGAAGTTAATCAGGGAGCGAAGTTCAATCCGCAAACACAATTGTTGCCCCTTGTTGCGTTGACCGAAAAGGGTCAGGCGACGGAAGACTGGCTTAAAAAGCAAATAGCGGCTGAACTGAAAATCGAAGAAAATCAAATCTTGGATTGGGATCTTTTTCTAGCAGATGTACAACCAGGCTGTTTAATTGGTGAGAATTTGATTTCAGTTGGTCGACAAGACAACTTATCTATGGTTCATGCCTCTTATCAGGCGCTGACGGCTTCTAAAACGATTCCGGCGACCCAAGTCTTGGTTGCATATGATAACGAGGAAATTGGGAGCCGTACGATGCAGGGAGCAGATTCTCCTTGGTTGTCACAAGTATTGGAACGCATTGCTGGAAAAGATCGAGAAAGCTATTTTCGTGCTTTGGCACAATCCTTTTTGGTATCGGCGGATATGGCCCATGCACTTCATCCAAATTATCCAGAAAAACATGATCCAACCAATCAACCGATTCTTGGAAAGGGACCGGTCATCAAGATCAATGCGAGTTACGCATATACTTCTAATGCGGCATCAATTGCTGTTTTCGAGGGGATTTGCAAGGCGCAGGATATTCCTGTGCAACATTATGTGAATCGATCTGATGCACGGGGTGGTTCAACTATTGGTCCGATTACCATGCGGCATTTACCGATTTCAGCGATTGACATCGGTTCACCGGTTCTAGGGATGCATTCCATTCGAGAGCTTGGAGAAATCAAGGATCACTTGTGGATGATTCAGGCATTGACTGCTTTTTTTATGGTCTAAGTTTACAGGGAAAGCGGAATATGATAATATGGTTAGGATTATAAGCAGAGAGGGAGTTTAAAACATATGGAAGAAATTAAAGTATTAGCCGTTGTTGGCGGTTCAGAAATTACAGAGCAAGATGTAAATAACTTAATGAACGGTTTGCAGCCTCAACAACAAGCGCAGTTTGCGTCAGAAGAAGGCAAAGCTCGTTTATTGGATGAATTGATCAATCAAGAGATGTTCTATTTGGAAGCAATGGATTCAGATATGGAAAATGATGATCTATTCAAGCGTGAAATGGAGATTGCCCGTAAAACAATCTTGAAGCAAATGGCGATGAAACAATTGCTGGATTCTGTTAAGGTTGAAGAAGAAGACGCTAAAGCGTATTACGAGCAACATGCTGATCGTTTTGTTGAACAGGGAACGGTTCATGCAAAACATATTTTGGTGAAGACCAAAGAAGAAGCAGATGCGATTTTGGCTGAGATTCAAGGCGGACTTGCCTTCGAAGAAGCGGCGAAAGAACATTCAACTTGCCCTTCCAAAGAGCAAGGCGGCGATTTGGGCACATTCCCACGTGGTCAAATGGTTCCAGCTTTTGAAGAAGCGGCATTTGCTTTGGAAATTGGTGTGATTTCCGAGCCAGTGGAAACTAGCTTTGGATTCCATCTAATCCTTGTTGAGGAGAAGACGGAAGCAAAATCTCAGAACTACGAAGCGGTACAAGAACAAATCATGGGCCAACTGGTAGCCATGGGACAGAATGAAGCATACGTGAAAAAAACTGATGAATTGCGAAGCAAATTCCAATTTGAGAAAAAGTAAGAAGAATGGGATGCAGAGCATCCCTTTTTTTTTGAGGTGAAGCATGAATCCAGAAAATCAGTTTTATCGTGTCTATTCTGATGCGCTAAAGGAACGATTTGGTGAAAAAGTATATAAACTGCCAGTGAATCTCCCCCTGACCTGCCCCAACCGGGATGGGACTAAGGGGAGGGGCGGATGCATCTTTTGTGGAGAAGACGGTGCTGGTCATGAAACCAGGCTGCCAGGGGCAAGCGTTCGTAAGCAATTGACAGAGACTATGGCCTATATTGGCAAGCGATATGGGGCAAAGAAATTTATTGCCTATTTTCAGAATTATACCAACACCTATGTATCCATGGCAACCTTTAAGGAAATGGTGGAGGCAACGGCAATGGAGCATGTGGTTGCGATTTCTTTGTCTACGAGACCGGATTGCATTTCTGAGGAACAATTGGATTATCTAGAAGAATTTCAGTATCGGACGGGTAGGCTAGTCTATATAGAGATGGGTCTGCAAAGCGCAAATGAAGATACCCTGCTGGCACTTAATCGCGGACACACTGTCGTTGATTTTATTGGTGCTGCAGAGCGGATCAAAAGCCGTGGATTTATACTTTGTGCCCATATGATTCTAGATCTACCTTGGGATCAAGATGAAGATATTCTTGCCGGAGCGATGCTTTTGAATCGACTGAAAGTGGATGAAGTGAAATTTCATTCTCTATATGTTGTGAAAGGTACGGAATTGGAACGCATGATGGATGCGGGCGAGGTGACTCTTTTGAAGATGGACACGTATATCGAACGGGTTATTATGTTCTTGCGTGCTCTAGATTCGAAGATTGTAATTCAGAGGATTATTGGCCGCGCACCCAAGGAAAATGTGCGGGTTTGTAATTGGAACACCAGTTGGTGGAAGATTAAGGATGAGATCATCAAACGAATGGCAAGTAGAGATGCATGCCAAGGTGATCGGAAGGGAATGGAATCATGAGTGAGAACGATTATTTAGCGGAGTTTTTTGCGCATCGAACAGCAAAAATCGAGGCCCTTTCAAAGGGCGAAATTACTAAGAAAACCTATATTTCGGACAATTGCCGATTTTTGCAGAAGTTGCGAGATCCTTTTTCGCCGGTTACATCTGTAGAGGAAGCCATGTATAATTATCAGTATCATAATATGATGGCGAAGGGATATTTGATGGATGCGGACGATTGCGATGCCGAGGAGCGATTTGCCCGTCACAAGCAGTCCTTTTTGGATAGTGCGCATCAGTGCTATCAAGATAAGGATAATGCGACGCGCCGGCTTTTAGAGATTCATGGGCCGAAAAATGTGAGTGCTTACTTCGTTAAAACTGATTCGGAGAAGCTGTCGGGGAAATTATTTGAAATTGTGATCGAGGATTTGGAAGATGCAATCTATCATTCAAAGAATTTTCGGATTCAACGTTGGCTTAATGATGCCGGTGTTTTCAAAAAAGGGTTACATCCTTCAGTGTTGGAAACCTATATCAATGAACGATACTAACGCGCGGATGCTCCGCGCGTTTTTTTCTTTGTCGGCGGGGTAGGAAAGAAATAGGAAGAATTTGGAGGTGAAATACATGAAAAAATGGATTGGATTGGGAATTTCCTTATTGGTGATCGCATTCTTTTTGTTTGTCAATCAAGATAACAGTACTCCTTTGGAAACGGTTGAGATTCAAGAATACAAAGGAGAGCGTTTGGGTTCTATAGAAGATTTTCGAGAAAACTCCATCAAGGGTCCGCAGGTTGTTGATATTGAAACTTACCAATTACAGATTACGGGTCTTGTGGAAACCCCCTTGAGCTTGAGCTATGATGAGGTTCTTGAGAAACCACTCTACGAGAAGGTCGTTCAACTGAATTGTGTGGAAGGCTGGTCGGTTCGCCTCCTATGGGAAGGCGTATTGATGGAAGATCTGATTCAAGAAGCTAAGCCGATGGAAGAAGCGACCCATGTCATCTTTTATGCTGTAGACGGTTATGCTACTTCGATTCCCTTGGAAACAATTTTGGAAAGAAAGATGCTGTTGGCTTATAAAATGAATGATACAGTCTTACGACCGGACCGCGGATACCCATTTCAGTTGGTTGCGGAAGACAAGTTGGGCTACAAGTGGATTAAATGGGTAGAAAAGATTGAGCTGAGTGATCAAGCGGATTTTCGCGGGTATTGGGAAAAACGCGGTTATGACAATACGGCGGACATCGGAAAGCCTGAGGGCCCGTGGGAGGAGCCAGAAAAAGCAAAAGACTAGTCGCAAATGCGACTAGTCTCGATGTGCAATAATTTTTACGATTTCTTCCAAATCCATACCCTTGTTCAGGGTGTAGGTGCCAGATAGGAGATAGCGATCAAGTTTCATGCGAATGGCGGTCTGAATAAAATCTTGTTTGTTTTCAATCAGGCCTTGATCCTGAAGGATGGAAGCAATGGTATCGCCGCTGGATCCTGAAGGAATTGTGATCTTCACAGGTGTACCGGTACCCAAAGATTCTTTAGCGATGCTGGCGGCGTTTTTGCTCATGACATCGATAATTTCATCGATATCCATGGTTGGCGACAGCTCGTAGGTGCCGTAATTGAGACGGTCGGTGATGTTCAGTTCAATCAGTCGATCGATAAAGATGCTGGTGTCCTCGATAATACCGTGTTCCAAGAGCTGATCAGCAATATCGTAAGACGTTACACCCATGGGAATTTCTATATTGACTAAACCCATAGCATCGATAATTTCGGGTTCGTTGGGTTGATCAATAGCTTGCTCGGGTTCTTCCTCGATTTTTCCCGAATCTCTTGCTTCCTCCAATTGGGCAGACACGTCAATGCTTGCGAGCAATTGCTTTTCCATATTGATTTCAAAGAGGCTTGAAAACCGGAGATTGAGGACAAGAAACATGGTTCCGATAACCAGGATGATCAATACACCATCGAAATGATTGTAAAATATGTCTTTTAGTTTTTCCATTGCATACGCCCCTTTTGAATTTTTCATTTTAAGCATACCATAACGCGGAATTGGAAACAATGATTCATCTTTTCCAAATCAGCATGTTCCAGTACAATAAGAATGAGGTGAGAAGATGTCATATACAATTAGACTACAACATCATGAAAATGTTTCACAAATTAAACTCGATCGGACTATGACCATCGATCAGATTCTTGCGATTTGGGATCCGAGCAGGAGCAAGGCAATTGTGGGTGCGATTCTTAATAATCGTGTTGTACACTTGAATACACGTGTAGATGAGGATATGAGTTTGAAGTTATTGGATATTCGGACGCGTAATGGACAGTTGATCTATGAACGCACGCTTAGTTTTATTTTTACACGAGCTTGTTATCAATTGTTTCCAAAACATCCGGTGCGGATCGAACACTCGCTTAATAATGGTTTGTACGCAGAATTCGATCAGGAATTGGCTATTGACCAGGGACGGGTAGAACTGATTAAGGCAGAGATGGAAAGGCTAATTCGAGCAGATTTACCGATTCGAAGACTGCAAGTCGCCATGAATCAAATGAAAGAGATCTATGAAAAGCAATATCGCGAATTTCAATTGGAGCTGAATAAAGATTTAGAACTGCAGGAGGTTTCAATTTCGGAATTAGAGGGGTATTATGATAAATTCTATGGATATTTGGCGACGCGAACTGGTGTGGTCGATACCTTTGATCTAATTCTTCATCGCCCTGGAATGATTTTACTTTATCCGCGAGCGGAGTATGATTATCAGCTTCCTCCTTGCGTTCGCCATGAAAAGATTGCGGCGATTTTTCAAGAATCTGAACAGTGGGCAAAAATTCTGGAGATTTCAGATGTATTTAGCCTGAATCGACAGGTAGAGGGAAAGCGAATTGACGAAATTATTCGAATTTCGGAAGCCTTTCATGAGAAGAAGATAGCCATGATTGCCGATGATATTTGCAAACATCCAAAGAAAAGAGTGATTTTGATTGCAGGTCCATCGGCCTCTGGGAAGACGACCTTTTCCAAGCGGCTCTTTATTCAATTGCGGGTAAATGAGCGACGTCCTTTGACGATCTCTTTAGACAATTATTTTGTTGATCGAGAAAAGACCCCGAAGGACAGTGAAGGTAATTATAATTTTGAAGCCCTGGAAGCCATTGATGTTGCCTATTTCAATCAAGATTTGAAACGATTGTTGGCTGGGGAAGCCGTTACCTTGCCCATTTTTGATTTTGTTGAAGGCAGGCGCCATCCGGCGAAGGAAGCAACGATTCTGCAGGACGGTCAACCCGTTGTGATCGAAGGTATTCACGGCCTTAATGAAGCATTGACACCTGCAATCCTGGCTGAGAGCAAATATAAAATCTATGTTAGCGCTTTGACGCAATTGAATATCGATTCTCATAACCGCATCAAAACCACGGACAATCGTTTGATGCGGCGTATGGTGAGGGACGTTCAATTCCGGGGCGCTTCTGTGGAAAGAACCTTGGAGATGTGGACGTCTGTCCGTAAAGGGGAGCAGGCTTTTATCTTCCCGTTTCAAGAAGAAGCTGATGCGGTGTTTAATTCTGCCCTTGTTTATGAATTTCTTTTTTTGAAGACCCTGTTGGATCCGCAATTGGAGAAGATAGGACCTGATTCGGTGCACTACGCAGAGGCAAAACGCCTGAGAAAGATTCTTTATTATTTTCAGACTTACACCCGTGAAGCAGCCATTCCCAATACATCGATCCTAAAGGAATTTTTGGGAGGATCTTGTTTTGAGGTTTGATCGATTGCCCCAAGAAATCAGAACATTAATGGAAAATTTTGACCATGCTGGATATGAATTGGTTGTGGTTGGGGGAGCGATTCGAAGTTTTTTCATTGGCGAGAAGCCAACGGATTGGGATCTATCTACCAGTGCGACTCCGGAGGAAATGCTGGAACTAAGCGAGCGTTGGGGGATTCGAACCATTCCAACGGGGATCCGGCATGGAACATTGACCTGGATTGTCGATGGACTTCATCTGGAGATTACAACTTATCGCATTGAAGGAAGCTATGAGGGATATCGCAGGCCGCTGGAAATGACCTTTACAAAGGACTTGAGACAGGATTTAGCCCGTCGGGATTTTACCATGAACGCCATGGCTTATGATCTTCATAAGGGAATTATCGACCCCTTTGGGGGACGAGAAGATTTTCAAAGAAAAATATTACGTGCTGTGGGGGATCCGAAGATTCGATTGGCGGAAGATGCCCTTCGGAGCTTTCGTGCCATTCGATTTGCCACCCGTTATGGACTGGTTTTGGATCAAAGATTAGAAGAAGCTTTGGACTCGGAAGGCGAGAAAGTGCGGCATTTAAGTGGTGAGAGAATCAAACAGGAATTGGATCTGATTTTAGGATTGGAAGATTGGAAATCAGGTGTGTCAGGATTGTTGAAATTTCGGCTTCTGCGAGACTGGATACCCGTATGGTCCCATCTCTATGAAGAAAAAATGATCCATCAATCCCTTGAAATATCGGATCCATTAGCTCGTTTTGCAAGTTTGATGCTTGTATGTGATGCTGAACCGGAGGAAAGCGATTGGGCCTTGGTGAGGCTTCGTGCAAGTTGGAAAGAACGGAAAAGAATTCGGAGTCTATTGGTTCATGATCCTAGAGTCAAACGGCCGATAGAAACAGCCTACGAGGCGCGATGTTTGGTTCGCAGCCTAGGACTACCCCTTGTGGAAGCATGGCTTGAGCTTTATTCCATTTGGCAGGGAGAAACGGAAGAAGCTATTCTGATTAGACAAGTGGCGGGAGACGGCTCTGTTGTGGAGCTGAAGGATCTAGCCATAGGCGGGAATGAATTAATTAGTATGGGTGTTGAGCCTGGCAAAAAATTAGGCGAGTTGTTGATGAATTGCTTGGATTTTGTCTTGCAGTCACCAGAGTGTAATACTAAGGAAAAATTACAAGTGCAGATAAAAAAATGGATCGGCTAAGCCGATCTATTTTTATGTTAAAATATATAGGTATCTTTTCGAAGTCCAACACTTAAAACCAGTCCCAAACAAGCAAAGCAGGTGAGTAAAAAAGTACCTCCGTAGCTAATGAAGGGAAGAGGAATTCCTGTAACCGGCATAAGCCCCATGGTCATACCTACATTCTCTAATACGTGAAAAAACAGCATTGCTGAGATTCCGATGACAACCATGGATCCGTAGGTGTCTCTGGCTCCCTTTGCGATTAGAATAAGACGGAAAAAGAAGATGAAAAACAGGGCTAAGAGAGTGGCACCACCAACAAAACCAAAGGCTTCTCCAACAACGGAAAAGATGAAGTCAGTATGGTTAAAGGGAAGATATCCACCTTGAATAAATTTTGCATCGCTTACGCCCCGTCCTGAGAATTGACCTGAACCAATAGCGATTTTGGATTGATACACCTGATAGCCTGCACCGCTGATATCAAGAGAAGGATTCATAAAAACCAGAATCCTATTTTTTTGATATTGATCGAGCCTGGCCCAAAGAATGGGCATGGACAATACGGCAAGTCCAATAAAACTAAAAATATATTTTTTATTCAGTTTTGCGACGAAAAGCATGGATGCAGTGATGACGAAAAAGACGGAAGCAGTTCCTAAATCCCCTTGCTTGTATACCATTAGAATGGGCACAAGCGCCAAGAGTAAAAGCCGCAAGAGCACCAGGGGTTCATTTAGGGTTTCTTGTGCGCTTTCAATAAATTTGGCGTAGGCGAGGATAAAGACAATCTTGACGATTTCGGCAGGTTGAAAGGTTACACCCAGTATGGTTAACCAGCTTTTTGATCCGTTGCGGACAT
This sequence comes from Gottschalkiaceae bacterium SANA, assembly GCA_036323355.1. GTDB lineage: Bacteria > Bacillota > Clostridia > Tissierellales > GPF-1 > GPF-1. The sequence goes on along the minus strand of AP028876.1, from coordinate 2,393,121 downwards.
CACCGAATACCAAAACGAGCATAAGCAAGCCAAGGGCGCCAGCATAGAGAAATTTTGCGAACCGACCGAAGTTTCGATAGTCGAAAAGGGTTAAAAAAATTAAGGCGATCAGTCCGAGTCCGGCTGCGATGATCTGTGTTTTTAGATAAACCAGGCTTCGTGTGGAGAATAGATTAATTGTGTTTTGTCCCAATACAATTTGCACGGTGTCACCCGTTTCAGTGGTAATGGTTGCGGCGTTGATTGCAACGAGCCCGAAGAGTGTCAAGGCAAACACGGAAAAGAGTAAAAACCAATCTATATTTTTAAGATTTTTTTTCTGAATTTGAAACACGAGTCGTCCTTCCTTGTCTAAGTTGATTTTGTTATATAAGATATACTAATAATAGCATACCAGCCAGAGCGTGACCACTAAAGACACAACAAGCAAAGCGTAGACACACATGTGTGGGTAGGCTGAGCATTGTTGGGGATTGTGCGGGCGCATGAAATGCGAGCGCTCTGAGGGTGGTCACGGAGAGATCACATGCGCACCATACGCACGGGAGCATGGACGCGAGGCCATGCAGAGTGTGTAAGATAGACGATAAGTATGAGGGTGGTCACGGAGAGATCACATGCGCACCATACGCACGGGGGCATGGACGCGAGGCCATGCAGAGTGTGTAAGATAGACGATAAGTATGAGGTGGTCACGGAGAGATCACATGCGCACCATACGCACGGGGGCATGGACGCGAGGCCATGCAGAGTGTGTAAGATAGACGATAAGTATGAGGTGGTCACGGAGAGATCACATGCGCACCATACGCACGGGAGCATGGACGCGAGGCCATGCAGAGTGTGTAAGATAGACGATAAGTATGAGGTGGTCACGGAGAGATCACATGCGCACCATACGCACGGGGGCATGGACGCGAGGCCATGCAGAGTGTGCAAGATAGACGATAAGTATGAGGTGGTCACGGAGAGATCACATGCGCACCATACGCACGGGGGCATGGACGCGAGGCCATGCAGAGTGTGTAAGATAGACGATAAGTATGAGGTGGTCACGGAGAGATCACATGCGCACCATACGCACGGGGGCATGGACGCGAGGCCATGCAGAGTGTGTAAGATAGACGATAAGTATGAGGTGGTCACGGAGAGATCACATGCGTACCATACGCACGGGGGCATGGACGCGAGGCCATGCAGAGTGTGTAAGATGAATAGGAGAATATGACGAAAATAGTCAGCCAAGGAGAACTTCATGCATAAAAGTAGTAATCATAAAAAAAATAAATCGAATGGTGGCATATTTTTTATATTATTGGGAGTTTTCTTGATTTTTTTTCAATACTTCATTGTATATAATATCAATGGAAAAGATATCAATCAGTTTGTGAGTAAACAAATTAACATGGAGAAAGAGGATGTAGATATCCAAGTTGATGTTATTGATCAGCTTCGAACAAAATATGGTTTGGTTATTCTGTTTCAAACAAATCTAGATGAAAAGCCGATTGGATATGCAGTATTCAAAAAAGATGCAATTTTTGACCGGTATGGAAACGAGGATTTTGTCCTGTATGGTAATCGAATCACTCATAATGGAGATCGAGGTATACTCGTCGATTTGAATCACGGGTATGTGTTTCAATTTATTGATAACGAAATCATTGTGATCAGCGATCATGATTTAACGAGTGGACTGATTCGCTATGTTCTATTATGGGCAACGGCATTCCTTGCGATTGCTTATGGATTTGTCATTCGACAAGGATCACGGAGAAAAATTACGAAGTCAGATCAATCATAAAAACGATGTTTCAACCATCATATATGAGGAGAAATTAAATGGAAATAGGATGCCATTTATCAGTTGCAAAAGGATATGCAGCCATGCTAAACGTTGCAGAAGGGATTGGAGCCAACACTTTTCAATTTTTCACAAGAAATCCCAGAGGAGGGAGAGCAAAGGCGATCGATCCGCAGGATTTGAAGGAGTTTACAGACCAATTGAAAAAAGGAGAATGGGGAACCTTGATTGCTCATGCACCCTATACCTTAAATCTCTGTTCCAAAACAGAAGAAACTCGAGCGTTTGGTCGATCGATGTTTTTGGATGATTTAAACCGCTTGATGAATTTTCCTCCACTTTATTATAATTTTCATCCCGGCAGCCATACGGGTCAAGGGATGGAAGTAGGCATTCAACAGATTATTGAAGCCTTAAACAAAATGCCTCTGGCAGAGTTTCCAGGTTGGGTTCTTTTGGAAGCCATGTCGGGAAAGGGATCTGAAGTGGGAAGCCGATTCGAGGAATTGCAGGCTATTATTGACGGGGTTGTCGACAATGAACGATTGGGTGTCTTGATGGATACCTGTCACGTTTATAGCGCCGGCTATGACATTATGAATGATTTAGATGGGGTGTTGGATGAGTTTGACCGAACGGTCGGGCTTGATCGCTTGAAGGCCATTCATCTTAATGACAGTTTGACACCTTTTGACAGCCATAAGGATCGACACGCCAAGTTGGGTCAAGGAAGCATGAATGTGGAAGGATTAATTCGCTTTGTTTCTCATCCGGTTATTTCGTCTCTTCCGCTGATTCTGGAGACGCCCAATGAATTGCCTGGATATAAAAAGGAAATTGCGTGGGTGCGTCAGGAAGGGGAATAATTAGATGTTTTTCATTGGAATTTTTGGTATTCAGGATCGTAAGAAAAAAATTGCTGAGCCGAAAGGTGCCTGTAGTGGTTGTGGGCGTGAATCATTAGCCTTGATTCAAACGGAACGAATTTTTCATTTTTTCTTTTTACCGGTCTTTCACTGGAACCGCCAGTATTTTTTGGCATGTGAAAATTGTGAGGAATGGATTGAAATTTCTAGCGATCGCGCTGAACGCTTACTGGCTGGAGATTCTGTAGGTCCGTGGGATATGCCTGGCAGAACGAATGTAAATGACCGCTTTTGTTCGGATTGCGGCTATCGTGCGGGTCATGGTGACGTCTTTTGTGCCAAGTGTGGAGCTAAGTTGGAGGAAGAATAGATGAATGGGATAAATGGTTCTGAAATAACAAAAGGCCTTTCTATTGAGATTATCGGTGCCATGCCAGCAAGAGCCCTGGATCAAACGAGAGAATTCCTTATTGGCCGAAAGAAAGCGGGGCAAGAGATCGAGTTCGAAGAGACGGATGTAAATCGTCGCGTGGATCCGGGGGAAAGCTATGGGTCGGTGGCTACCATGTTGATCGTTGGTTTGCCAATACCTAAGCAAACATGGAAAAAAGCGGAAGATCCTATGCGAGGAAGCTTGTCCGTTTTTGCCGTAGGTGAGGATTATCACTTACTGATGCAGCGCCAAATCAAGATCTTGATGGAGAGGCTTGAAGAAACGGGCTTGCAAGGCAGCGTTCAGGTTGACACGGGCCCTTTGTTGGAACGGGCTTTTGCGAGAGAAGCAGGTGGCGGATTTCAGGGAAAGAATACAACAATCATTCATCCAAACTGGGGTTCTTTCTTCTTTTTGGGACTTATCCTTTTGGACAAGGACGTGGGTTTGGAAGGCACATTGGTGGAGGATGGATGTGGATCCTGCATGCGCTGTCAACAGGTCTGCCCTGTGAGTGCATTAGATGAGTCGTACCGGATGGATATCAGGCGTTGCCTGTCCTATTGGACCCAGGCGAAGGCATCTGTTCCGTTTTGGATTCGGGAGCGATGGGGAAATCGGATTTATGGCTGCGACTCTTGCCAAATCGTCTGTCCATGGAATCAGGATCAGATCACAGCGGAAAGGACTTCTTTGTGGGAAGCGGCGCATCCAGATCTTTTGGCTGTCCTTGCAATGAACAAGACAAAATTTCGGGAACAATTTCTTCAAACGGCGGCTGGCTGGCGGGGCAGAAATGTTTTGAGGCGCAATGCATTATTGGCCTTGGCACGACCTGTATGCAGTTCAGGATTTGATCAGGTAAGCCCCTATTTACAGGATCCTTCTGCCATGATTCGATCAACGGCTGCATGGACCCTTATCCGGATGGATGAAGCGAAAGGGCGAGACTTGATTTTAAAGCGAATGGAGGAGGAAAAAGAGACTTCTGTACGCGAAGAATGGACGGCTGTTCTGGCCTGGAAATCATCGGTAAACATGACGGATTGTTAATGCTTTTTTTGTTATTTGTCGAAAGGTTTTCCTGCGAAATATGCTATCATAAAAGGGAAGAAACTACGGAGGTGACGAGATGAGTAAGATTCATGAATTGGGATATTTGGCTGAAAAAGTGCAAGACTTGAAAGACACGGGGGTTTATCGAAAGCTGCCGGTTTTGGAATCGCCATGCGATGCAGAGATTGTTTTAAACGGCAAGAGTGTAATCAACTTATCATCGAACAATTATTTGGGATTTGCAAATCATCCGCGAATCAAGGAAGCTGCAAAGCAAGCAATTGATATTTATGGAGTCGGTGCGGGTGCAGTTAGAACCATTGTGGGGAATACGATCTTGCACGAAGAACTGGACCGGACCATTGCGACCTTTAAGCGAGAGGATGCGGCAATTGCATTTCAATCGGGTTTTGCTTGTAACGCCGGAGCGATCCAGGCGATTACAGAAAAAGGTGATTTGATTATTTCAGATTCCTTGAATCATGCCAGCATTATCGACGGGTGCCGTTTGTCTCGAGCGGATAAAACGGTGTTCAAGCATAGTGATATGGCAGATTTAGAGAAGGTTTTAAAAGAGCGACGAGAAAATTATCGCAATGTCTTGATCATAACAGATGGGGTATTTAGTATGGATGGTGATATTGCCAAATTACCAGAGATCGTTGCCTTGGCTGAAACATACAATTGCATGACTTATGTGGATGATGCTCATGGTTCTGGTGTACTTGGAGAAAGTGGACGGGGAACTGTCGATCATTTTAACCTTCATGGACGAGTTGATTTCAGCATTGGTACGCTTTCAAAAGCAATTGGTTCTGTCGGTGGATATGTCGCTTGTAATCAAACGGCTTATGATTGGTTGAACCATCGTGGTCGTCCAATTCTATTTTCCACATCGATTCCACCTGCATCAGTTGCGGCATCGATCGAAGCCCTTCATATGCTAATGGAGTCAACGGAATATACGGACCGATTATGGGATAATGCAAGGTATTTTAAAGAAAAACTAACCGCTTTGGGCTTTGATACGGGACAAAGTGAGACCCCGATTACACCGGTAATGGTTGGTGATGAAGCAATAACCATGGAATTCTCTCGTAAGCTTTTACAGAATGGGGTCTATGTATCCGGTATTGTTTTTCCAACAGTGCCCAAGGGAGCTGGAAGGCTTCGCTGTATGGTCACTGCAGGACATACCAAGGAGCAATTAAATCAAGCAATTGCGATTATAAAAAGCACGGCAATGGAAATTGGGATTCTATAGAATATTAGAAACGACGCTTATGCGTCGTTTTTTTCTTTTCATTTGCCGGTGATAGGGATAAAATAATAATGGAGGGAAAAATGAGAAAAAGATTGACGAAAAAAGAAAAGGAATCTGTACTTGAGATTCTTGAGACCCTGTATCCCAACCCCAAAACAGAATTGAATTGGAACAGCGAATATGAGCTCTTGGTGGCAGTCATGCTGAGTGCGCAAACCACGGATGTAGCGGTCAATAAGGTGACGGCAGAGCTATTTCCCATTGCCAATACACCTGAAATGATGGTTGGGCTTAGTACAGCTGAGATTGAATCGAAGCTGAGACGAATTGGTCTTTATCACAATAAGACGAAAAATTTGCTTGCCATGAGCCAGCTTTTAGTCGATCGGCATAACAGCCAGGTTCCAGCAACAAGAGAAGCCTTGGAAGCCCTTCCAGGGGTGGGTCGAAAGACCGCCAATGTTGTTTTAAGCAATGCATTTGAGATTCCCGCAATTGCCGTGGACACTCATGTGTTTCGAGTTTCTAATCGAATTGGACTTGCCCAGGCAACCAATGTACGGAAAACGGAAGAGGATTTAATGAAGGTGATCCCTAAAAAAGATTGGAAAGACGCCCACCATTGGATCATTTTACACGGTCGTCGCGTCTGTATGGCTCGCAATCCAAATTGTGAATCCTGTCCATTGGCTAAGGAAAAGCTTTGCCTGGCAAAACTGAATGATTTCAAGTAATTTTTCATTGATTCATAGTGCAGCTGTCCTATATAATAAATGCTAGAGGCTTGAAGGAGGCTGCGATGAAAAAGTTATTGGCTGTTGATTTAGATGGTACTCTATTGAATGAAGAACATGAAGTTTCTGAGGCCAACTTGACTGCAATTCGATCGTATCAAAATCGAGGTGGGCTTGTTGTGATTGCAACGGGACGAAATTTTCAAGCGGCATCGATTTATGCAAAAAAGATTTCTCCAAATCTTCCGATGATTTGCTTCAATGGTGCCTATGTATATGATCCGAAAATAAGTGGCTTTTCTTCTCGACGATTCTTGTCCCATGAGAAGATTGAACAGATAATTTCGATTGCCGAGACCAATGATGTCTTATATCGCTATTATGACCAAGACACAATCTATGCAACCGAGGGTATGCGAGAAGCACTTTCAAAATATGAAGGTGGTTTTGGTGTGAAACTGTGTTTTCTTACCGATGAGGCCTTAGGCCGTTATTATCGCGAGCAAGACTTAGAAGTGCCAAAATTGGTTTTTCACTCGCATAAACCGGAGCAGTTGAATGCAGTACGTGAAGCTCTTGAAGAGGCAGGGGGATTTGCCTTGGCTCAATCTTGGGAAGGCGTTCTAGAAGTAATGGCTGACCAAGTCAACAAAGGTTCAGCGCTTCAATTGGTCTGTGATGAATTGGAGATTTCGATGGAAGAGACGATTGCCGTTGGAGACCAGGAAAATGATATGACGATGATTCAACTCGCTGGATTGGGCATTGCCATGGGAAATGGGGCACCTGCATTGAAAAAATGTGCGGATGCTGTGACAGTTACCAATGGAGAATCAGCGATTGCACACGTGATTGAGACCTATTGTAAGGAGGAGTAATATGGCATTGCACATTGTACTGATTGAACCGGAAATTCCACATAATACGGGAGCAATTGCGCGGACTTGCGCAGCGACTGGAACGGTTTTGCATTTGGTGAAACCATTGGGATTTTCGATTTCAGATAAATACTTGAAACGAGCCGGACTCGATTATTGGGATCTGGTGGAAGTTGTTGTTCATGAGAACTTTGATGAGTTGCTGGATACGGTAGATCATAATCGATTCTTTTTTGCGACGACCAAGGGCGGTCACCGCCATTCTGACTTTTCATATGTCGATGAATGCTATTTGGTTTTTGGAAAAGAGACCAAAGGGATTGACAAGGATTTGCTGAATCGTTTTGAAGAACATAATGTTCGAATCCCCATGAGGAATATCGAAAAAGCACGTTCTTTGAATTTAGCAAATTCCGTTAATATCGTTTTGTATGAAGCACTTCGCCAGCTGGATTATCCAGGCTTGCGATAAATTCGTTGCGAACGCGGAGACGTGTTTGAAATAAAAAAATGAGGTGGATTAACAATTATGTTTAGCATACTTGCAGGAGTCTTAGGTGGCCTGGGTCTATTTTTGTTCGGAATGAACATGATGGGCAACGGTTTGCAGAAGGCAGCAGGCAATCGCCTGAAGCAAATGATTGGCGCATTAACAACCAATAAATATATTGGCGTTGTTGTCGGTGCGGTTGTAACCATGCTAATTCAGAGTTCTTCTGCGACTACCGTTATGGTTGTCGGATTTGTAAACGCTGGATTAATGAGTCTCTATCAAGCCATTGGGGTAATTATGGGTGCCAATATTGGTACAACGATTACCGCACAATTGGTAGCCTTTAAACTAACGGATATTGCACCCTTTGTTATTGCCATAGGGGTTGCCATGCAATTGGCATCTAAGAAACGACAAAATCAAGAAATTGCTGAAGTTCTAATTGGATTTGGTATTTTATTCTTAGGAATGGCAACCATGTCGAGTGTTTTAAAGCCTTTATCATCAACGCCGGCATTTACGCAGATGATTACAAGCTTGTCCAATCCATTTATGGGAATTTTAGTTGGTTTCGTGATTACTGCCATTGTGCAGTCTTCATCGGCTACAACAGGTATCTTGCTTGCCGTTGCTTCTACGGGAGTTTTGGGATTGGATGCGGCTTTTCCGATCTTGTTCGGTCAGAATATTGGAACCACGGTAACTGCAATGATTTCATCGGTAGGTGCAAGTCGAACGGCTAGGCGCGCTGCTTTGATGCATTTATTGTTTAATATTATTGGAACGATTCTCTTTATGGTTCTCTTGTATGTCTTGCCGATTACCGAGTGGATCACGAGTTTGTCGGTTGGAGATGTTCAACGACAGATTGCCAATGCCCATACGCTATTTAATGTTGCTAACACTTTGTTGTTGTTGCCATTTTCTGTTTTGTTTGTTAAGGCAGCGGAACGACTTATACCCATTCGAGATGATGAATATCAATTCAAAACGGTCAAATACTTGGATCGACGTATCATTGAAGAAACACCAGAGATTGCGCTTGGCCTAGCAGGAAAAGAAGTTTTGCGCATGGGAAAAATTGTCCGTGACAATTTAGGTCTTTCTGTAGAAGCGGTACAAGAAGCGAATGCGGAGAAGATTAGTTTGGTTTTGGAAAATGAAAAGACCATCAATAATTTAAATCATGATATAACGACTTATTTAATTGATCTTTCTAGGCAATCGGTATCGGACCAGTCACAGATACGAATTCAAGCTTTGATGAATGCGATTACCGATATCGAGCGGGTTGGCGATCATGCAGAGAATATTGCTGAATTGGCACAATATCGCATCGACTATGAGGTTAACTTCTCTGAATCTGCGCAAAAGGAATTGAAACATATCTATGATATGGTCTTCATGACTTATCGTACGTCTTTAGATGCGATTAAGACCGTCGATCGATCCTTGATGGAACAGGTTGAGATTGTAGAGGCACAGGTCGATCAATTAGAAAAAGAGTACCGCAAGGCGCATATTAGTCGCTTAAATAAAGGCACTTGTGAACCGCGGGCGGGTATTATTTTCTTAGAAATCATCAGCAACTTGGAGCGAGTTTCTGATCATGCCATGAATATCGCATCACTAGTTGACGACAATGAACACACAGTTGCATAAATAAAAAAGGGAAAGGCATAAAGAATATTTTATGCCTTTTTGTATAAGGAGGAATTGTAGATGTATGATGTAATTATTATTGGTGCCGGTCCTGCGGGATTGACAGCGGGACTCTATGCAGCAAGAGCCAATATGAAGACTCTTATTCTAGAAAAAGAAGGGGTTGGTGGCTTAATTTCTCAAACGGCGGATGTTGCCAATATGCCAGGATCTATTCCTGATGCCACGGGTCCAGCTTTAGTTGCGAGGATGGAAGAACAAGCGAAAAGCTTTGGCGCTGAAATTCGAATTGAAAGCGTTAAAGGATTACGCGTAGAAGATGGCATTAAGGTGATCGAGGGTGATAAGGAAACCTACCAGGCTAAAACAGTGATATTGGCGGTAGGTGCGCAGCCTCGGAAGTTGAACGCTCCTGGTGAGGCAGAGTTTACGGGAAAAGGCGTGGGCTACTGTGCGACTTGTGACGGTGCTTTTTTCTCTGGATTGGACATCTATACAGTTGGCGGTGGTGACACGGCTTGTGAGGAGTCAATTTTTTTGACTAAGTTCGCGAAAAAAGTGACGATGATTGTTAGGCGTGGTGAGTTACGGGCAGCGAAATCGATTCAAGATAAAATCTTTGCCAATGATAAGATTGATATTATGTGGAATTCAGCGATTACAAAATTTGAAGGGCAAGGTCTTTTGGGTGCGATCGAAGTGACCGATACAAAAACAGGCCAAGTAACAAGGGTGAGTCCGGATGAAGGCGATATGACATTTGGTGTTTTCATTTTTGCGGGGTATCTTCCCGACACGAAACCATTTGAGGGCAAGATTAACATGGAACGCGGCTATATTCCAACCGATGAATTGATGAAAACCAATGTGCCGGGGGTATTTGCTGCAGGCGATTGTCGTGTAAAAACGCTTCGTCAAGTTGTTACTGCAACCAACGATGGAGCGATTGCGGCGGTGGAAGCGGAAAAATTCATAGAAGAAAATTACTAAATTTAACAAACACAAGATTTATTTCTTGTGTTTGTTTTTTGATTTTTATGGAACCGGTTCCGGGAAAAGGCTTTCATTTCCCAACCTTTTATTGAGAAAATCGGTTGTTTGTCAAATTTTCTGAAATTTTGCACGGTTTATTTAAAGGAATTGCTTTTGCAAATACTACCAACCTGTTGTATAATTTATTTGTTCGTATTTCGTATAGAATAAGAGGAGGTAGTCTTGTGAAAAAGTACATTAGTTTATTATTGGTATTGATGTTAGCACTTTCCTTTGGGCTAACAGGTTGTGCGGGTTCTGATGAGCCAGCGGCAGCGACAGAAACAGACGTTACAAAAGTAGTATTGTTGATTAACGGTAACTTGGGTGACCGTTCATTCTTCGATTCTGCAGAAGTTGGTTTCAACCGATTGGTTGAAGATTACGCAGGTAAAGTTGAAGTTAAGATCATTGAGATGGGCTTTGACAACTCTAAATGGGAACCAGGCTTGATTGATGCTTCAGAAGCTGGTTATGATGTAATTGTCGTTGGTACATGGCAAATGCAAGAATTGTTGGAAGATATTGCACCGCAATACCCAGACAACAACTACATTATCTTTGATACTGTAGCTAACCCAGAGATTCCAAACATCTACTCAATGCTTTACAAGCAAAACGAATGTGCATACCTTGCAGGCGCTGTAGCAGCATCAGCAGCAGGGGATGAGCCAATCGGTTTCTTGGGTGGCATGGATATCCTAGTTATCAATGATTTCTTGGTAGGATACATTGAAGGCGCGCAATCAGTAAAATCTGACGTTCAAGTTAAGATTTCTTACATTGGCGATTTCAATGACTCTGCAAAAGGTAAAGAGATGGCATTGGCTCAATATCAGTCAGGCGTAGCTATTGGATTTAACGTAGCTGGTCAAGCTGGTTTGGGACAAATCGATGCGGCTGCAGAAGTTAACAAGCTTGCAATCGGCGTTGACTCTGATCAAGAAGCATTGTTCCGCGATATGGGTGAAGACGCGAAAGCCGATTTGATTGCAACTTCAGCATTGAAAGAAGTTGGAAACTCATTGTATCGTGCAATTGAAATGCATATGGACGGCACACTTCCTTATGGCGAATCTGAAGCATTGGGACTAGCTGAAGGCGCTGTTGGTTACGTGAAGAGCCAATGGGTTATCGACAATGGCTATGGCGATATGCTTGATGAATTAGCAACAAAAATCGCTGCAGGCGAGGTTGTTGTATCATCTGCAAATGGTTTGACAACTGAAGAGTTGACAGCCTTGAGAGACGCAGTAAAATAGTCAAAAAAGACTTAGCAGGGGGTGCATCTATTTGGGTAACAAATAGATGTGCCTCTTTTTATTCGTAGAGGGATGGGACCGTGGTCCCACAATAAAGATTGTGTTGGGAAATCGCTTTTCGTTGAAATGAAAAAGCGTTATAATTAGGTTTAGCTAAGTTGGCAAATCAAGAAAGTGGAGGTAGTGATAGGTTATGGGCAAAGAAGTTTTAGCCATGAAAGGTATCACGAAGGTTTACCCGAACGGGATTGTAGCGAATAAAGATATTAGTTTCTCCATTGATGAGGGAGAAATTCATGCTTTGGTCGGCGAGAATGGCGCCGGGAAGTCTACATTGATGAAAATCCTATTCGGTTTGGAAAAAGCACAGGAGGGGAAGGTTTACTTGCGTGAGCAGGAAGTTACTTTCTCGAATCCGCAGCATGCTATTGAGCATGGGGTTGGGATGGTGCATCAGCATTTTATGTTGGTACCGTCATTGACTGTTGCTGAAAATCTTGTACTTGGTGTTGAGCCTAAGAAGGGTCTGAAATTTGACACGAAGAAGGCTGAGCAGCAAACGGCAGATCTTGCAAAGCAGTATAGCTTTGAAGTGGATCCAACGGCAAAGGTTTCTGATATTTCTGTTGGAACCAAGCAAAAAGTGGAGATCTTAAAAGCGTTATTTCGCGGGGCGAAAATATTAATCCTCGACGAACCGACAGCTGTATTGACACCACAAGAAACCAAAGAACTCTTTAAGCAGTTGAAGTTCTTAAAAGAGAAGGGACATACGATTATCTTTATCTCTCACAAATTAAATGAGGTAAAAGAGTTGTGTGACCGTTTGACAGTTATGCGTCGCGGTACAACCATTGGAACCTATCAAGTTTCCGATGTATCGGAAGAGGATATCTCTCGACTGATGGTAGGGCGTGATGTCATTTTGAAAGTTGACAAGAAACCAGTTGCTCCAGGAAAGAACATTCTGAATGTAAAAAATGTCACTTATGTGAATGAGTTTGGTAAAAATTCTTTGAAAAACGTTTCTTTCAACTTGCGTGAAGGAGAAATTTTGGGAATCGCTGGTGTTGAAGGAAATGGTCAACGAGAGATTGTTGATTTAGTGACCGGTCTTCAAAAAATTCAACATGGCGATGTAGAAATCAAGGGTGAATCTATCAAGGGGAAATCCATTCGCGATATTCGTGATATGGGCACTTCTCATGTTCCGGAAGATCGCATGGTATACGGCGTTGCGGAGACAGAAAGTGTAAAAGCCAATGTGATGTCATATAAATATACGGATTCGACTTACACCAAAAAGGTGATGCAGAAATCAAAAGAAATTGATGAACTGGCAGATCGTTTGGTTGTGGATTATCTAATAAAATGTAATAACGCTGATCAACCAGTTAAAATGCTTTCTGGTGGTAATATTCAAAAGGTCGTTGTTGCTCGTGAATTCTTTGTGGAACCAGATTTCATTATCTGTGATCAACCCACACGTGGAATTGATGTCGGCGCCATTGAATTTATTCGAAAAGAATTGGTTGCGCTACGAGAAAAAGGGACTGCCGTTCTTTTGAACTCAGCCGATTTGAACGAAGTATTGGAATTGAGTGATCGATTGATCGTTATGCATGAAGGGGAAATTGCGGCCTTCTTTACTGACGCATCAAAAATCACAGAAGAGGAACTTGGCTTGTATATGTTGGGACTAAAAAAACAATCAGCTGAGGAGATAGGGAGGGCCATTCAATGATCAAAAAACTCGATCGACTTCGCAAATTTGAACTGCTCCGCACTTTGGCTGCCGTTGGATTGGCGTTGGCCATTGCATTCATATTGATTTTAACAACCAGCGAGCAACCAATTGAAGCGATTCGCGCTTTTGCGTTGGGTCCAATATCAAAATTCCGATATTTTGGAAATGTTATCGAATTGATGATTCCATTGCTCTTTACTGGTCTTGCGGTAAGTGTTATGTTCAGTGCCAATCAATTTAACCTGATTTCTGAGGGTGCATTTTTTGTTGGTGCTTTGGGTTCTTCATGGATTGCAACAAACTTTTTACTTCCTGCAGGGGTTCATCCTGTTGTAGGAATTCTAGTTGCTGGTTTAATTGGTGCTGTTGTGGCTACGATTCCAGCAATCTTGAAATTGAAATGGAATGCCGACGTATTGGTCTCATCATTGATGTTGAACTATATTTTAATGTTCCTGGGTTTCTATTTCTTGAACTATCACTTGCGTGATCCGCAAGCGGGTGACATGGCTTCTTTTAAATTCCCAGATTCAGCGAAACTGATGAGAATTTTACCGGGAACCCGTGTTCATATCGGTTTGATTCTGGCGATATTAGCCGTAGTCTTGGTTTATCTGTTTATGTTCAAAACCCGATGGGGTTATGAAATTCGCATGGTTGGTAAGAATGAAAACTTTGCTAGATATTCAGGAATGAATGTATTCCGCGTGATTATCGTTTCACAAATGGTCGGTGGTTTCTTGGCTGGCTTGGGTGGCGGTATTGAAATGCTGGGTATGTATACTCGATTTAAGTATAAAACATTGCCTGGTTTTGGTTGGGATGGTGTCATTGTTGCAATCCTAGCGAAAAACAACCCGGCCTTGGTTCCTGTTGGTGCTTTCTTCTTGGCTTATTTAAGAATTGGTGCAGACATTATGTCTAGATCAACGGATGTATCGAGCCAATTGGTTGGAATTATTCAAGGTGTTGTCATTATTTTGGTTGCGGCAGAGCACTTTATGTCGAAACGAAAGAACCGTATTATTTATGAAGAATCCATGGCGGATTTAAGTGCGGCAAAGGAGGCTAAATAAGATGAGTAGTATTATTGATATTATCGGGACCTCCGAGTTTTGGTATTCCGTGATTCGGGTAACAACCCCAATCCTTTTTGCTGCCTTGGGTGCTTTGATTTCTGACAGCGCAGGTGTAATTAACATTGCTTTGGAAGGTTCCATGCTTTGGTCCGCTTTTGCGGGTGTTGTTTTTAGTGCGTGGTTCGACAGCGCTTGGATCGGTCTTTTGGCTGCCATTATTATTGGCGCCTTAGTCGGACTCATGTTAGCCTATTTTGCTTTGAACCTAAAAACCGATATTATCTTGTCGGCGATTGCTTTAAATCTGATGGCTGCCGGGGGGACCGTCTTCCTCTTGTTTGTTGTTTCGAACGACCGGGGAATTTCCTCATCGCTCGACAGCCGTGTCTTGCCAAAATTATTTACAGGCCTAGCGGATAAAGTACCTTTTATTGGACCTGTGATATTTGGGCATAATGTGTTGACCTATGTTGCTTTTATACTTGTATTTGCTACATGGTTCTTTATGTTTAAAACACCGATGGGACTTCGTTTGCGTGCGGTTGGTGAGAACTTCCACGCCGCTGAGTCTGTTGGAATCAGTGTTAAGAAAATTCAATATCAAGCCTTGGTTCTTTCTGGAATTATGGCTGGTTTGGGTGGTGCTTTCATGTCCATGGGATACGTTTCTTGGTTCTCTCAAAACATGACAGCAGGCCGTGGATTTATCGCCTTGGCTGCGAAAGCCATGGGTGGTGTATCTCCAATAGGCACGATGATTGCTTCTCTATTCTTCGGTTTTGCTTCTGCATTGGCAAACTACGAGGCTGAAATTTCGGTTCCGGCTGAGTTTGTAAAGATGATTCCATATATCTTTACAATTGTTGGTTTGGTGGTTTATGCATCGAAAAAACAATCAGATGTGAAACGTGCACGTCAGAAGCAAGCTGAGGCTGCTACTGCGTCAAAGGGAGGCAAATAATGAATAAAATTCCGGTCATAATGGATTGTGATCCGGGACATGATGATGCGATTGCGTTGATTATGGCTTTTGCATCCGAGCGATTGGATGTACGTGCAGTAACAACATCAGCAGGAAATCAGACACCGGAAAAGACCCTAAAGAACGCATTGAATATTCTCGATTATATTGGAGTTGATGTTCCAGTCGCACAGGGCGCAAAGCGCCCTTTGCTTCGGGAACTAGAAGTAGCGCCCGAGGTACATGGGGAAAGCGGGCTGGAAGGTCCTGTTATTCCCGATGCAACTTTAAAGCCACTTGAAATGCCTGCCATCGATTTGATGCGCAAGGTGATTATGGAATCGGATGAAAAGATCACCCTGATTCCAACGGGTCCTTTAACGAATATCGCCATGCTTTTTCTTGCCTATCCCGAAGTAAAAGAAAAGATTCAACAGATCTCTTTGATGGGTGGTGCAGCATACGGCGGAAATTGGACACCGGCTGCGGAATTTAATATTCTAGTCGATCCAGAAGCAGCGAAGATTGTGTATGATTCTGGTTTGCCAATTATCATGGCTGGATTGGATGTCACACACAAAGCGATGATCATGAAAGAAGAAGTGGAAATCATTCGCGATCTAAACTCAAAAGTTGGCATTTTTGTTGCTGAGCTTTTGGATTTCTTTGTGAAATTCCATGACGAAGTATGGAAACTCCCAGGATGTCCGCTACATGACCCCTGTGCAGTTGCGTATTTGATTGCTCCCGAGATCTTCGAGTCGAAGCAATATGCGGTTGATATCGAAACGAAGGGTGAGTTTACAACAGGAATGACAGTGGTTGACTTCAATCATCAGACAGGCAAAGAAGAAAATGTAAAAGTTCTTCTCGGTGTGGATCGTCAAAAATTTGTTGATCTCATTGTGAACTTGGTTTCAAAATACTAGATAGAAGGAGATTGATGATGACAACAGCTCACAATCAAGCAAAGATGGGTGATATCGCGGAAACAATTTTGCTTCCCGGTGATCCTCTTCGTGCAAAATATATAGCAGATACTTTCCTTGAGGATGTTGTACAGTTTAACTCTGTACGTAACATGCTAGGTTTTACAGGAACCTACAAAGGCAAGCGGGTTTCTGTTATGGGAACGGGAATGGGTATTCCTTCAATTTCCATCTACACAGAAGAGCTATGTAAATTCTATGGCGTAAAAAATATGATTCGCATCGGTACTTGCGGCGCTATGCAAGAAGAAGTGAAGCTTCGCGATGTGGTTATCGCCATGAGTGCTTCAACGGACTCTGCAGTCAATTTGAATCGCTTCAATGGTCAGTCTTTTGCTCCAACGGCTAGCTTTGAGCTTTTGAACAAGGCTTACACAGTCGCTCTGGAACAAGGAGTTAAGCCGGTTGTTGGCAATATTTTGACAAGCGACGTTTTCTACGGGGATGAGGATGCCCTTGTTACATGGGAAAAATGGGCCAAGTTTGGTGTCATTTGTGCTGAGATGGAAACTGCAGCGCTTTATACGATCGCTGCGAAATATGGCGTGAATGCATTGACGCTTTTAACTGTTTCTGATCACATTGTGACGCACGAGCAGACAACACCGGAAGAACGGCAAAAAACTTTCAACGATATGATGAAAATCGCGTTGGAATTGGCATAGAGATAAAAGGAAAAAGGGAATCCCCTTTTTCCTTTATTTATATACTTAAGGGGGATATGATGAATAGAATACCAGTAGTTTTAGACTGCGATACTGGCACTGATGATGCCATGGCTATTTTGACAGGGCTTGCGTGTCCAGCTTTGGATATTCGAGCGATTACAACAGTAGCTGGAAATGTGGAATTGAAATACACCTCGGTAAATACCTTAAATCTGGTGGCTTATTTGGGATACGATGTTCCAGTCGCTGTTGGAAAATCAGAACCCATGATTCGACCCCTACATACAGCTAAGGAAGTTCATGGAGAAAATGGCATGGGAGACGTGGTATTGCCAACGAGCAATCGCGCATTTGATTCGGAATCTGCCATTGATGTCATCTACCGTGAAGCAAAAATAGCAGGTGGGGACTTACACCTTGTTGCAGTTGGTCCTTTAACCAATATTGCTCATCTCTTTATGACTTATCCGGATGTAAAGTCTTTGATTAAGCACCTGACAATTATGGGCGGTGCCATTGATGGCGGTAATATGACGCCGTGCACGGAGTTTAATATCCATGTTGATCCTGAAGCTGCAAAGCTTGTTTCGGAATCTGGCGTACCACAAACTTGGGTGACTTTGGACGCAACCTTATCTGCGACCATTGAAGATCAAATGTTGGAAGAATTACGTGCGGTTGATACAAAAAAAGCAGGGATATCGGTTGAAATTTTAGATTATATGGTAACTCGTAATCGAAGATTTGGTATTGAAGGTGCTGTTATGCATGATGGATTAGCCTTGGCTTCCGTAGCGGTGCCAGAGCTTTTAAAGGGTGATGAGTTCTATTTGACTGTTGAGACCAAAGGTCAATATACGTCAGGAAAAACAGTGGTCGATGTTGCCCGAGTGACAGGAAAACCCAACAATGCATTTGTCACAACGGGAATGAATGTGGAAAAATTCCGTGCCTGGATGAAGGAGATGATCCTCAATGAAGCTTGATCGCCTTTTGACCCATTGCAATTTGATTGATGAGACAGGAATGGTCAGTTACGATCAATCCTTGGGAATCAAGGATGGGAAACTGGTACGAATGAATGGCGAGGAATCGGTGGAGGCCTGTGAAACATTAAACCTTGAAGGGGCATACGTCTCTCCAAGTTTTGTTAATATGCATGCCCATGGTGCCATGAATATCTTTAAGGGAATTGCAGAAGATGTCGCCATTCAACGATGGTTTGATGAAATTCTCTGGCCCTATGAGAGCAAGATGGAAGCCTTTGATGCCAAAACAGGATCTTTATTGGCCATGGCGGAAATGCTAGATCATGGAATTACCTGTTTCGCTGAGCATTATTTCTTTGAGAATGAGATTCTTGAAGCAGCAGAGGAAACGGGGATCAGACTTGAAATGGCGCCAACACTCTTTGGATCAGATCCCAATTTTGACGCACGGTTGAAAGCGACAACACAGTTGGCCAAAAAACGTTCAACCGATCGTATTCACTTTGCCTATGGCCCCCATTCGCCCTATACGGTGTCTAAGGAACAATTGGAGTCAGTGGTGGAAGAGGCTGAAAAAAACGGACTGTCGATTCATCTACACGTTTCAGAGACGAAAGAACAGGTGGAACAATCATTGGGTGCGCACGGGTGTACGCCATTTGCCTATTTGGCAAATATTGGGTTCTTTTCTCAACGTGTCCTTGTGGGACACGGGCTTTGGATTGAAGAGGGCGATGTAGATGTGATTGGCAGCAAGACTTACTTTGCCGCATGTCCAAAAACCTACGGGAAGTTGGCCATGGGGACCGGTGGGCTTTGGAATTTGTCCGAACGGTTGAATCTATCCTTTGGCACCGACGGTGCAGCTAGTTCTGCTACCCTTGATGTTGTTGAACAAGCTCGTCTATTTGGATTGTTTGGCAAGCAATTGAGAGGAAATGCTGAAAATTTTACCTTGCAATGGTTATGGCAACACTTGATGAAGGGGCATGAATACTTTGGCTTTTCAACGGGTTCTTTGGCTGATGGCTATGAAGCTGATTTGATTATCTGGGATTTGGATCAACCACATACATTACCGGTGTATGATCCTTTAGCAGCAATCCTTTATTCTTCTGACACAAGAAATATTCAACACGTGTTGATTCATGGGGAATTCGTCAAAGAAGACGGCCTTCTCTGTACGATTCCAAAAGATCTTAACAAAAGTGTAAGAAAATCGGTAGAGGGAATTTTGGAGCGAGGTACGGGAAGTGCAAAAGTACACTTTGCCAAGTGAGAAAAGCGTGAGGAATCACGCTTTCTTTGATATACTAAGGGCAAGTGGGGGAGTCAGATGAAGCTGGAATTTGGATTAAAGCTAGAACAAAAACAAAAATTAGTGATGACACAGCAATTGCGTCAGGCCATTGAGCTACTCCAATTCAATCAATTGCAATTGGTTGATTTCATTAATCAAGAGATGGACACAAATCCTCTTTTGGAGATGAAAGAAGTAGAACAGGAAACTGGCGAATTGGATGTTGAGGACTGGAAAGAATACTTGCGAAGCAATGATCAGGCGGATTATGTGAATTTTGGCAGCGAGCAACGCGGAGAAGACGCTTCTCCCTTCGAATCTCGTCATGCTGCAATCGTCACCCTGAAAGAATTGTTGCGCAAGCAATTGTATTGTTCAAAATTGAAAGATGAGCAGGTGCGAATCGGCGAGGCGATTATTGAGCGGATTGATGCCCAGGGATATTTCAAGTCGGAAATGGCCGATCTGGCCTATCAAATCCGTGCTTACGAAGAAGAAGTAGAAATTATGCTGTATATTATCCAATCCTTTGATCCGATTGGCGTTGGGGCGAGGGATTTGTCAGAATGTATTGAGCTTCAATTGCGGGAACGAGGCATTCAACAAACATTGGTGTATGAAATTGTTAAAGATGAGTTGGCCTTGATTGCGGAACGCAGGTATGAAATTCTCGCCAAAAAATTTAACGTGCAAGAGGATGAGATTGAAGCCATTGCAGAATTGATTCAATCCTGTAATCCAAAACCTGGATCGGTTTATCCGTCGGAAGACGAATTGGTCCGCTATATTCGACCTGACGTCTATGTAACCCTAGGTGATGAAGGCTACGAGATTCGAGCCAATGAATCTTTGATGCCGCGGCTTTATGTCAGTCCGAAGATTCAGGCCTTGTTGAAAAGCGGGGAAGAAGCTGAATTTGTTAAGGCCTATTTGGATCGCGCTCTTTGGGTTGTGAAGATGATTGAGCAAAGGCGACAAACTGTGATTCGAATAGCCGGCGCCATTGTCGACGTGCAAGCATCATTCTTTGTTGAAGGAGACAAAGGCTTGCGTCCATTGACCATGAAACAGGTGGCGGAAGAAGCTGATGTGCATGAGTCTACCGTTAGCCGAGTGGTCAATGGAAAATATATGCAAACCCCAGTTGGTTTGTATGAAATGAAGTACTTCTTTACAACAAATCTTGGCGGTGGAGAAGACGGTGTCAGTTCCAAAAGTGTGCAAGCGTTGATTCGAGAGATGACAGAAGAAGAGGATAAAAAGAAACCCCTGAGCGATCAAAAGATTGCCGAAGAGTTGGCAAAACGTGAGATCAAGGTATCCCGCAGAACGGTTGCCAAATACCGAGAGGAAATGGGAATTCTTTCTTCAGCAAAAAGAAAGCGTCGCGGATAAAAAAACTTATAATTTTACTTGTTTTTTTTGGAAATATTGATTATAATAACCCTTGGATGGGTTATTTTTTTTGGTATAAGTGGGACACGAATAGATCCTACGGGACAAAAAATGTCCATCTATTGATTGGAACGAGCTTTTTCCCAAAAAACGAAAGGGGGATGGCAATGAGTTCACTTCTAAAACTCGCGAAAGTCGTAGTACCGGAGATTTTGCCACTGCTCGATAAACGCTTTGAGATTTTGAGAAATATCAAGTATCATGGGCCAATCGGACGCCGAACACTTGCATCGAATTTATCGATAGGTGAGCGGATCATCCGGGCTGAGATACAGGTTTTACAGCAACAAGGTTTGGTGGATATTCAGTCTTCAGGTGTTATGATCACGCCTTATGGGGCAGAAATATATCAGCAGCTAGAACATATGATTCACGATATGCGGGGGATGCAAACCCTTGAATTGAAAGTAAAAGACACGTTAAAAATTGCACAAGTAATTGTAATTCCCGGTGATTGGGATCAGGATTCTTTGGTCTTGCGAGACGCGGCTAAGGCAGCGGCAGTGACCTTAAAGGATGTTGTGAAGGATCATATGACAATAGGGGTAACCGGGGGCGCGACGATCTATCAGGTTATGTTAGAGATGACCCGGCAAAAGGGATTGTCAAACACCAGGGTAATACCAGCCCGCGGTGGTATTGGCGGAAGTATGGAAATGCAGTCCAATCATATTGCGGCTCGTCTTGCTGAAAAGCTTGGTGGAAGCTATCGATTGTTGCATGTGCCAGACAATATTAGTTCCAATGCAAAAGAAAGTTTAATGCAGGAGCCTGAAATTATGAACTTGGTTTCGGATTTAAACGCTTTGAATATTTTACTTTTTGGAATTGGCCGCGCCGATCAAATGGCGCGAAGACGAAAGCTTTCTGATCGAGAACAAAAAGATTTATGGGATCAGGGTGCAGTTGGAGAAGCTTTTGGGTATTATTTTGATGTACGGGGTAAAGTTATTAAGGATTCTAATACCATTGGAATTACGTTAGATGAGTATCAGCGAATCCCGTACGCCATTGCAGTGGCCTGTGGTAGTGGAAAAGCAGAGGCAATTTATGGCCTTTCTGCCCTACGAAAAGAGATTATTTTGGTAATCGACGAAGGTGCTGCAAAGAGAATTATTGAACTTGGGGGAAAGTAATTGATTGTCAATTACTTCAAATAAATGGTCTATATAAGGAGGCAACATTCATGGCAATTAAAGTGGGTGTCAATGGTTTCGGCCGTATCGGTCGAAATGTAGTACGAGCAGCATTTGAACGCAACGTAGAGGAGATCGAGATTGTAGCGATCAACGACATGTCAGGTGTAGAAACAGCAGCACACTTGTTCAAGTATGACTCTTTGATGGGTAAATTTGACGGAACAGTAGAAGTTGTTGATGGCAACTTGGTGATCAACGGCAAGACAGTCAAAGTCGTTTCTGACAGAAATCCAGAGAACCTTCCTTGGGGAGAGCTAGGAGTTGATATCGTAATCGAGTCAACTGGCGTATTCCGTACATTTGAAGGCGCTAGCAAGCATATCACTGCAGGCGCGAAAAAAGTTATCATTTCCGCTCCAGCAAAAGGCGAAGACATTACTGTTGTAATGGGCGTTAACGAAAAAGATTACGATGCAGCGAAACACAACATCGTGTCAAACGCATCTTGTACAACAAACTGCTTGGCACCATTTGCAAAAGTTATTGTTGACAAGTTCGGTGTTGAAAAAGGTTTGATGACAACTGTTCATTCATACACAAATGATCAAAACATCTTGGATGCACATCATTCAGATATGCGTCGTGCACGTGCGGCAGCAGAATCAATTATTCCAACATCAACAGGCGCAGCAGTAGCTGTAGGTTTGGTTGTTCCTGAATTGAAAGGAATTGTTGATGGAATGGCAATGCGTGTTCCAACTCCAACAGTTTCAGTTGTTGATATTGTATTTGAATTAAAAACAGCAACAACAAAAGAAGAAGTTAATGCTACTTTGAAAGAAGCGGCAGAAGGCGACTTGAAAGGGATCTTGGCATATTCTGATGAGCCATTGGTATCAATGGACTACAGAAAAGATCCTAACTCTTCAATTATTGACGGATTGTCTACAATGATGGTTGGCGACAAAATGTTGAAAATCGTATCATGGTACGATAATGAGTGGGGATATTCAAACCGTTGTATCGATCTAGCGATCTACATGACAAAACAAGGTCTATAGAGAACGGAAGAATCGAATAATAAGGACATCTTGGAGAATCCGGTTATGTAGAAATACATAACCGGTTTTGCCATGAAAATAAAAGAATGGGAGTGACTCACACATGTTGAATAAAAAATCTGTTACTGATTTAGCTGTAGCGGGTAAGAAAGTACTTGTGCGATGCGATTTCAATGTACCGATGAAAGATGGCGCAATTACTAACGATGCTCGTATTGAAGGCGCGTTGCCAACAATTCAATATCTAATTGAAAATGGAGCGCAAGTCATCTTGATGTCGCATTTGGGTCGACCAAAAGGCGAGGCGAAGCCTGAATTTACTCTTGCACCCGTAGCGGTTCGCTTGGGCGAATTCTTGAAAAAAGACGTATTGTTTGCCGATGATGCAGACGTGGTTGGTGTCAATGCAAAGACAATGGTTGCTGGAATGAAAGATGGCGACGTATTGTTGTTGCAAAACACACGATACCGCAAAGAAGAAACGAAAAACGGTCAAGAGTTTGCTAAGGAATTGGCTTCTCTTGCTGATTTATATGTCAATGACGCATTTGGTACTGCGCACCGCGCACATGCTTCGAACGTTGGTGTTTCATCACTTCTGCCTTCAGCATTGGGTTTCTTGGTTAAAAAAGAAATTGATGTAATGGGTAAAACGATGGAAGCTCCAGAACGTCCTTTTGTTGCTATCTTGGGTGGCGCGAAAGTATCTGACAAGATTGGTGTGATCGAAAACTTATTGGATAAGGTCGATACATTGATTATTGGTGGTGGTATGGCCTACACATTCTTTGTAGCCAAAGGATGGACTGTAGGAAATTCACTTCTAGAAGCGGACAAGGTAGAATTGGCGAAATCACTATTGGCAAAAGCAGAGAAGAAGGGTGTAAAACTTTTACTACCTGTTGACAATGTGATTGCGACTGGATTCTCCAATGAAGCTGAGTTTAAAACTGTAGCATCCAATGAAATCCCAGAGGGTTGGGAAGGCTTGGATATCGGTGCGGCATCTATTGCACTTTTTGAAGCAGAGATTGCCAATGCGAAAACGGTTGTATGGAATGGACCAATGGGCGTATTTGAAATGTCAAACTTTGCACGCGGTACCTTTGCTGTAGCCGAAGCTTTGACACAAACTGATGCCTTGACAATTATCGGCGGCGGCGACAGCGCGGCAGCGGTGATCCAATCCGGATATGCTGATAAGATGTCTCATATCTCTACAGGCGGCGGCGCTTCTTTGGAACTTTTCGAAGGAAAAGTTTTACCGGGAATCGACGCGATCAATGAAAAATAGGAGGAAACTCATGAGAATTCCAATTATTGCAGGAAACTGGAAAATGAATAAAACCATAGCAGAAGGTGTTGCTTTGGTGAATGGATTTAAAGCGGAAGCGGCAAATACCGACGTTGAAGTTGTTGTTTGTGTTCCTTATGTCATGCTACCAGCAGTGAAAGAAGCCTTGGCAGGTTCTAAGGTGAAAATCGGCGCTCAAAACATGCATTGGGAAGAGGGCGGAGCTTATACAGGTGAGATTTCTCCCCTGATGCTAAATGAGCTGGGCATCGACTATGTTGTGATTGGTCATTCGGAGCGAAGAGAGTATTTCGCTGAGACGAATGAAACTGTCAATAAAAAAGTAAAATCTGCTTTTGCGCATAATCTTTTGCCAATCATGTGTTGTGGGGAAACCTTGGCACAACGAGAAGCAAACGAGCATAAAACTTTAGTTGCAGAGCAAATTAGAGCTGGTATTGAAGGCTTGAGCATTGAAGAGATGAGCAAGTTGGTTATTGCATACGAGCCAATTTGGGCGATTGGAACTGGTGTAACTGCAACGTCTGATCAAGCAAATGAAATGTGTGAAATGATTCGTGATACTGTAGCTGGGATCTATAATGATGAGATTGCGGAAGTGGTTCGTATTCAATACGGCGGCAGCGTAAAACCCGCGAATGTAACAGAGATTATGAATCAACCTCATATCGATGGAGCATTGGTAGGCGGCGCAAGCTTGAAGGCGGATGACTTCACAGCATTGATTAATTTTTAGGAGGCCATCATGGCAAAGCAATTTGCAGGGTTTATTATCCTGGATGGCTGGGGAATGGCAAAGCCGGGTGTCGGCAATGCGGTTCATCTTGCCAACACACCGAATTTCGATCGTTTAATGAAAGAAGCCCCACATACAAGTGTGTGTGCTAGCGGTCTTTGCGTTGGCTTGCCGGATGGGCAAATGGGAAATTCAGAAGTTGGACACTTGAATATTGGTGCGGGAAGAATTATCTATCAATTTCTAACAAAAATCACAAAAGACATTGAAGATGGCACCATTCTTGAGAATCAAACGATAAAATCAGCTATGATGGACGCTGCGAAAAACGATAAGGCGCTTCATTTCATGGGATTGGTTTCTCAGGGTGGGGTTCACTCTCATGTGAAACACCTATATGGATTTTTGCGTATGGCGAAAGATCTGGGTGTGAAAAAGGCTTATGTCCATGTGTTCTTGGATGGTCGTGACGTAGCACCAAACGCTGGCCTCGAAGATGTACGCAAGCTGGAAGCAGAGATGAAGCTGATCGGTCTTGGTGAGATCGCTACGGTTTCTGGACGCTACTACGCCATGGATCGAGACAATCGTTGGGATCGTGTTGAGCTAGCTTATCAAGCTATGGTTCAAGGAATGGGTCCAACAAGTGAATCGGCGATTGACGTTGTTTCAAATTCCTACGAAGAAAAAATCTTTGACGAGTTTGTTCTTCCAACCGTAATCACGAAAGACGGAGCACCAATTGCCACCATAGAAGATGGTGACAGTGTACTCTTCACAAACTTCCGACCCGACCGTGCTCGTGAAATTACGCGTGCGATTGTGGATGAAACCTTTACGGGTTTCAATCGAGAAAAAAAGGTATCAACAGAGTATGTTTGTTTAACAACCTACGATGCAACCATTGAGAATGTATCTGTGGCCTATCCGCCAAATAGTTATAAAAATACCCTTGGCGAATATGTGGCATCAAAGGGGTTAAAGCAGCTTCGAATCGCAGAAACGGAAAAGTACGCCCATGTAACGTTCTTCTTCAACGGTGGTGTGGAAGCGCCTAATGTTGGTGAGGACCGAGTCTTGATTCCATCTCCGAAGGTTGCAACCTATGACCTTCAACCGGAAATGAGCGCAATCGAGGTCAAGGACAATGCGGTGGAACGAATCCGTTCAGGCGAATACGATCTGATGATATTAAACTTTGCCAATCCAGACATGGTGGGACATACCGGCATTATCGAAGCGGCAGTGAAAGCAGTGGAAACTGTTGATACTTGCTTGGGTGAGGTACTGGCAGCCATTGAGGAAATCGGCGGGAAGGCTATTATTACAGCTGACCATGGCAACTCGGAGCAAATGTTGACCGAGAAAGGCAAGCCGATGACGGCACACACGACAAATTTGGTACCAGCCATTTTTGTAGGAACAGGTGATTTGGAATTGCGCGAGGGCGGAATCTTAGCGGATTTTGCACCAACCTTGCTTGAAATGATGAATGTGGAGATCCCAGAAGAGATGACGGGAAAATCACTCATTAAAAAATAGTAATAAAGGTTGAAAACTTGCGCAGTTAGCATATAATTAGGATGAATCAAGTTGAAGGAGGAGAATTTCATGAGTATTATTAGTGATGTTTATGCAAGAGAAGTCTTAGACTCTCGAGGAAACCCGACGGTAGAGGTTGAGGTTGTTACTGAAAGCGGCGCTTTTGGTCGCGCAATTGTTCCTTCTGGTGCGTCTACAGGTCAATTCGAAGCAGTAGAGCTTCGAGATGGCGACAAGAGCCGCTACTTGGGCAAAGGTGTTTTGGAAGCAGTGAAAAATGTAAACGAGATTATCGCGCCAGAATTGATTGGCATGTATGATGTACGTGAGCAAGTTGCTGTTGACCAAGCAATGATCGAATTAGACGGAACGCCTAACAAAGGCCGTTTGGGTGCAAACGCGATTTTGGGTGTTTCTATGGCAGTAGCGCGAGCTGCAGCTGAGTACTGTGGTCTTCCACTGTACCAATACTTCGGTGGTGTAAACGCAAAAGCGCTTCCAGTTCCAATGATGAATATCATCAATGGTGGCTCACATGCGGACAACAACGTTGATCTTCAAGAATTTATGATTATGCCAGTTGCAGCTCCTTCTTTCCGTGAAGGCCTTCGATGGTGTGCGGAAGTTTTCCATACGCTTAGAGGCGTATTGAAAGGCAAAGGATACAACACAGCAGTTGGTGATGAAGGTGGATTCGCTCCGAACCTAGGTTCAAACGAAGAAGCACTTCAAGTAATTGTTGAAGCAATCGGCAAAGCCGGCTTCAAACCAGGTGATGACTTCAGAATTGCAATGGACCCTGCAGCGTCAGAGTTCTATGAAGAAGAAACTGGACTTTACAATCTAGCAAGCGAAGACAGAAAATTGACTTCTGCTGAAATGGTTGAGTATTATGCTGGATTGGTAGCAAAATACCCAATTATCTCAATCGAAGATGGTTTGGCTGAAGAAGATTGGGACGGATTTAAATTGTTCACTGACAGATTGGGCGAAAAAGTTCAAATCATGGGTGATGACTTGTTCGTTACAAACACAGAGCGTTTGAGTAAAGGTATCAAATTGGGGATTGCAAACTCAATCTTGATCAAAGTGAACCAAATCGGTACCATCACAGAAACTTTGGATGCGATCGAAATGGCGAAGCGCGCGGGTTACACTGCGGTTATCTCTCATCGATCTGGTGAAACAGAAGATACAACAATCGCTGATTTGGTTGTTGGAACAAACGCTGGACAAATCAAGACTGGCGCACCTTCTCGTACAGATCGTGTAGCAAAATACAATCAATTGATGAGAATCGAAGAAGAATTAGATACGGTTGCTCAATTCAACGGATTGAAATCTTTCTACAACATCAAAGCATAGAGAAGCAAAGATCAAACGGCCGGATATCCGGCCGTTTTTCATTTTCTTGAAAACTGATGGTCTGTATGTTAAAATAGGTACGTTAAACACTTCATGGTGAACGGAGGGAAAAAGATGCAAACATTACTTCATATTATCATTATTGTGGCGAGCTTGGGATTGATCGCGACAATCTTGTTGCAAGAAGGAAAACAAGCAGGTATGTCAGGTGCGATTGGCGGAGGAGCCGAGCAAATTTGGGGAAAAAACAAAGCGAAGTCTTATGAGTCGAAACTTGAAAAAGTAACGTCAGGACTAGCGATTGTATTTCTTCTTTCAACGCTCATTCTAACAGTCGTTCAATAAAACAAATCTAACTCAATGCATGGTTTAGATTAAGGAGGATGTAAAAAAATTGAATAACATGATTGTAGCAGCACTGGTAGGCATCGTTGCTCTGGGATTCGCCGTGAGTAAAGCACGGATGATCCAGAAGGTGGACGCGGGATCTCCCCGTATGGCGGAGATTGCGGGTTACATCCACGATGGAGCAATGGCGTTCTTAATGCGAGAGTATAAGACGCTTGCGATGTTTGTTGGGGTTCTATTCGTCGTACTCAGCTTGCTAATCAATCTTCCAACGGCAGTAGCCTTTCTTATAGGCGCTATTCTTTCCGCTGCAGCCGGTTTTTTCGGTATGCGTGTGGCAACAAAAGCAAATGTAAGAACGGCACAAGCTGCTCAAGAAGGCGGGATGAACAAAGCGTTATCCGTAGCCTTTTCGGGTGGAGCCGTAATGGGAATGAGTGTAGTTGGATTGGGTCTCTTGGGCGTTTCATTGGTCTTTTATGTTTTTGTAGGGGACAATGCGACCATAGAGGTCATGACAACGGCAGCAAGTCAAATTGCCGGTTTTGGTTTGGGCGCTTCTTCCATCGCGTTATTTGGACGTGTTGGTGGCGGGATCTATACCAAGGCAGCCGATGTTGGCGCTGACCTAGTTGGAAAGGTTGAAGCAGGTATTCCTGAGGACGATCCTAGAAACCCAGCGGTTATTGCCGATAATGTAGGCGATAACGTCGGTGACGTTGCTGGAATGGGTGCGGATTTGTTTGAATCGTATGTAGGCTCGATTATATCGGCCATTACTTTGGGGATTGTAACATACGGAGCAGACGTTCAAATGGCTGAAAAAGCTGTTATATTTCCGTTACTTTTGGCAGCAGCAGGGATTTTATCATCGATCGTAGGCACACTTTTTGTGCGTGGCGATGAAGGTAAAGATCCTCAACGTTCACTCGACACGGGTACTGCAGTCAGTGCGGTACTTGTTGTAGCCGCTTCTTATTTCTTAAGCAACCGCTTATTGGGATCAAGCGAACCTTTTTTTGCTATTGTTACCGGCTTAGTTGTAGGACTCCTAATCGCAAAAATTACGGAGTATTATACATCAACAGCCTATCGTCCGGTGCATGGTATTGCGCGTGAATCGCAAACGGGTGCTTCGACAACCATTATTTCTGGTTTGTCAGTGGGGATGGCTTCTACAGCCTTGCCGATTATTGTTTTATCTGCAGGTATCTTAATTGCGTTTCATTTCCAAGGCTTGTATGGAATCGCCTTGGCAGCGGTAGGCATGCTGTCTACAGCGGGTATGACCATTGCGGTGGATGCTTACGGTCCCATTGCTGATAATGCTGGTGGAATTGCTGAGATGTGTGATATGCCTAAGGATGTCCGAAAAATCACGGACCAGTTGGATGCAGTTGGAAATACAACCGCAGCTATCGGAAAGGGTTTTGCTATTGGATCGGCAGCTTTAACTGCCTTGGCATTGTTTTCATCCTACATAGCAGCCGTTGAGTTGCAAACGGGACAAGCACTTATTATTCTATTAACGAATCCTGATGTAATTGCAGGCTTGTTGATCGGTGGTATGTTGCCATTCCTATTCTCTGCGATTACAATGCAAGCAGTAGGAAAAGCGGCTAATTCAATGATTGAAGAAGTGAGACGACAATTTCGAGATATTCCTGGCATTATGGAAGGAACTACGGTTCCTGAATATAATCGCTGTGTTGATATTTCAACATCTGCAGCACTACGTGAAATGATTCTGCCCGGCTTGATTGCCGTGATTGCACCAATTGTAATGGGTGTGTTCGTTGGACCAGAAGCATTGGGCGGTATGTTAGCAGGAGCCTTGGTATGTGGCGTGTTGATGGCTATTTTTATGGCAAATGCAGGCGGTGCTTGGGATAATGCGAAAAAATATATTGAAGAAGGAAATTACGAAGGCAAAGGCTCTGAGGCTCATAAGGCAGCAGTAGTTGGCGATACCGTTGGAGATCCGTTCAAGGATACTTCAGGACCGTCTATCAACATCTTGATTAAGTTGATGACAATTGTCGCCTTGGTGTTTGTACCTTTATTCTTGTAGGAAAGAGGGAAGCTTCGGCTTCCCTTTATTTTTTTTGATTTTCCCACCAAAATTCGATATAATGAGGTGAATTTGCGGAGGTGAACCATGGAAGCAACCATCTTAGGGCTCAAGACACATTATGAAAGCACGGGACAAGGCGAGCCTGTTGTTATCCTGCACGGTTGGGGGGCGAATCTCACAACGATGCAGTCGATTACAAACTTGCTTCAAACCCACTATCAAGTGATTGCTATTGATATGCCCGGATTTGGAAAAAGTGAAGAACCCAAGGACGTTTGGAATTCTTATGACTTTGCTAATCACATTGAAGCTTTGTTGAGTCATCTTGAAATTGATCATTTTCATATTTTGGGACATTCCCATGGCGGGCGGGTATCGATTATTTTGGCGAGCCAATATCCAGAGCGCGTAAAAAAGATGATTTTGGTGGACAGTGCTGGTTTGGTGAAGAAGAAAAGCTTTAAAGTAAGAGTGAAAATATTGAATTTCAAGATTTTAAAGCGGATCTATCTGGCATTGACTTTTTGGGACCGTTCGGAAGCAAAGCTAGAGCGATTCTATCGTCGTTTTGGTTCTGCGGATTATAAAGAGTCTCCGGGAATTATGCGGCGTATTATGGTAAGGGTTTTGGCGGATGATCTGGAGCCGCTCTTGTCGAAGATACAGGCATCTACCCTGCTTATTTGGGGCAACGACGATATGGATACACCGGTTGAAATGGGTCGGCTTATGGAAAGTGAAATTCCGGATGCAGGCCTTGTGGTTTTTGAACAAGCTGGACATTATTCCTTTCTTGATCAAATGGGCCGATTTCAAGCAGTCATGCGTGTATTTATGAAAATGGAGGAAACAAGATGAGTATAACTTTCAGCTTGATGGTATTGGTTGCTCTGGTTTGGGGTGCGGTAGTTAGCAAACGAATGACCTATTATTTGCATATGGCACAATTAGAAGGGTACAACCCCACAGAATTTCAGGGGTGGAAGCACCATCATACCGATTATGGATTCAACTCGACCCATCGAAGTGCGTTCGTTGTTGGACTTTTACTTTGTCTCGCTTTGATCTTTGGGCAGAATTTTACTTGGATCAGTATTGGGATGATGGCTTTGCTTTTAATGACGTGGATGCAGCTAACTAAGGAAGTGAAAAAACCATTGGTGATGACGGGCCGCGCCAAGCGCCTACGAACCGGATGGATGCAATTGACTGGGTTTGTGCTTTTGGTCTCGGGATTGATTGGATTTTTTGTTGGTGGCATAAATGGACTTGCCATTGGACTATACGTGGCGTTTATCTTAACAAATGGTCTATGTTTTTATTCCATGCTGGCTTCTATGATTCTTCTAATTCCTTATGAAAATAAAATCAATCAAGGATTTTATGATCAGGCCAATGAAAAAATTAAAAGTCGAGAGGATTTGAAAGTGGTTGGTATTACCGGTAGTTTCGGGAAAACCAGCACAAAGTTTATCACGGGTACCATCTTGAATGAGAAATGGAACACCTTGGTTCCCCCATCGAGTTTCAATTCAGCCATGGGGGTATGCAAGGTTATTAATAATGATCTTAAGGCAGAACACGAGATCTTCATCTGTGAGATGGGTGCGCGTGCCATGGGTCAGATTGAAGAATTGGCTAAATTGGCGGAGCCCCAGATTGGTGTAATTACAGCGATTGGTCCTACGCATTTAGAGACCTTTGGTCATATTGGAAATATTGTAAAAACCAAGTATGAATTGATAGAGAATCTGCCTTGTGATGGGATTGCCATCTTTAATTATGACGATCCGAATCTGAAAAAATTGGCGGATAAGACTTTCAAGGAGAAGGTGCTGTATGGAATTGATTCTGATCCGGCCAGCCTAGATCTTCGTGCAGATGCGATTCAAGTGAACATGAAGGGCTCTACCTTTGATTTGGTCGACAAGGAAGGCCATCGGGTTGCTTGTCAGACCAAACTTCTTGGCAAGCATAATATTCAAAACATTTTGGCCGGCGCCAGTGTAGCAAAGGTCTTAGGCATGACACTAGAAGAGATTTCAGCAGGGATTGCAAAGATCGAACCCGTAGAGCATCGCTTGCAATTGATCGACCCAGGAACGGGTGTTTTGGTCATCGATGATGCCTTTAACTCCAATCCAGTCAGCTCCAAGGCAGCTTTGGATGTTTTAGAAGCCTTTGATACGGGAAAACGTGTGATTGTTACACCAGGTATGGTGGAATTAGGTGAAACCCAAACGCAAGCAAACGAGAAATTTGGTGAGTATATCGCTGATGTTTGCCAGGTTGTTGTTCTTGTTGGACCCAAACAGACGGAGCCCATTCAAAAGGGGCTGGCAAATAAGGAATATCCACAAGAACAGATCCATATTGTTCGAACCATGACTGAAGTTACAGCCCTTTTGGGTCAGATATTACTTCCGGGTGATGTCGTGCTTTTTGAAAATGATTTACCGGATTCCTATAACGAATAACAGGCGTTCATCGCCTGTTTTTTCTTTTGCCCTTATGGTAGAATAAGAGGAAGAGATTTGAAAATTGGAGGATGACAGAGAGATGGAAAAACGAATTAGCGTCGGAGTGATTTTTGGTGGACGCAGTGTTGAACATGAAGTTTCGGTCGTAACGGGAATTCAAGTGTTGGAGAACCTGGACCTTACAAAATATAAACCAGTACCAATTTACATCGATAAGGATGGGAAATGGTGGACAGGTGATGCCCTTTTTGACATTATGAACTTTAAGAATGAAACATTGAAAGGCTTGGTTGAATGCTTGCCGGTAGCAAGAAGCAATGATTTCACTCTATACCGGGATCCAATGACACGTAAGATGTTTGAATCAAAAGAGATCGTAACCGTAGATGCATTTTTCCCAGTGGTCCATGGGACCAATGGAGAAGATGGCACCCTGCAGGGCTTGTTTGAAACCATGAACATTCCCTATACAGGTTGCGGTGTGGTCGCGGCGGCCGTGGGCATGGATAAGGTATTGATGAAGTCCGTGTTTAAGGCGGAAGGTTTGCCAATTGTACCCCACCTATGGTTCTATCGTGGTCAGTGGGCAGGGGAGAAAGAAAAGCTGATTCAACAGGCTGAGGCCATTGGCTACCCATTGGTGGTAAAACCCGCCAACCTGGGCTCCAGTATCGGTATTTCCAAAGCGGAAGATCAAGCGGGATTGATCCACGCCGTAGAGGTCGCCATGAGCTACGACCGCAAGGTGATCGTTGAAAAGGCAATCTTACCCCTTCGCGAGATCAACTGTGCTGTCATGGGACGTGACGCGGACCTGATGGCGTCGGTGTGCGAGGAACCTGTTACCTGGGAAGACTTCCTTTCTTACGAGGATAAATATATTAATGGTGCCAAGGGCGGCAAGGGTGGAAAAGGGATGGAATCCGCAAAGCGACGAATTCCGGCTGATCTTCCCGATGAGCAAACGGCGAAAATTCAGCAATTGGCTAAGGATGCCTTTCGGGCCATTGATGCCAGAGGCGATGCCCGCATTGATTTTCTATTGAACGGCGCAGGTGAGATTTACGTAAACGAGATTAATACGCTTCCGGGCTCCATGGCCTTCTATCTATGGGAAGCCGGCGGTATTTCTTTTAAAGATTTATGTAGCAAGCAGATTGAATTGGCTCTAGCGGCACATCAAGAAAAACAAAAGAATGTCACCTCATACGATGTGAAACTCTATCAACGAATGGGTGGCGGTGTAAAAAAATAGGGGCGAATGCCTCTATTTTTATGAAGGAGAAACAATATGGATATGAAAGAAAAAATACTGACAGCTTTGGTTGAGGGAGAAGCGAAACCCTTGAGCAAGCGCGAACTGGAAAGTATGTTTAAAATTGATAAGGAATCAAAAAAAATCTTCTATGGTATCATCGATTCATTGGTGTCATCTGGGGATTTGGTTCAAAATAAGCAACGGTTCGGGTTGCCGGAATGGATGGGTTACCGCAAGGGCGTTATGATGGCAAGCCAGCGATCCTTCTTTTTCTGTCGTCCGGAACGGGTGATTGAAAATGATATTTTTGTTGCGGGCCGCAATACAATGGGTGCCTTTGACGGGGATACAGTTTTGTTGCGTCTAATCAAAGAGGGTAGACCCGATGAAAAAAAATCAGAAGGTGCTGTTGAACGAATCATCAAGCGAAAGACCGACAATTTCTTTGGAACCCTACAAAAGACCAAAAACTTTGGATTTGTCGTTCCTGACGACAAGCGTATTCATGGTGATATTTTTATACCAGCCAAAAAGATGATGCAAGCCAAAGATGGGCAAAAAGTCATTGCCAAGATTACCAAGTGGCCAACAGATGGAAAAAAAGCCGAAGGGAAAGTTATTGAAGTCGTGGGCGACGTAGGCGATCCGGGTATCGATATCGCAGAGATTATTCATAAGCATCAATTGCCAAAGGGATTTCCCAAGAAGGTGGTTGAAGAAGCCAAGCGGTATACAGAAATTTCGAAGACGGATGTCAAGGGCCGTGAGGACTGGCGAGATGCTTTGATCTTTACCATTGACGGTGCCGACGCCAAGGACTTGGATGATGCCATTTCTATTAAGCGTTTGCCCGATAATCGATTTGAGCTCGGCGTTCATATTGCCGATGTTACCAATTATGTGAAGGAATACAGCGAACTGGATAAGGAAGCTAGAATGCGGGGAACCAGTGTGTATCTGGTGGATCGTGTGATCCCCATGCTTCCCAAGCATTTGTCTAATGGACTTTGTAGTTTGCATCCTGGTGTTGACCGCCTGGCATTATCAATTATCATGACGATTTCAGCCAAGGGTGCCGTGGAAGATTCGCGGGTTGCTGAGACCGTGATTCATTCAAAAGCACGCCTCACTTATACCGACGTTTCCGATTTGATTCAACACATGGATGAGTCGAATTTCGATAACGAGGAATTGATTCAGGCCTTGCGAGATTCTGCGGTTTTGGCCGGACGATTACGTCGCAAGCGAGAACTAAGAGGCAGCATTGATTTTAACTTTGATGAAGCCAAAGTGATTTTGGACAAGTCAGGGAAACCCGTTGAGATCAAGAAGGCGGATCGCCGAATTGCCAATCGCATGATTGAAGAGTTTATGCTTTTGGCCAACGAAACCATATCGGAACGATATTTTTGGATGGACATTCCATTTTTGTATCGGATCCATGAAACGCCGGATGAGGAGAGGATTGAAGCTTTCGTTCATTTTGTCAATCATTTCGGTATTACCTTGAAGGGTAGAACGGACTTGCATCCTAAGGCCTTGCAACAGGTCATGGATAAGGTGATGGGGAAACCGGAAGAGGCAGTGATCAGCATGGTGATGTTGAGATCCTTAAAAAAGGCGAAGTACTCAGCCAAAAGCGAGGGACACTTTGGCCTGGCAGCAGAATACTACAGCCACTACACTTCACCGATTCGTCGATATCCCGATCTGCAGATCCATCGGATTATTAAGGAACAACTCCATGGAGAGATGAATGAGAAGCGAATCAGCCACTATGAGCGATTGCTTGCGGGTGTAGCCGATACTAGTTCAGAACGTGAGAGAAAAGCACAGGACGCGGAGCGTGAGAGCGTGAAGCTGAAGATGACAGAGTATATGTCACAATTCTTAGGAGAAACTTTTGAGGGTGTGATCTCGGGTGTTACGGGCTTTGGTTTTTATGTGGCCCTAGACAACACCGTAGAGGGCATGGTTCCCCTGGATACGATCGAGGGCTCTTTCGAATTTAATGAGGCGAGATTCTGCGTGGAAGATCCATTATCCGGCAAGAGTTTTCACATGGGAGATCGTGTTAAGATATTAGTTGCAAAAACTGATTTGGAACGTCGATTGATCGACTTTGTTTTGGTAGATTGACGACTTTTGAAGGAGGTGCTATAATGAGTAAGCATCTCCTGATGAAACAAACGTATGTTTTTTTCGTCAGAAGAATTGAGGGGTAGAGTATGGACGGAATTCGCGTAATTGCAAACAACAAAAAAGTACGTCATGAGTATTTCATAGAAGACACCTTTGAGTGTGGTATTGTTTTGACGGGTACAGAGATCAAATCGATTCGACAGGGCAAGGTGAGTTTGAAGGAGTCTTATTGCGGCATAACAGCAGGCGAGATTTTCGTGCATCAGATGAATATCAGTTCCTACGAACAAGGAAATATCTACAATGTGGATCCGGTTCGCACACGGAAGCTGTTAATGCATAAACGCCAGATCACCAAATTGGCTGGCCAAGTGCAGAAACAAGGATATTCGATTATTCCCTTGAGGATTTATCTAAAGGCTGGAAAGGCAAAGATAGAGATATGCATTGCCAAAGGAAAGAAACTTCATGACAAGCGTCATACCATCGCTGCGCGCGATGCTGACAGACGAATGAAACGCGCTATGCGCGATCATTAATATCATGGGGGTGAAATTGGTTTCGACGGGGGTCTGGAACTTTTTGTAGCCGGGGATGTTGTGACACGTTCATCTAAAAAGCGGTCAAAAAAACAAATGCAAACGATAATTACGCTTACGCTGCCTAAGCTATAAGGTAGTAGCTCCTGATCGATCGACCTGCAGATCGGACTTGAGCTTCATTTAAAAGCAGGAAACGACACATGGCTTGCCTGGTCCATGTGGTCGTATTACAGGCTCGCTCGGGTCTCCGCTAGTTGTTGGGGGGCGGCAAGGGTTAAACTTTAATCAACAACTATCCCAGTAGAAGCAGAACGGAAAAGGCTTTCGGACGTGGGTTCGACTCCCACCACCTCCACCACAGATAAAACGGACTTCGGTCCGTTTTTTGTTTTGCTAAAATTTCGGAATCAAACACAAACACACCGCTGCCAGTGGTGGAATAAGGTAAAGAATCATTTCGTTCCTTCTTTATATAGAAACATAAATCTAGGTGCTATATTATTCGTAGATTATTGAAGGTTTGCAAGATGATTAAACAATTAGTGCGTGACGAAAATTTTTATTAGTGATTTATTCAAACGATATAACGAGTGCAAGAAGATTCTTATTATTAGGATAAAGTTTGTATCGGATTTTTCCAGTCAAACCAAAAGTGTCGTCTCCTGTTGCTGAAGCAAGATTGCCATCAATGGTTTGTTCTGCTTGTAAAATCATTTCATTGCTTACATGAGCCATTACTAGTAGTTTTACGTTGTCGGACACTTCATTGGAACTAAAGAGTCTTGCTTTAAAATTTTCAAACAAAGGGATCGCATTTTTTGTGTAATCTATAAATGAAAATTGGGTGATTGACTCTAATGGAGGAGCCCATTCATTCAAATAGGAACCATTCCAGTTTGAGAGCGAATGGATGTTTGTCACTAAACCGGGATCTTGATTAATTTGTTTAGAATGCGGCCAGCTTCCAGTGTCAATTTTATGAAGGATAATAGCATCCTCAATCAATTCTAGAGATGCGACAGCGGCTTTTGCTTCCGCTCTTGCCTGATATCCCAAATAATTTGGGATGGCTATCGCTAGTATAATTCCAAGAATTGCTAAAACAACGATTAGTTCAATTATTGTAAATCCTGATTCTTCATATTTCATGTAATACTTTCTCCTTTTTATCATTATGTATTTGCATTAATGTATAGTTTTAGAATTTTGCATAAATTCTTTCGAAGAGTTTTTCAGTGCTTTAAATCTAAAAGTAGATAATTTTCTGTGATTAGAACATTCAAATGAATCATAGCTGCTATTTGCTCATGATTACCAATAAGCTAGTAAAAGTATATTATCGTAAATAGCATGATGAATTGGAATAAATATCAAAAAAAGACTCCACAATCAAGAATAGAAGTTCTGGATTGTGAAGTTGATGGGGAAAATGAAAATCGTTATATTTGAAACTTGATAGGAATTCGATTAGTTTATGAACTTCGTTGTTTCAGCTAGACAACTGGATTCAGTTTTGTATTTCTCGGGGAATAAATTGCGGAGGTGATCCTTTAATTTGTTGTAAGATTTGATTTCATCTGATATGCAGATTGGTTGACCAAGTGTATTAGAGATATGCAGTTGATTCAATACTCTAGAGTATGGTTCTTTGTTGAACTCAACAATAGAAAAAATTTGATCAGATGACAATACGGTTTTACTTTCGCCTTTTACGATTGTTAATGTCAAATCTGTAACGATAATGTAGCTATTTTTGTAGGTTTGATACCAGATTACATACCAAACAGCTAGAAGACAACACGCCAGTACGTAAAGGACCATAAGAAGCAGTGGAAGTGGGCTTATCTGCGTGATCGTGTAGAAACCAAAACTACACATGCCACCAAAGAGTAATAGACCTACTAGGAAAAGGTGATAGGGATATGAATATTTCATGATTACCTCCTTTAAAATTTGGAATTTTATTAGCTATTCTGACTTTTCACAAGAAGATCGTTGCGACAAGGTGTGAAAATATCGAGAATGATTCCGCCCACTATAGCACGACATGAATGCAGCATGTTATTGCTGATGACAAAACTATCGCCTTTTTGTAGAATTTGACGTTCTTTAGCAATAGCAAATTCAAAGACTCCAGACAATACATATCCTGCTTGTTCGTGAGGATGTTGATGCATATGTGCGATAGCGTTTGTGGAAAAGGTATTTTCTACAATCATAAGGTTCTCATCATGTGCAAGTATTTTGCTTGATATTCCTTTTGCTAGATCAAACGTAGTAACTTGATTATTTTTTATAAACATTTCAACCTCCAATTATTGTTCGCTTTCATCTTAGAAACCGAGTTTTTCAGGCACGATGAAAACCGAGATATCAGCTTTCATTGGGCATTTTTCAAGGATGAGCGTTATATTGCACATTCTGTCAGGTGAGCTGCAATCTGTACATTTTTTGAGATAGCGACAAGGCGTTTGTAAATCAAGCCTTTCAGCATTTTGGGGGCAAGCCTCTGTCTTTATTCGATGGATAGAATCGGATGCATTTTTTGATATTTTGTTCGTACCAACAATAAAATATATTTTCTCATGACCATAGCATATGGATGATGTACGGTTGCCAACTCCATCAATATTTATGATTTTTCCATCCTCAGTGATGCCATTTGCACTAGACAAGTAGATGTTTGTTTGGCTAGCTAGTTGAAGTGTGCTTGTGCGTTGGCTTTGATCACCAAGCCAATGCCAAAACACTGGCTGACCGCGTTTTGTCAGATCTCGGTGGAGACCAAGCTCATGGATTGTTTTTGCCCCCCCGATACCGACGCTACTCGATAAAGGTATTTGCTCCATTAAAGTTGTTTTTAAATCGGATGAATTCTTAAAGTATTGGACTTCAAAACCATTTTCCTTCAGCGCTTTGATCGTGTTTCGAACAGCATCTTTCATAAATTACCCCCCTTTTTCAAAATAGTGTTCACTACAGTGGTTACTAATTACAGATTATCATTTTCAAACTTATCTGTCAAATCCTATTTGGTGGAGAGTATGAAAGCACAGTTCTATTATTTAGATAACTCACTCGACCATAAGGATGAGTTGACAAAACTGCAAACAAAAGTTATAGTAGTTACCAAAGTGTATACGGTTTGGAGGATTTATGGAAAAGTGTAGCAGAAGGGATGCATTAAATGATGGAGTTCCTATTATTGTTGGATTTATTCCAATTGCCATGGCTTTTGGGATTTTGTCAAAGGCAGCAGGAATTTCCTGGATTGAAAGCTTGGGATTTTCCATGATCGTTTTTGCAGGAGCGAGTCAGTTTATTGCATTGAATCTATTGTTGGCAGGGGTTGGAATTGGAGAGATTATAATTACAACATTATTAGTGAATTTTCGGCATGTTCTTTTTTCGGCGTCTCTTGCTTCGAAATTGCCAGAGTTGGGGAAACGAATGGCACCATTGATTGCATTTGGTATGACGGATGAAGTTTTTTCCGTTGCATCTTTGAAGGAAAAGGAACTAACTTTAGAATATATGATTGTATTGGAGCTATGTGCCTATTCTGCGTTTGCCATAGGTACATTTGCTGGATACTTGCTGGGTAATGTTTTACCAGAACTTGTTCAGATGAGCATGGGAATTGCCTTATATGCAATGTTTATTGCGATTTTGGTGCCTGAGATGAAAAAATCAAAAAAAGTCGTGTCCATGCTAGTTCTTTCTGGCTTGTTGAACACATTTTTCTTGCGTGTATGTCATCTCCCGCAAGGGTGGAGCATCGTGTCGGCGATTATAATCGTTTCGTTTGCGGGTTTGTTTATTCGGGAAGGGAAGGTTTGTTGTGAATGATATGGCTGTTTTGATTATGGGTATGATGGTTGTTACCTACTTGCCTAGATTCATACCTTTTGTTGTTATGGCAGATCGGAAATTTTCACCGCGCCTGGAAGAATTCTTTGGGTATATTCCATATGCAGCACTTGGTGCCCTAATTATTCCAGGATTCTTGACGGCTATTCCAGGTCATGTTGAGGTGTCTATAATGGGTGTAATTACTGCCCTTCTTATAGGATATTGGAAAGGTGGGGTAGTAAAGCCAGTCCTAGGTGCAATTTTGTCGTGTACTCTGTTTATTAGTTTTGGTTTTTAAAAGGGAGGTAGCATGGAGAATCAACTTATTTTATTGGAAGAGATGAGGCAATTGGGATTAAATAAGTACGAAGCAAAGGCTTATTTGAAGTTATTGGAGGATTGGCCGCTGAATGGCTACGCATTGAGTAAAAACTCAGGTGTGCCAAGGTCAAGAATATATGAAGTGCTAGAGAGTTTGACGAAAAAACAGTTGGTTTTTGAAAAAACAATAGAGAATGGAGTTGTTTATTATCCCTTGGAGCCAGAGCTGTTAGTTAAGAAAATTAAGAGAAACTATGAGAGTATGATTCGACATGTTGAGCAAGAAACTACACAACTCTTTGTAAAAAGTAAAGTAAAAAATGAGTCAAAAGTCATAACGGGAAGACGGAATATTTTTGAGTTTATAGGCTTGTTGCTTGAAAAGGCGCAGAGGAGAATTGATGTTTCTATTTGGCAGGAAGAGTATCAGGACTTGGCCATTCCCTTTAAAGAATCTATAAATCGTGGCGTGCAAGTTAAAGGGATTTACTTCGGACATGATAACCAGTTCGAGGATGTATTAACACATCGGCGGTTAATGACTTATTTAGAGGAAAAGGCTGAAAGATATATTATTATTATTATTGACCAAAAGGAAGCTGTAACTGGAATTATTTCCAGAGGGGAAGAAAGTCAAGTTACATGGACCAATGACTATGGTGTTATTGATATTATGGAAGATTATATTGTACATGATTTGATGATCAATGTATATTCTGAGAAGTTAACAAAAGAAGATCAAGAAAAATATGAACAAGAGATGGATCAAGTAAGAAAGAAATTCTATCTATGATTAAGGGGAGGATATAGTATGTCATTTATACCAAAGTATCAAGAGTCGTTGGATATGTTGAAAAAATATAACAATGAGCCATTTCACATTCTGCATGGTCAGGTTGTAGGGGGTGTTATGCGTTATTACGCTGAAAAGCATGATCCTGATAATGTTGAGTTCTGGGAAGTAGTGGGTCTATTGCATGATCTGGATTTTGGGATGTATCCTGAAGAACATTGTGTAAAGCAGGTTGAGCTTATGCGCGAGTTGAATTTAGATGAATCTGTGATTCGCTCGACAGTTAGTCATGGTTACGGTATTACAAAAACTGAGGTAAAGCCAGAGCATAAAATGGAGAAAATTCTCTTTGCTGTTGATGAGTTGACGGGTATTATCGGTGCAGCAGCTCTGATGCGTCCATCAAAGAGTGTATCAGACATGACTTTAAAATCAGTGAAGAAAAAGTTTAAAGATAAGTCTTTTGCAGCAGGATGTTCACGCGATGTAATTCGTACGGGTGCTGAGAATCTTGGTTGGGAATTGAATGAATTGATGGCAGAAACACTGGAGGCGATGAAGACATTGGTTGGGACATTGAATATTTAATCAACAATGCTAGAATGATGATTTGATTATTAGTCAGTAATCATTATATATATTGAATTGTCTAGTGGAATGAAATTAGGAGAAACACATGTATTGTGTCGAGGGTTCTCCTGACACGCTCCACCTCCACCAAAATTTGAAACGACCTTCGGGTCGTTTTTTGTTTACGAAAATATGATCTACACCAGTTATTGTAGCAAGAGAAACTTTTATTCAGCACAGATTATCAGCAATTTACACAGGCATGCTGGTGGTGCGAATAATGCAAAAGAGATCTACCTCGTGCAGGGTGATTGTTAGAATATTTTTAAACGGCAAAAAAGGAAAGAAAATATTACAAAAAAAATAGGGACGGAACTTGACAAAAAGAAAGTATCCGGGTAAACTGATAATAACCTATTGATACGGGTGGGGGGTATTTAAAAAAGCAATTATCAATTAAGTACTTTAAAAGGAGATTATAATGGAAAAAATAGTTATTATTGGTGGTGTAGCAGCTGGAGCGACTGCAGCGGCTAAGGTGAGAAGGCTTTCGACGGATGCTGAAATTACAATTCTTGAAGCCGGAGCAGATATTTCATTTGCTAACTGCGGTTTGCCATACTTTATCGGTGGTGATATCAAGAGCCGTTCTAAGTTGATCTTACAAAGTCCTGAAAGTTTTAATGAAGCCTATCAAACAGTGGTTCATATTCACACAAAAGCAACAAAAATTGATAGAGTAAATCGAGTTGTATATACGGAGAATTCACAATCAGGTGTTAAGAAGCAATTTGAATATACAAAACTTATTTTGGCTCAAGGTGGAAAACCAATTGCTCCGCCAATTCCTGGTGCAGACCAAGATCATGTTTTTCAACTTTGGACGTTAGAAGATATGGATAAGATAAATTCATTTATTGAAGGAAAAGAACCAAAAACCGCTGTGGTTGTAGGCGGAGGCTTCATA
The DNA here is from genome assembly GCA_036323355.1 of Gottschalkiaceae bacterium SANA. GTDB lineage: Bacteria > Bacillota > Clostridia > Tissierellales > GPF-1 > GPF-1. The sequence goes on along the minus strand of AP028876.1, from coordinate 2,349,944 downwards.
GGTCTTGAAATGACCGAAGCTCTCGCTAAAAGAGGGATAAAAGTTTCTGTTGTTGAAATGATGCCTCATGTAATGGGAATTATGGAAGCGGAAATAGCGGGCTTTATTCAAGAAGAATTATTCGCTTATGACGTTGATTTATTCACGAATAAAGCAGTAACGAAAATTGAAAGTAACAGCGTAACGCTTAAAGATGGCACAAAGGTTAATGCAGATATGGTTTTATTGTCAATTGGTGTTCGTCCGACTTTAACACTGGCGCAAGAAGCTGGCCTTGATATGGGCCAAGCAGGTGGGTTATTAGTTGATTCAACATTAAAAACCAGTGATGATGATATTTATGCAGCTGGTGATATGATTGAATTAGAACATCGTGTACTTGGTAAAAAAGTACGAATTCCACTTGCTGGTCCAGCTAATCGTCAAGGTAGAATTGCCGCCGAAAATGCTCTTGGTAAGAAACATGAGTATAAAGGTTCGATTGGAACGTCAATCGTTAAAGTATTTGAAGCTGTAGCGGGTATTACAGGGATCTCTTTAAAAGCTGCAAGAGCAAATGGTATTGATGCAGATGCAATCGTTGTTCACAAAGAGAATCACACATCCTATTATCCTGGAGCTGAATTAGTAACGGTTCTTGTTGTCTATGAGAAAGAAACTGGAATCATTATTGGTGGACAAACTGCTGGTTATGACGGTGCTGATAGAAGATTAGATGTATTGGCAACTGCTGTAGCATCCAAACTAACGATTTCTGATTTAGCAGATATGGATTTTGCTTATTCACCACCACTCGGGAACGCAAACGATGCAATTAATATGGCTGCTTATGTTGCTGAAAATAGAAATTCAGGTTATTCACCTACGTTGACGATTAGTGAACTAGATCCATATTTACAAGAGAATAAAGCACTTTGGATTGATTTGAGAGATGTGTTCTCATATGAAAAGGCTCATGTTGAGGGTTCTGTTAATATTCCATTTGAACTTCTTTATTCGAGGATCAATCAATTACCAAAAGACGAATTGATCCTGCTTTACGATCAAACGGGTAAAAAAGGTCATCAAGTACTGCGTCAATTAAAGGGTGCTGGTTTTGATAATATCATAAATGTAAGTGGTGGTTTTATAAGCCTTTCCAATTATGCAAGAGCGGTTAAACCATTAAACTTTATTTTAAACTTGCTGGATCCGGAACAGAAAATAATTGGAGATACTGATCTAGAAGAAAAAGGTAATAGTCCAAAAATAAAGGCAGAAGAAGAAGAAAATACATCAGGTCCATTAATTGTTGATACGCGAACTTCAAACGAATTTGCATATGGCGCTTATCCTGGAGCCATTAATATTCCTCTTGATGAAATTGAAAGTCGAATGTCTGAATTAGGCAATAAGGATAGAGATATTGTTCTTTACTGTGCATCAGGAGCACGTAGTGCTTATGCAGTTAGAATTCTCGAACACTATGGTTTTACAAATACGCAAAACGGTGGTGGTCTTGCGAGAATGATGGCCAGTTATAGAGCGTAACAAAATAGTCAAATAGATGAAGCCACTTAGACAATTAACAGCTAAGTGGCTTTCATTATGTCTGATAGAGTCTGTATTTTCTCTCGGTTATTCAATCAAGCAACTAGATTGATTCGATGGGTAGATTGGAAGGGGTAGTTTTTCCCCATCGAGAGATACTTTTTGCAAGATGACTATTCCTCACTTTGCTTAATTAAAAGTGTACCGAGTAAAGGAAGGAAATGATTCAACTATGGGGAAAAAAGTCTTTACAAGATAGGTGAAAAAAAGGGAGGATAATATCGATGGAAAAATGGCTGGAATAGGTAAATTCACAATACTCTACGATGGTAGCGCTTGGTTGGAAACGTTAAGAGTTGATCCAAAATATCAAGGTCTTGGAGTTGGAAAAGAAATATACAAGAATTATTTTGTGCAAGCAAAAAAACATGGTTGTAAATCCATGGCAATGTATACAGGTGCTGGTAACGTTGTAAGTGCAGGGCTTGCAGCAAGATACTTATTAGAAAAGGCACAAAGCTTTAGAGGCTACAACCTCATAGATTTTGCTCCTAGTCAAAAAAAGGATACATTTACGCGTGTTAGCCCCCAACGTGCAGTTGAATTAATTATTCCTTTAGCTGATGAGTACCACAACTACCTTGTTAGCAATCGTACTTTTTATAGAATTAACCCTGCTACTGTAATGGGGTTATCTATGGAGGGAAAGGTGTTTGAAAATGTAGAAAATGCTAGCTTTATTGTGTGTGGCGCAAGGTTCCAGAAGCTGCTTTCGCTACATATAAGCATGATGGATGGGAAGTATTGCTCTTGCCTAGAATTTGCTAAAAATTATGCTGCTTCTCAAGGGATTCATAAAATAACATTTACAATTCCTCTAGAAAATATAAAGCTTGAGAGTTTCTTAAGAGATAGTGGTTTTGAGCGTGAGTCATCAGATCTAATCACTATGGAAATCAATCTTTAGACATGAAACGGCCATTTGGTCGTTTTTTTGCTGAAATTTGCAAATAAAGCTTTGTTTGCCTAAGTAAAACACGACAAAGAACTGGATTGGTTACCTGGAAAACAGCTAGCAAATGAAGAACGAGTTATCCGTAAAGAGGGATAACTCGTCAAGTGAAAATCAATTCTTTTATGGTTGTTTTATACTCATGCAAAAGATGTTATAGACTATATAATTCTATAATTTTGCCTTGCTATAACCTTATTGAACGAAATTAGAGTCCTTTTTTCTCAGACTCTATTCTAATAAATTCTGGCAAATACCACGGAGTACACCCTGGTGGCACTTTCAAATCTTTATACAAGCCAGTGTCCTCACCAAATTTAACCAATAGATCTCTATATTCGAGATTGTATACGCCAATCCATCCAGCTGTCATAATCATCGATTCCTGGATTGGTGGTATCTCATTCATGATGGTCTCTTCTATAAAGGCTATAAGCTCTTCCGTGTTCTCATGTCCTGTTTTGCCAGTCCATCGTAGACGATATTGATGTGTCCAGAATAACTTTCGTTTTATTGGAGACTCAGATCGCATCCATCCATCAACCATAGCTAAAAGGTTTTTAGATTTGTTTAATTGATTAGCAAATAGCCAATCTGTTATATACTTCCATTCATCTTCCTTATGTTTTAATAAATCAGTAGAAACTCTATCTAAAAACTCTTCTGTGATCAACTTTCGATCTAAAAGTAAGACTGCCAAAAGTCTTGGATGGTATTGACCGGTCTCCCATAAGGCTATCGCAAGCTTATGGTCTTTTTTGATCTCTTTAGCAAGCTTTTTCAAATCGCCGTATTTCATTGATTCTTTATTTATGATCTTCAAAATACTAGTTAAAGTATGAGCCATATTCTACCTCCTTATAGTCAAAATTGTTTCCATTTAAATTATATCATATGAACCTTTAAGGCACACATATTAACAAGAGGTAGTGCGTCAAAGCCTAAGCAATTAGACTCTAACCTGCTTAGTGTACAAACTTTCACCTCTTCAATTTGAAAGAATATGAGTAGTTTAATTCAGCGAAGTGTATTTTGTGGTCTCAGATCAGATGGAGGATGGTGTTTATCATGTCATAAAGCAAGTGTAGAATGTGAGAATTCATGGACCAAGTGGGGACGTGGTTAGCGCTGAAACAGATGGCTGTACAGCTGATCGATGAATATTTGAACATTATAACAAAATAGGTGTTCATATCACCGGAAATTGTGTAAGATAGATAGGGTGAAAACGTAAGAGAAGGAGGACCTATGTACAGACAAGGGTTTGATAATGAAAAGTACTTAAATCAGCAATTTGAAAATATTTTGGAACGAGTTAAAGGATATGATGGAAAGTTGTATTTAGAGTTTGGAGGCAAACTCATGTATGATTTTCATGCGGCACGCGTTCTGCCTGGATATGATCCCAATGTAAAGGTGAAGTTGCTCAGCCGACTGAAAGATGATGCAGATATTATCATCGCTATCTATGCAGGGGATATTGAGCGTAAAAAAATGCGCGCTGACTTTGGTATCACTTATGACATGGAATGTTTAAAACTGATTGATGATTTTAAAAAATGGGGACTGAATGTGGCTGGTGTTGTCATCACGCGTTATGAAGGACAGCCTGCTGCCACACAGTTTAAGAATAAGCTGGAGCGTCGCGGTATTAAGACCTATACGCATGGATTTACAAAAGGCTATCCAACAGATATTAATAAGGTTGTCAGTGAAGAAGGCTATGGTGCTAACCCATATATTATAACGGAGAACAAACTGGTTATTGTAACGGCTCCCGGTCCGGGTAGCGGAAAGCTAGCTACGTGTTTGAGTCAGTTGTATCATGATTCTCTACGAGGAAAGAAGTCTGGATATGCCAAGTTCGAGACCTTCCCCGTTTGGAATGTGCCGCTTAATCATCCGGTGAATATTGCTTATGAATCGGCAACAGCAGATTTAAAGGATTTCAATGTTATTGATCCCTTCCATCTTGGTGCATACAATAAGACAACCGTAAACTACAACAGAGATGTGGATAGTTTTCCGCTTTTAAAAAGAATTCTAGAGAAAATCACGGGTGAAGAATCTGTATATCAGTCACCAACAGACATGGGTGTAAATATGGTCGGTTACGGCATTATCGATGATGATGTTGTGAGACGAGCATCTCATCAGGAAATAATAAGAAGATGTTTCGTATATGAATGTGAGTATATGAAAGGTCTTGTAGATAAAGAAACGGTTGAACGTGCTGAGCTGATTATGGATAATCTAGGTCTTGCCAAAGAAGATCGTCTTGTGGTCACGCCTGCTCGTGAGGCAGCCAAGGGCTGTAAACACAAGAATCTGGATATCATTTCTTGTGGCGCAGCGATCATGTTGAAAGATGGTACCATTATTACAGGTAAGAATTCTGAAATTATGAATGCAACATCAAGTGTGATTTTGAATGCGATCAAGCATATGGCAAAGATTCCTGATAATATTTACTTGCTGACGCCAAGTATTATTGAATCAATTATTGCGCTGAAGAAGCGTCTTAAGGAGAACTTTGAAGCCTTGAGCTTGCAGGAAACACTCATTGCATTAAGCATCAGTGCGACGTCGAACCACACGGCTAAAGTTGCTCTGGAAACATTGGAAGAACTGTCAGGGTGCGAACTTCACTGTACGCACATGCTTATTCCTGGCGACGAGTCAGAAATTAGAAAAATTGGGATCAGCTTAACATCAGACCCCTTGTTCCCAAGCAATGATTTGTATATGAAGTAAAAATGGTTTAATGTGTGAAATGAGGGCTGTCTTCAAAACTGAGACAGCCTTTTTGTTATGTTTGAAAGTTGAATTTTAAGATCGTAAAATTGGTGGTGCAAATCACAGATGGCTTAATGATATAGGATTCAATCTTTATGGGAGAGAGTATTTAAGCTGGTAGACTTTGCGGGTAAAGAATTACAAAGCAGGATTTAACTTGTAGTAAAAAATATCAAAGCATGATAGATAAGGGGTGAGACGGGGTAAAATTTATTTAATAGCGACCAAGGAGGGAAAGCAAATGGAGTTTAAACAAGTGTACACACCGGGGCTTGCACATTGTTCGTATGTGATTGGAGGAAAATCTGCCTGCGTTGTCATAGACCCTGCAAGAGAAGTGAAGCAGTATATTGCCATCGCGAAGTCATTGGGGCTTCCGATCAAGGGGATTATTGAAACCCATTTGCATGCAGATTTTGTTTCTGGCCATGTGGAGCTTAAACAACTGACCGGTGCAACGATCTATGTAACGGCTAAGGCTAATGCTGAGTTTGAGCATCACCTTGTCAAGGATGAAGAGGAATTCCAAATCGATACATTGCTGTTCAAAATGCTTGATACGCCTGGACATACACCAGAATCAACTGTTTATCTTGTGACAGACCTTGAAAGAGGCAATGAACCAGTAGTCGCCTTTACTGGAGATACACTTTTAGTGGGGGACGTTGGAAGACCAGATTTGTTCCCAGATAAAAAAGAAGAGCTAGCGTCCAAGTTATATCGGAGTCTTAGAAGACTTGAAAAACTTGGTGACTACATAGAAGTGTATCCAGCGCATGGTGCGGGTTCACTGTGTGGAAAGGCGCTTTCTTCCAAACTTTCATCTACAATTGGAACGGAGAAACTGCAGAATACAGCAATGCTGAAGCATCCAGAGGAAGCCTTTATCAAAAGTTTCCTGAAAGAAATGCCCGAGGCACCTGATCATTTTTCACGCTGTTCTGAACTGAATAGAAGGGGTGCTATGCCTGTGTCGGAAGTGAAAAGGCCTGTCGCTTTTTCGCCGGAAAAGTTTTTGGAATGTAGTCAACATGGATATATCGTGGTAGATACTAGGGATCAACTTGCATTTGCCTCGGCGCATGTTCCAGGGGCATATGCCCTTAGTCTAAAAGGCAATTTTGCTACTTTCGCGGGTTGGGTTTTGCCACCGGATCAGCCGATTTTGCTTGTTTTAGAAGATAGGCAGGATATGCAAAGGGTACTTCGAGCCTTATATAGTGTGGGACTTGATAATGTTACGGGATTCCTTAAAGGGGGGATGCCAGCCTATGCGGCGAGTGGTCTTATAACGGCGAGATTTGAAAGTGTTTCAGCTTCTGAAGCGAAGGAACGATATGAGGAAGGGAGTTTACGTCTTATCGATAACCGATTGAAAAGTGAATGGGATCGAGGACATATTCAAGGTTCGAGTCACGTACCCGCTCCGGATGTGAGACATAATTTTCATCAACTAGAAGGGAATAAAACTCTTGCTTTTATATGTAATTCTGGCAATCGGTCACTACTTGCTGCGAGTTTGATGTTGAATTTCAGCAAAGCACAAAATGTCATTAACGTCATTGGGGGAATGACAGCTTGGTTGTCCCTCGGATATCCTTTGGTTGCTGAAGATGATGAGAACTGATGGAAACACTCTAGAAATAGGGTGTTTTTTTGTAAGGAAACCTAAATTTATATAAGCGAATATGTGATACAATATTTTACAAGCTTATGGGTATAATAAACAGGTGAATTTAAGTTTGGATGAAAATTATTTAAACAATTAAGGAGGATTAATGTGAGATTCATTTCGTGGAATATTGATTCATTAAATGCGGCCTTAACAAGTGATTCAAATAGGGCGATACTAACAAGAAAAGTAATTGATACAATTTTGGAAAAGGATGCGGATGTAATTGCTTTGCAAGAAACCAAATTACCAACCAATGGGCCAAGCAAGAAGCATATGCAGCATTTAGCCGAGTATTTTAAGGGATACTCTTATCAATGGAGAAGTTCTAAGGAACCAGCTAGAAAAGGCTATGCGGGGACGATGTTTTTATATAAAGACAAATACCTTCCAGAAGTATTTTATCCTGAGATTCAGGCTCCTGATACAATGGATCTAGAAGGAAGAATTATTACTTTGGATTTTGGTGAATTTTATCTCACTCAGGTATATACGCCTAATGCCGGAGATGGGCTAAAACGATTGAATGAAAGACAAGTTTGGGATGAGAAGTATGCTGAGTATCTTCAGAGCCTAGATCAAAAGAAACCTGTTTTAGCAACAGGAGACTATAATGTAGCCCATAAAGAGATCGATTTGGCGCATCCACAGAATAACCGTAGGTCAGCAGGTTTTACGGATGAGGAACGAGAAGGCTTCACAAATTTATTAAACAAAGGTTTTACAGATACATTCAGACTTGTTCATGGAGATGTGACTGGTGCATATTCATGGTGGGCGCAAAGGGTGAAAACGAGTAAGATCAATAATTCAGGCTGGAGAATTGATTATTGGCTAGTGAGTGATCGACTAGCAAACAAAGTTGTTAAGTCTGAGATGGTGGATTCTGGAGCAAGACAGGATCACGCGCCAATTTTATTGGAAATAGATTTAAATTCAGAAAAATAATTCTTGGAATTCGTTAGCATAAGAATTTGAAGAAGCATGGTTTTAATATACGAAAATAATGTGAAACGTGATATGCTCCCCCTGTAGGAGACAGTAGAAATAATAAAACTGTCTTTTACAAGGGGAGTTTTCGTATGGGAAGAAAAAGCAAGGTATCTGCTGAGGTAAAGATCAAGGCAGTTGAAGCATATCTCCGTGGAGAAAAAAGTAGATTGCAAATTGTAGACCAGTTGTCGGTGTCACAATCAACAGTTCGCGATTGGATATATATTTACAGAGCAACTGGAGTGGCAGGTTTACTTCCATCAAACACGAATCATTCGTATTCAACTGAGACCAAATTAGCGGCGGTTCAAGATTATTTGTCGGGTGGAAGATCACTACAGACAATAAGTTCTAAGTATGGTTTACGATCAAAGAAACAACTCCTAGACTGGATTTGCAAGTATAATAGCCATGAGAAGATAAAATCAAGTGGAGGGAATCCAATCATGACTAAGGGAAGAAAAACAACGCTTGCGGAGCGTGTGCAAATCGTGATTCATTGCATCGCCAATGATAATAATTACAAGGAAACATCAGAGAAGTTTGAGGTTTCCTATCAGCAGGTTCGAAATTGGGTCTTGAAGTATGAAGAAAAGGGTCTGGAAGGACTGGAAGACCGCAGGGGCAAGCGAAAACCAGAAAGCGAGCTTACAGAAGCGGAACGAATGAAAGCAGAGATTGAGTTGCTGAAAGCAAAAAACAAGCGTCTTGAAATTGAGAACGAACTGCTAAAAAAGTTGGAGGAGATAGAAAGAAGGTGACGCTGAGCCTCGTGCGGCAAGAGAGTAAATACCTTGCGATCTACGAGCTGAACAAGGAAAGAAATTATCCAATTATGATCATGTGCGAGATTCTTGGCGTATACAGATCTTCGTACTATAAATGGTTAAAACGAGATAAAAGCGAAAATGAGAAGCAGAATGAAGAAATTCTCGGAAAGATCATCGAGTTTTACGAGGAGAAGAATGGCGCTGCTGGTTATCGGCAAGTTACTATGCATTTGCGAAATGACGAAAACCTGCACGTCAACTATAAACGCGTATATCGGCTGATGAAGATTGCTGGCCTGAAGTCGATCTGTCGACGGAAGAAACGGAGATACACGCCATCCACGCCTGAGATTACTGCCGAGAATCTCTTGAATCGCGATTTTAACGCTGAAAACATTCATCAAAAATGGCTGACCGATGTGACTGAATTCAAGTACGGAAACGGCAAGAAGGCTTATTTGAGCGCGATTTTGGACCTAGGTGATCGGAGTATTGTTTCCTATGTAATTGGAAAATCCAACAACAACCCTCTCGTATTCGAGACCTTTGATCGCGCAGTTGAGGCATATCCGGATGCTACTCCGCTATTTCATAGCGACAGGGGGTTTCAATACACCAACAAGGTATTTAAAACTAAGCTGAATGACGCAGGCATGACCCAAAGCATGTCGCGTGTTGGACGCTGCATTGACAATGGTCCGATGGAAGGATTTTGGGCTATTCTGAAAACGGAAACGTATCATTGGCGTAGATTTCAAAGCTATGAAGAATTGGAGCAGGCGATTGATGAGTACATATCTTACTACAATCACTATCGTTATCAGAAACGGCTTAATGAGATGACGCCATTTCAATACCGCCATTATCTAAATGAGTTGGCGGCATAAAAATAGTGATGCCAATCTGTTGATCAGCATCACCATAGTTTTTATTATTTCCACTGTCCACTTGACAGGGAGCGGTTCAACGACCCTCGGGTCGTTTTTCTTTGTCAAATTTTATCGAGCCGAAGAAGAGTGTTCATAACAAGTCATCGGCCTTCAAAACTTTTCAAATATAAATACCATAGAGGGAAGACGTGCGGTCTGATCTTAAGATTCATTGTGTTTGTATGTTTTTATAACATAAATCAATAAATTCTTTTGTTTCTGTCGCCAGAGAGAAATTCTTGATTTTGATCCAGCCTACGTTCAGTTTTTCATTAATGTTGCTCACTGGGATGCTGATTAAATCCCGTTCGATAATTCCTTCAATTAAAAAGCCTGTTCCTATATTGAAACTATCAGTGTGACATATGATGTTGTTCATTGTGGCGCGATCCAGAACATGGACTGATTGTTTTGCATGGATTACAATCGCTTCTTCTGAAAAGTTAAGGGAGTTATTCTCTTGTTCATATTGGATATAAGGATATTTTGAAAGCTCTTCGAGACTTACCATTTTTTGTCCTGCCAGGGGATGATCCTTTCGCAGGAAGGCGTGAAGATTTACGATTGCAAGAGAGTGAAATTCGATATTTTTTGAGAGAAGATATTTTCTCACGAATTTCTCTGTTGAAGTAGAAAGGCAAATGATGCCTGCATTGCTTTGCTGGGTATACACGTCTTCAATGATTTGATAGGTTTTTCTTTCTCTGAGGAGAAGCTCGTAATCGTTGAAATTATGATTGTTCATAAATTCGATGAATGATTTTACGACAAATGCATAGTGCTGAGAAGAAACGATAAGGCGTAAATACTCCTGTTTGTTTTTACTGGCGAAAAGTTGCTCAATATTATCGGATTGCTCAATTATGCTCTTGGCATGAAGTAGAAGTTCGGTTCCTTCAAGAGTGAATTTAAGTTTTTTTGTATGATCACGGTGGAAAATTTCTATTCGAAGATCATCCTCTAGTTCACGAATTGCTTTACTAATGCTTGGTTGAGAAACAAATAAATTCTTTGCCGCTTTATTCATAGAACCACACCTTGATATTTCAACCAAGTACTTTAATTGTTGAATGGTCATAACGTCGTCTCCTTTCTTTTATTTGTTAATCTAGCAAAAGACCATGTTACATAGTAAATTTATCGAGTTATAGAGTTAAGTTATTAAAAGTAATAAATTATTGATATTTTACAGCTATAACTGTATGTGATAAATTTATAATAGTCAATGAAACGTAGAGGAGTATTCAATATTTATATATTTTTTATAGTTATATTCGGATATACGGTTGACGAATAGATAACCATTTTAATCATTGGAAAAATTGAAGGAGGAAATTATTATGTCACAAAAAAAGCCTAGCACTAAAATTATTCATTCTGGGGAAGTGGAGTTTACAAAAAAGGTATTACGTTCTGTTTCAGTACCAAAAGTACCTCCAATTTTCATGAGTTCAGTTTTTTCTTTTGACGATGTCGACTCTTTAGAATCGGTCTATGATGGAACCGCTGAGGGGTATGTCTATTCGCGAATGTCAAATCCAACAACAGATGGTGTGGGTGAAATATTAGCTGCTGCAGAAGACTGTGATGGCGCTTTGGTATTTTCATCTGGTATGGCTGCAATTATTACGGCAATACTTGCCAACGTAGAATCTGGAGATCATATTATTTCATCACCGGTTCTTTATGGGGGCGTGTATGATTACTTTACCAATGAAATAAAACGATTTGGAGTAGAAGTTACCTTTGTTGATTTTGTAAATGATGATATTGAAAAATATATCAAAGCAAATACAAAAATCATTTACACGGAAACCATTTCAAATCCACTAATGGAAGTCATGGACATCTCAAAAATTAGCATGATTGCGCATAAGCACGACTGCAAGCTGATCGTTGACAATACATTTGCAACGGCTGCTATTGTTAAGCCTCTTTCTTTCGGCGCAGATATTGTCGCATATAGTACAACAAAATTTTTAGGCGGCCATAGCGACATCATCGGTGGCGCACTACTAGCAGATAAGGAAACAACAGATCATCTGCGCAGATTTAGCATTCTTTATGGTGCCACAATGAGTCCTTTTGATGCATGGCTCTTAGCCAGAAGCTTGCGCACATTGGAAATTAGGATAGAAAAGCACAGCAAAAATGCCTTGAAAGTGGCAAAGTTTCTTGAAAGCCATCCCAAAATTGAGAACGTTTATTATCCTGGACTCGAATCTTCTCCTTCCTATGAGTTGGCTCAAAAATTCTTTATTAACGGAAGGTGCGGCGGAATGCTGAGTGCAGATCTTGCAGGAGGCGAAGAGGCGGCTACTAAATTTATAAAAGAATGTGAAAGCATTAAATTTGTTCCAAGCCTAGCAGGTGTAAGCACGACTTTGTCGTATCCAGCTAAAACATCTCATCGGGCATATAGTAAAGATGAGTTGCAAAGGGTTGGAATATCAAACGGTCAGTTGAGGTTTTCAATCGGACTTGAAGATGTTGATGATATAATCGAAGAATTAAAATCTGCACTTGATCGAATATAAATTCGGTGAAATAAGGAGGAAGATGAAAATGAGTAAAAATTTCAATGAACTTGCGGAAACATACTTCGATGAAATTGTCATAACAGCTTCTGAACTATTACAAATACCAAGTGTTTCAGGAAATGAAGGCGGAGTTGCTGATTATATAAAAGAGAAGATGCATGCCTTGGATTACGATGAAATTCATGTTGATGAAGTAGGAAATGTTATTGGAATTATGAAAGGTAGCGGAGGCGGGAAAAGCACCATGCTTTATTGCCATATGGACACAGTGGAAGAAGGCCAGCTTGATAAATGGAAATATCCTCCTTTTTCTGGTGTTGTAGCGGAAGGTAAAATTTGGGGACGGGGAGCCAGTGATACAAAAGGTACGCTTGCACCAATGCTGTATACCCCCTATATCCTAAAAAAAGCCGGAATCATGCCGAAGGGAGATGTATATTGCGTTTGCGTTGTTCAGGAAGAGGTTGCTGGATTCGGTGCTATGCATATGGCAGCAGAGGAAAAGTTTTTAACTGATTTCGCTCTAGTCGGCGAAGCGACTGAAAATGACATAGCGATTGCCTGTAAAGGGAGAATTGCGATTGATGTAACCATAAACGGTAGGTCTTGTCATGCAAGTATTCCTGAAAGCGGAGTAAATCCTTTTGACTATTTGCACAAGTTTCTTGAAGCGTTAAACGATTTTCCGGTGGCGTATGATGAGAATTTTGGTTCTTCTAAAATCACACCTACAAGAATTACATCCTCTGAAGAGGGGACAAACATTGTGCCGAGTACAGTCGTGCTTACATTGGATTATAGAAGCGTACCATCGGAAACCAATGAATCGATCATTGAGAGAGTCAGAAGCATCGTAGACCAATGTATGTTTGAAGGAATAACCGTTGATATGGAAATTATCATGGTTGATATTACTACCTATACAGGATTTAAGGGGCGCGGTCTCAATGGCCTCCCGGCTTTTCAAATCGATAAAAATAGCGAACTCGTTCTGGCGGCAAAAAGTGCGCTTGAGAAAACATTTGGGCGAGAGGTAAAAACAAAGCCATGGGCTTTTGCCACGGACAGTGGCCATTATGCCTCAAAAGGTGTTCAAGTGATCGGGTATTCACCTGCTGAAATAAAATACTGCCATACAACAAAAGACAATATTGATTTAAATATGCTCAAAGAAGGAATTGCAGGCTGCCTTGCAATTACAGAAAGTTTATCGAATATCCAAAAATAAAATAGGCCCCCTGATTTTCTATGGATCATTGGGGGGCAAGTAAAGAGAGTGTTTACTATATGGAGCAAGCAGGTGTAGTTGAGGTATCTGAAATAGCAAAAAAGAAAATGCATAATTTTATAAATGAACCCATGAAATTTTTTATATATTCCATGATGGCGGGCGTTTTTTGTGGATTAGGCATGATCTTGGCATATTCTGCAGGCGGTTCTTTAGTCAATAATGAATTTACAGTAGGCTTTGCAAAAATTATTTTTGGAATATCATTTGCTCTTAGCTTTACATTGATTGTATATGCAGGAAGTGAGCTTTTTACGGGAAATGTAGGGGTAATGACCATCGGTGTTCTCAATCGATCCATTACAGTAAAAGATGGGATAAAATTGGCTTGTTTTGTCTATGTGGGGAACTTCCTTGGTGCAACGGTAATCGCTCTATTGATCGGTGCTGGTGGATTATTGGATAATTCCGTAACTGCAAATTATATTGTAAGTAGTAGTGTGGCAAAGATGCAGCTTCCGATTATGCACAGTTTTGCAAGAGGAATTCTTTGTAATATGATGGTTGTTCTTGCTACATGGTCTTGTGCCAAATTAAAATCAGAACCCGCAAAAATGATGATTTTGGTGTGGTGTGTATATGGCTTTTGTACCAGTGGTTTTGAGCATAGTATAGCCAATATGGCGCTATTTGTTATGAGTATGATTACTCCATTCACGACGTCAGAAATATCACTTGCGGGAACCATAAGCAACATCATCCCTGTAACCCTTGGAAATATTGTGGGTGGAGGAGCAATAGGTGCTGTTTATTATTATCTTGGAAGCAGCTCTAGTTCAAAACCCGAGTCAGACAAAATGCAAATGGTAAAAACGGATTCTCTTTACATGTAAAACGACCTTTTTAGGTCGTTTTTTTCATTTGTCGAAGTAGATAAAGATGGGGAATAAAAAAATCACCGCATTGATCGTCACTCTATAAAGTGGCTAATGATGAATCTTCTACTCGTGATTTTAAGGACTCTACTGATAAAGGGTGTTTGACTTATGCCTTATTTGATCTTGGGAAGGGAAGTGGGGTTCGAACAAAAACGAGAGATCTCTTTGACAAGATAACTCGTCCAGTTAAAATAGTTCATTTTTTTATTGATAGAGTTCACATAAAAAAGGCCATCGTTACTTGTGCGAGATACGAATGCTCTTCTTACGTAATCGCATGTTCTTTACCCATTGAATGATAAGGATGAGAATAGTTTTTTTGTTTGCGAGGCGTTTTGTATCTCGCATACTTCGTCGAGTTCAGGGGCTGGTTAAATTTGTATGTTATAATTTATACGTTGCGTAACATTCATAATAACTGGAAAATGAATGGCAATATATATGGATGAAGTGATTGCAGTTTGGTAATACACATGAAAGAGAGCATAATTTAATGAAAACAGGTAAGTGTAAGAAAAATTATTTTTGGCAAGTAGGCATGATAACGGCTGTTATTGTTGCTATTGGTTTTGTACTAATGAATGGTATTCCTTTGTTGACTATTCCAGAGCTAGAGGAAATCTCCTTTATTGAAATAACGGATTACAAATTGGATAATCACAGTAGAAGATTGACAGAAATTGATGATGTGGAAACAGCATTGAATCTAACCAATTTGCTTACCTATTTACCGGGAGAGTCTGATGGGGGAGAACTTGTCATTGAGATGAAGATTCATTTGAAGGACGGGGGTTTGTTTGTCATCAGCGCAAATGAAGAAAGGGCAATGATGAATGGGAAAGAATATCGTCTAAAGGGCGATCATGGGATTGTTTTCATCAATCTTACAGAAGGTATATTCTTCTTTGATGAATTGGTTGAGAGTGAGAGAAACAAATAACGTTTGTGAAAGACTTGTAGCGTTGGGGGGACCGGATGAAAGAGCAAAAGAGTACAATTCAATCATTGAATGCTTTGGCGATTCCCTTGATCATTCAGTCCATTAGTTCAATGATTATTAGCACCACAGATCAGGCAATGATTGGAAGAATTTCAGTTTCAGCCTTTGGAGCAGTGGGGTCGGTGTATCAGTTGATTTACATGCTAGTTGGCATTATGGGTTGCACGGTCATCGTTTTTAATATCAACGGATCAAGGGCCTTGGGAAGACAAGATAAAGAAAGCTTTTGTGATGAATTGATTTCATCTCTATTATTGAGTCTTATTCTGGGTGGGACTCTATTGATTGGAATCATGGTCTTCCATCGGAGTTTGTTAACTGGAATCTTTGGATTTCAAGGTGAAATTTTGTCGGATGCAGAAGCGTATCTTGGTATTGTTAAATGGAGCATTGTGATACAAATGCTCGTCTTTTCGTTCACTACGTATTTTAAGGTAATTCAAAAAACAAAGCATATCTTGTGGGTGTCTCTTATAGCCTCATTGATGAACTTGCTTTTGGATTATGTACTGATTTTCGGCAAATTAGGATTTAAGCCTATGGGAGTACGGGGAGCGGGTTATGCGACAGTGGCTTCTTTGCTTATGAGTCTTTTGGTTTATACACTTATGGCAAGTGGAGATATTCAATTCAAATATAAGCGGATGACAGTGTATTTGAGTCGCATCAAGTTGAATTTTCAGGCGAGTTTGCCCATTATGGGCTTGGAAGTATTGGAGAGCAATGTGTTTATGATGGTGATTACCGCCATTGTCTCACGGCAGGGTGAAGTAGCCCTTGCATCCTATCTTCTGATTGTTCAGGTTATCAGTATCCTACAGATGCCTATGTTTATGTATGCCTCTGCAGCCTTGACGATTGTCAGTGAGAAAATGGAAACAAATTGGCAATTGGTGAAGTCTATACCAAGGTTAGCAGTTGCTTGTGCCTTATGTTTTTATGGAAGTCTTGGCATACTTGGGTTTGGGTTTCGGGAATCAATTTTTGCTTTGATCAACCCGAATTTGAATGTTGTTTCCTTGGCTTCAAGTCTATTTTTTCTTTACCTGCTGGCCAATCTCATGAGAATTCCATCGACAGTCTACTCATACGCTTTGCAGGCAATAGGACTTAGTCGATTTGTGTTATATCGTAGCGCTCTGATCAATGCGATTATATTAGCCTTTGTGTTGGCTTGCGCAACCTTTGCAAAAGGGAATAGCCTTATTTTTCTAATTCTGTGTGCTGTCGCACTGCTTTTAAATTATGGGTTGATTGCACTAGTCGGTAGGAAGCGATTTCTAAAGGAAACTCAGAACTTAGTGAATGAGCATACAGAAGTAAGTTGATGAAGAGGCTTGATTTTAACTTGGGGAAATTCGAGATATCTTTAGGAATGAATAATTAGCTTTTAGACGGCATTTCTATTTGCGGATGCAACTCACCGAATTGGCGGGAGGCGAATAACATTTATTTTCAATTTATTGGGAGAGAAGTCTCTTTATAAAAAGCTGATAAAAAGACAATAAGTCGTGTAAATAAGCCTGAAATATCACCTGCAAGGACTATGACGGGAATCATAAAGATCACTTCATTGCTTGATAGATGATCTGCTTCATATTGTGAGACGGGATGTCAGTAGAAGGGGTAGAATTGAAAACGACTGTGTTATAATGAACGTATTCTAGCGTTATATGGAATTTGTAAAGGTGGTGAGGGCTTTGTTACGCATAGCAATTTGTGATGATGATAAAGTGATTGGGTCGGAAATTGAATCTTTGATTCTCGAGTATCAGCAAATGATTCGCAGTGAATTTGAAATCGAGGTATTCGAATCAGGTGTAGAGCTCTATGCCTATTTGAAAAAAGGAAATTCTGTTGATCTGATTTTTCTTGATATTGAGATGGAGGATATGGATGGGATTGAAATTGGTGAAAAAATTCGGGTGGAAATGAATGATTATCGAACTAGTATTATCTATGTCTCAGGAAAAGATGGCTATGATAGAAAGTTGTTTGATTTTCAACCCCTGCATTTTTTATCAAAACCGATCGAAAAGAAAAAAATCTTTGCAGATTTAGAGCTAGCGATTAAACTATTTAAGAAAAATAATCATATTTTTTCTTTTAAAACGGGTCACGATATGAATCGAATCCCCATGAATAAAATTCTCTATTTTGAATCAAAAGGGCGAAAGGTACGAATTGTAACACTGGAGCAGGAATATCTTTTTTATGGGACCATTGAGCACGTACTTCATGAGTTGCCACAAAAAAGTTTTTTGCAAATCCATCGTTCCTATATCATTAACTATAATCACGTTAAGGTTTTCTCTTATGACAAGGTTATGATGCAAGATAACAAGTGTTTGTCGATCGGACAGAAACGGAGGCAAGCGGTGCGTGACATGCAATTAGAACGTTCAAAGGAGATGACTTCATGGATTTAGGCGTATTTGAATGGACTTTTATTATCACCAATATATTTGGGACTTATACAATTTATAAATTTATGATGGTCTTTTTTAAACGAGACAATGTGAATAAAAAGGTGGAAGCGATTAGCTATGGGCTGTATTGCTTAATCATTGCACTACTCTTTCTTTATTTGAAAATTCCAATTGTCATGTTAGTTTCAAATCTACTATTGTTATTTGGCTTGACGTTCAATTATCAGTCCAATTTATTGAATCGTATTCTATCGATTGTTTTCATTAGCATTATCTTTCTCTGTATAGAAATGATAATTGTTGTGATCACGGGAGCTGTTGATATAACGATCATTCACGAGAGTCGTTTTCAATCAATCTATGGTCTCATTTTAATTAAAATTGTCAGTTATGTGGTTGCATTACTCATGAATAACTTTAAAAGTGTTCGACAAGGAAAGAAGATTCCAGGCTATTATTGGTTTTGTATATTTTTTATACCAACGATCTCATTGTATTTATTGCTCTTGATTTACTCCAAGAATTTAGAAGATAAACATTTGATTTGGAGTATGTTGGGTGTGTTGTTCATTAACTTCTCAGTCTTTTATTTGTATGATAGTCTTTCAAGAGTATTTGCAGAAAATGCTGATAAGCGAGTGATTCAAGCGCAAAATCGCTATTATGAAAAACAATTGTCGGTCATGCAGTCATCATTAAAATCAACTCGAGCTTTGAGACATGATATGAATAATCATTTTACAGCGATTACTTCAATGGCGAAAAAACATAATGCCAAAGATATTACTGACTATGTGTTGGAAATTTCAAATATCCGCAGTTCATATGGTGAATTTGTTTCTACTGGTATTGCAGCATTAGATAGTGTCGTTAATTTTAAAATACAGGAAGCTATGCAAAGTGAAGTGGTGATAACAACAGATATTGTAGTTCCAGAACAGATGCAGATTTCGGCATTTGATCTAACCACAATCCTTGGAAATTTATTGGATAACGCGATTGATGGAACCAAGACGCTAACGGAGAATCGTAGGATTGACATTCAAATACGATGCAGTATGGATCAGTTGTTTATTCATGTAAAGAATACCTTTGATGGACATATAAAAGTGCAACGGGGAAAATTAATGACAAGTAATAAGGATAAAGTCAATCATGGCTTTGGAATTGAGAATATTAAACGAAGTGTTGAAAAATATAGGGGTATTTACGATTATGAGGTCGACGATAAAAAATTTATCGCATCAGTGATTTTATATGTAGCAAGTTGAAGAAGGGGATATTCCCCTTCTTTTTTTTTGATTTCATGGTATATAGAAGGAAATAAACTATTCCGCAGAGAATATATAATAGTTTATAGTATTTCGTTACCAAAAGACTACGTTTCGTTACAAAAACCGGCACAGTGTAGAAAAAATCATATAATTAAATTATAAAAATAGGAGGATGGAAAATGAAAAAAGTTATGTATAAGTTTGCGCATATTTTTGCATCGTTAGCACTATTGGTTACTGTGGTCAATGTGAATTCTAGTTGTTTTTTTATGGCGCATCAACCTGAATTGCCAAAAGGTGCCAATAGGCTGAAAAAGAAAAATCGATAGGGCTGGATGGAAAAAATAATTGATCATTTAATCGAACATGAAATTATTGACAGAGAAGAGTCTGATTTGTATCTTTATGGCTTTAAGCAACTTAAGATCATTGTGTACCATCTTGTCACCTATATTGCGATTGCTTATTGCTATCACGAAATCAGGCTCCTTTTGGTGTTTCTTGCCTTCTTTATCCCCTTACGTTCCTATGCAGGAGGATACCATGCAAGAAGCCAGTTGACTTGCTTTCTACTTTCGGTCACAACAGTCATAGGTGTTTTAACCATATTGAAAATGAACGGGATGGGTATACTTTACTATCAAATAGTAGCACTCGCTTCATATGCAATTATTGCCATATTGGCTCCAAGGGAGAATGAGAACAAACCATATGAAGACGATGACAAACAGGTTTATCGCAAGAGGAGCTTATTGATTTTAAGTATGGATGCTTTGATAGCAATAGGGATGATCGGGTTAGAACTTGAAAAGTTTTTTGCATGTATGAGTCTTGCACTTTTTTTGATTGCATCACTGTTGATTATAGATTGGGCTGTTAAAAACTTGCAAAGACTAACGCATCCTCAGAAAACAGATTAACAGTTATATGTTCAATTATTTTTGAGATTAGACTCATTGTCAGAGATTGAGGCGACCTGTTTAGTCGGTTTGTTTGGATGAGAATACGATCATCGGTATATTTGTAAGGAGAAGTGGAGGGAAAATGGAAAGGTTTGTAGAATTGAAGAAGTTAATATCCGTTGCAAAAGATCAAGTTGAATTCTCAGAATATGGCGATGGGACATCAGAAGAATGGATCAATAAAGCAGAAATGAGATTAGGTTTTACTTTGCCGGAAAGCTACAAATGGTGGTTAAGGTCTTATGGCGGTGGAGAAATACACGGCGAAGAGATATACAGTATTTTTGAAATGGATTTGGATAATATTCGGGAAGGCGATATTGTTTACATGCATGAACTCTATCAGCAAAAGCAGAAGTATAAGAGTAATATTCTTGTGGTTAGTGAATCGGTAGACGATGTGTTCTATTTTAACTTATCAAAGAATAGTGGAGAGAATGAAATGCCCATCTATGCATTGAGCTCGGAAGAAGAGTATGCAAAAGATTTTATTGAGTTTTTGGAAAAACGGATTACAAGAGGCGTCTTGAACCATTAAGTAGATATATTTTCTTTATAGATTCTCGATAAACTCTGTTCGGTTACATGTAAAATGGATCGTGAGTTCTTTTTACAAAGTGTGGCTAGCAACAGGATGAATTCACCTTGCTAATTATTCGGAATTCGAATAATATTGAAAGAGTATGTATTGAATGAAAGCGGGGGAATTTGGGAGATGAAAATAGGGATTATTGGTGCCATGGCAGAAGAAGTGGAAATGCTAAAAGATGAAATGGTTGTAAAAGAGAAGGTCAGCAAAGCCAATATGACTTTCTACGCTGGTGAGCTTTTAGGAAATGAAGTTGTTGTTGTAACCTGTGGAGTCGGGAAAGTCAATGCGGCGGTATGTACACAAATTTTGATTGATAGATTCAGAGCGGATCAAATTATTAACGTTGGTATTGCAGGTGGATTGAACGAAGATATTTACCCAGGAGATATTGTTGTAGCAAACAATTTGGTTCAACATGATGTGGATGTTACTTTTTTCGATATGCCATTGGGGCAAATTTCTCGATTGGATACCTTTGACTTTATGTGTGATGAAGACTTAGTGGAGAAAGCAAAACGTGCGATTGATAAGATTGAGGATGCAAACGGTTTTGTAGGCAGAGTTGTCTCGGGAGATCAATTCATTAGTGATGCGGGAAAACAAAAATTCTTAGGTGAACATTTTCGTGCACATGCCTGTGAAATGGAAGGTGCAAGTATCGGCCAGGTTTGTTACCTGAATAAGATTCCTTTTGTCGTGATTCGTTCAATCTCAGACAATGCGATTAATGGAAGTCATATGGATTATGAAAAATTTTCACCATTGGCAATCAAGAACTCGATTGCAATTCTTACTGATATGTTGAAAAATGTGTAAGAAGGGTCTTCACATGAATGCTGTGGTTAGAGGATTATAAAAAAATGGAAACGAGCATTGAAAGCCATTCTTTTAGAGTGGTTTTTTTTTGCAAATGGGTATTATATTAAATTAAATCGATGTAAATTGTATGAAATTGGCATTTAACTTATAAATCGTGATATTATTAACGTAAGCTTTTGCTTTTTATTTACTAGATTGAAACGTTCTTATTTCGCATAGCTGTTGAATGGAGGGAGAATGATGAAAAAAAACTTGATAGTGGGAATTGTTGTACTCATTGTTTTTTTTAGCGGTTGTCAAACAGAGTCATCTCCCATTAAAATTGGATATGCTGCAGGGATTACAGGGAAATATTCTCAATTGGGTGTGGCGTCCATGTATGGAGCAGAACTTGCGATTGAAGAAATCAATGCCGAGGGTGGTATTCATGGTCGTGAACTCGAATTGATTATTAAAGACGATCGAAGCGATGCTGAAATTGCACGTGAGGTTGATCAAGAATTGATTGATGAAGGTGTAGTTGCAATCGTTGGCCACACAATTAGTTCTATGATTCATACAGTTCCACTTATGAATGAGAATCACATGCTGATGATTTCACCTACGATTGCAACGGATACATTGACGGGGAAAGACGATTATTTTATCCGTGTGATCCCGAGCAATTTTGATCAAGCTGAGAAGCTTGCTGAGGGAATTTTTCAAGATAATCAACAACATATAGCTGTGTTATATGAAAAGAATAATTCAATCTTTACAAAAGTGTTGGCAGATTTTTTCTTGGAAATTGTCGAAAGCAAAGAGAGATCAGTTGATCATATGGTTGCATTTGTAAGCGCTGACGAGCTGGATTATATGGGAATTGCTTCCGATATTAAAGAAAAAGATGTTGATAGTTTGCTTATCCTTGCTTCTGCATACGATGTTGCAGCATTTGCGCAAGCATTGCATATACTAGAGTGTGACGTGACAATCTACATTCCTGCATGGGGGACAACCAACGACCTCTTAGTATATGGGGGGAAAACGGTAGAAAATGTTACAGGAGTGAATTTCTTGGATCTGGAGAGTGAAAATCCCAAATACTTGGCATTTTCAGAATCGTATCGAAAGAAATATCAGATGGAACCTTCATTCTCGGCGGTTTTCACATACGAGTCAATCATGATTTTAAAAGAAGCATTGCTTAATGTGAATGAAATTTCATCTGAAAATATTCGAACATATATTTTGGAACAAGGGAAATTTGGGGGATTGCAGTCGGACATAGTATTTGACGCATATGGAGATGTTGAACGAGAGGTTTATTTGTATCAGGTTAAAGACGGCAAATTCACCATGAAAAAGTAGTAATGAATTGGGGAAGATGATGAGAAAAGGGAAATTTGTATCGCAATTGCGGTTTTATTTTATATTACTTATTTTAATCCCAATTTTATTTGTTTGGGTTTTTGTTTCGATGTTTTTGCGTGCAGATTATTTGGATGATGCTGTACTTGAAAATCGAATTGTGATGGGGAATATTGAAACGATTATTGACGAGACCCTGATCAATGCAGAGACGTCTCTATATTTGATCGGAAATTTGATCATTGAAGAGCATGCGGATGTGGACCAAATATTGAAGGTGTTGGATTCGCACGGCGACCAGTTTGAATTGGTTGAAGTCGTGGATGAAAAGGGAATTCTTTTGAATGCCTATCCATCCACAAATGTTTTGATTGGATCGGATAAGTCAGCGGAATGTTACTATGAAACTTTTGCCACAGGTGCTGATACGTGCTGGTCTTCTAGTTTTATTTCACCACGTTCTGGGAATCCCGTTGTTACTTTGGCGAGACAGATTGGGGATAAGACAATTGTCGGATATGTCAATATCGATCATATCGCAAATGTTGCCGAGAATTTTTCAAAAAACTATAACCACGAGTTTCATATCTCTATCGTTGGATCGCATGGTGAATATATCTCTGCGAAAAACAGAGAGTTTGTTTACCAACGCAGGATCATTAATCGCTTTGATGAAATTTGCAGTATCTACGAAAATGATGAACCCTATGGCACGTTGGATCATTTGGGGGAAAGTACAATTGCAAACGTCACCTATATTGAAAAATCCGGCTGGTATATCATCGTATTCCAGCCATATACTGAAATTATACGAGAAATGACAGAACTTAATCGGGTATTCTTATTGACTGCGATTACGGCTATTCTACTTGGTTTGTTTTATGCATTTCGTCAAGTGAGGAAAATTTCGAGAGAGATGAACAAAATCAGTCAAGAAACCCATACGATTGCGGGCGGTGACTTTAATCACAGTATAGAGATTGATACTTATTCTGAATTCAAGCAGTTGATGGATGATTTCGAAGTTATGAAAGGAAGCATTCGATCTAGGAACGATCAACTTCATACATTGGCCTATCAGGATGCTTTGACAGGTCTGAATAATAAAGCTATGATCTTTGAACAGATTAATCGATGGATTGCAGATAAAGGTATTAAAAACTTCGGATTACTATTTTTGGATATTCGTAAATTTGGAAATATCAATGATGTTTATGGTCATAGAAATGGCG
The DNA here is from genome assembly GCA_036323355.1 of Gottschalkiaceae bacterium SANA. Classification (GTDB taxonomy): domain Bacteria; phylum Bacillota; class Clostridia; order Tissierellales; family GPF-1; genus GPF-1. The sequence goes on along the minus strand of AP028876.1, from coordinate 2,325,878 downwards.
ATGCAGCATTGGCTAAATTTGCTGATAGACTTAGACAATTCGAAGTGGATGAGGGTGTAATTGGACGATTCTGGGGAGATAAGTTCATCATTTTAATTCCTAATTTCAAGGGTGTGGATGTTTTACTTGAACGTGCTGAGCGCATACACATAGCATTTGAACAACCAGTTGCTTTTAATAACATTGAAATTCCCATGGCATTTACAATCGGGATGACACAATATCCATTGGATGGAGAAGATCTCAATACATTGATTAGAAACTTAGATCTTGTGATGCACGAGTCGGAAGTGATTGAAACAGGAAGGACCATTCTTTTTAATGAGGAATTGTCTAAAAAGGTTAGGCGAAGAATTGCCATCGAAAACGAACTAGCAAAAGCAATTGACAATCAGGAATTCTGTTTACATCTTCAGCCGCAGATTGAAAGCAAGGGGAAACATATTCGAGGATTTGAGGCTTTGTTGCGATGGGATAACGCTCGGTTAGGGAAAGTTGGCCCTAGTGAATTCATTTTGATTGCAGAACAGAGTGGATTGATCAAACAAATTGATGAATGGGTAATGGAGCATGCATTTGCTGAAATTCAAAAAATCAATAAACTATTTAATAAGGAGTTTTTGATATCGATAAATGTCTCTGCAGCTCAGATTCAAAGAATTGATTTTGCCGACAAAGTGATTGCTCTTATGGACAAGTGGAAGATGAAACCGCAATTGGTCGAATTGGAAATTACGGAACTTTCTATTCTCAACATTATGGATAATGTGACACAAAACATCAATAAATTGAGAGAACAGCAAGTGAAGATCGCTTTGGATGATTTTGGCACAGGATACTCATCGATCAATCATTTGAGTGAAATTCATGTTGACACAATCAAGATTGATCGGTCTCTTATGAATAATATCGATAAGAGTCAGCGTAAGTGGATTATTGTTAAGAATCTCTATAACATATCCAAACAATTAAAGTATGATGTGGTGTTAGAGGGGGTAGAAACAGAAAATCAAATATCCTTTTTAAAGCAATTGAAAGAAGTGTATATCCAAGGATACTATTATTGTAAACCGCAACCGATTGAAGAATTGATTGCCTATATTCAAAAATGGCAAAAAGAAGCAAATGAGCAAGCCTGATTTTTTCGGGCTTGTTTTTTTAGCGATTCCAGCAGGAACAAGACGATTTTGGGTTAAAGAATCTGCATAGATTGCGTAGAGACCTAGCCATTAAATAGCAGTTGACAAAAAGCAAGAAGTCATTGAAAATAAGATGATGAGTCATAATAAAGCAAGATAGACTGAATAAGAAAAAGGTAGGACAATTGGAAGATGAAAAATAGAACGAAAGCAATCATATTCTTAATTATGGCATCTATGTTATGGAGCACAGGTGGCGTATTGATCAAGTACATCCCATGGAGTCCAATCACCATTGCGGGTATGCGTAGCGGTATTGCGGCGGTTGTTATGATGGCTTATATTCGCAAGCCGATAAAACTAAAGAAGTTTAAAGTTGTTGGCAGTATATTTTATTGTGCCATGATGATTTTGTTTGTCACTGCAACCAAGATGACCACTGCAGCCAATGCGATTCTGTTGCAGTATTCAGCACCAATTTGGGTTGCAATTTTATCCGGGATTATATTGAAAGAAAAGATTCAAAAAAGAGAATGGGTGACGATCGCGGTTGTTATGGGCGGCATGATTCTTTTCTTTATGGGAGACTTGCAAACCGGTGCTATGCTAGGGAATGGACTGGCTGTATTATCTGGAATTGCTTTTGCCGGTGCAATTGTTTCGCTGAAATTGGTGAAAGATAGTTCGCCAGCGGAAATTCCTTTACTAGGTAATCTGTTGACATTTTTAGTTTGTTTGCCATTTTTATCGGGCATTACACTTGATATAAAAAGTGTTTTGGCAATTTTAGTACTGGGAATTTTTCAAATTGGAATTGCTTATATCTTATTCACGGAAGGAAGCCGGTATGTATCGGCGATTGAAGCGGTCTTGATTGCCGTGATTGAACCCTTGTTGAATCCGGTTTGGGTATTTTTCTTTAATGGAGAAGTGCCTGGTGGCATGGCGATTATCGGTGGGACCGTGGTTGTAATTGCGATTGTGTGGAATAATATTCAAAAGAGCAAGATTGGAATTGAAAGCAAAAATACCTAAGGATAAAGGAGAGTATGATGGAAATTAAACGTTTTGAGGGAACTGGAAGAATGAGTCGAGCGGTTGTTCATAATAATACCGTTTACTTGTGTGGACAAACTTGTGGGGACGAAGTTGGTATTCAGGGACAAACGAAGGTAACTCTTCAGAAAATCGAGGACTTATTGGACAAGTATGGTTCTGACAAGCAGCATATCTTGTCAGTGACGATCTATATTCGGGATATGAAGGACTTTGCAGCCATGAATGAGGTTTGGGATGCATGGGTAGAAGATGGTCACGAACCGGCACGCGCATGTGTCGAAGCGAGAATGGCGAGAGATACTTTACTTGTAGAAATGTCGGTAACAGCGGCGACTAAATAGACATAAAGAGAGGAAGGTGAAAAAAATCACCTTCCTTTTTTATTTAGTTAGAGAACCCAAGATCCCTCTAACGAGAGCTCGACCCGCTTGGGTACCTATGGAGGAAGCGGTCGATTTTAGGAATTTTTCCATGGTAGAATCGGATCGTCTTCCTTTTTTCGTTGCGCTTTTAAAAATATTTCCTAACATGCTTTCCTTTTCTGGTTCAGGTTTTCTTTTTACTGATTTTTGTTTTGTTTGTTTTTCTGTTTCTTCTTTTTTTGCTGCCAAGTGTTCTGCTTTTTGAGTTAGCATCTCGTAGGCGGACGGCCGGTCAACGCTTTGATTATATTTGGTCCCGATATAGGACATGCCAATGTATCGTTTTAAAGCCTCTGGATCAGAGGCGGGACCGATCTTGCTTTTTGGCGGCATAATATAGGCTCGTTCGACAATCCCTGGAATTCCTTTTTCATCCAAGAAGGAGAGGAGGGCTTCCCCTACACCTAGATTGGTTATGACATCCGCTGTATCAAAGTCTGGGTTCTGGCGGAAGGTATCCGCAGCTGTGTCTACCGCTTTTTTATCTCGCGGTGTATAGGCGCGTAAAGCGTGTTGAACACGATTCCCCAGTTGACCCAAAACAGAATCTGGAATATCCAAAGGCGTTTGGGTGATAAAGTAAACACCAACCCCTTTTGAACGAATTAACTTAACGACTTGCTCGAATTTTTCTAGTAAATAATCCGACATATCATCGAAGATGAGGTGGGCTTCGTCAAAAAAGAAGACGAGGCGTGGCTTTTCGACGTCGCCGACTTCATCCAGTTCTTCAAAAAGCTCGGAAAGAAGCCAAAGTAAGAAGGTGGAGTAGAGGCTTGGAGACATGGACAATTGAGAGGATGCCAAAACATTGATCATGCCTCGTCCTAGGTTGTCAACAACCATTAAATCGTTAATGTCTAAAGCGGGTTCCCCGAAGAAGTTTTCGATGCCTTCTTGTTCCAAAACCATTAGTTTTCGCTTGATGGCGCCAATTGAGGCAGAACTAATGGTTCTGTATTCATCCGGAAGTTCTTTTTTATGAAGGGACACAAAATTAATCGTTGCCATTAAATCTTTGAAATCCAATAAAAGCAAACCTTCTTCATCTACATAATTAAATAGGGTGTAAAGCACAGAGGTTTGCACATCGTTTAGATCGAGCAGCTTGGAGATCATCAGTGGACCCATGTCAGAAACGGTCGTTCTTACCGGATGACCTTCCTTTCCAAAGATATCCCAAAAGGTAGTTGGGTAGGTTGTGAATGCAGCAGATTCGAGACCGATCAAATCCAATCTTTCGCGAAATCTTTTGCTTTCTGATCCTTCTTCGATAAACCCAGTCAAATCGCCTTTCACATCTTGCAAGAAAACGGGAACACCGAGTTCACTGAACTGTTCAGCTAAGACCTTTAGGGTAACTGTTTTTCCTGTACCGGTTGCACCAGTGATTAGGCCGTGTCGATTGGCCATTTTGGGAACCATAGAAACAAATTCATTATTTTGTATTCCGATCTTCATAAGCGCCTCCCATATGTTTGAATGCTATTCCTATTTATATCATTCGCTTATAACTAGAAAATAATCAAAAATATGGACGTTTATGGATAATTAATTTTTGGTCTTCACCTTGGTGGTTCCATAGACCCCGATCAGAATCATGATACTTCCAGCCAATTTAATTAGGTTGAAAGGTTCATGAAGAATAAATACGCCAGCGAAGATCGCAACAACCGTAGTTAAATTGGCTAATATGGCTGCCTTTGTTGCTTGAACTTTGGAAAGTACAAAGTTCATAAAGAAGAAGGCAATGACAGAAGATAAAACACCTAGGTAAAGCAATGCACCTAAGATATTTAAATCCATCAAGGGAGCAAAATAATTGCCAAGCCCACCATATTGTAAGGTACGGGCCATGCCAATGATGTTGAAGACGATGGCACCTACCCACATCATAACAAAGGTGATTTCAATGGGCGTAAAATTGGTGGAGTATTTTCGCGACAAGATCTGATAAATTGCTGCAGAGCCCACCGCACCCAATAATAAGAGAGTACCGAGCATATTATCTGACGAGAATCGAACATCGGAGTTAATGACTAAAACGCCTAAAATGGATAGGCCGATAAAGAGCATTTGTTTATTATTGGTACGTTCTTTTAAAAACAGCATGGCAAGGAGAGATACTGCAACAGGAACAAAAGCAATCATGACGCCTGCTTGAGAAGCTGTTGAACGCGCGATGCCAAAGGTTTCAAATATAAAATAGGCTATTGGTTGAACGGACGACAAGATCAAAAGAAGAGCGACCTTTTTCCCTCGATAATCAATGCGAACAAACTTCAAAGCGACACAAAGGGTGAGGGCGATTGCAGCAAAACCAAAGCGCAAGCCTAATAGATGAAAGGGATCAGAAATTTTTTCTAACGTAATTCGTGTAAACATAAATGAAAATCCGAAAATAATAGATGGAATGGTACCGATGATCATGGGATGAATCTTCCGCATAAGGCCTCCTGAATGATAGATTATAAAAATTGACTTAGATTGAGTATAGCATGAAATGAAGGATTATAGAGTTTGGTTTTGTTATCTAGGATAAAGATTGCAGCCTAAGGTCTTATTTGATTTAATGGAGACAAGAAGGTTATGAAATGAATTCCTTTTTAAGGAGGTCATCATGAGACCATTATCTTATTCGTTTACCACAATTGAAGATCCGCCACGGGTGAAAGTCGGCGCAAAGGCGCATGCTTTAATTCTACTTACACAGAAAAACTTTAGGGTTCCAGACGGACTGGTTTTAACCATTGATTTTTTTGAACCGTGGCTGCAAGAAATCACAAGCACACAAGAGTGGACAGAAGCAAAGGAAAACCCCCAAAAAGAAAAATGCGATCGTCTTAAAATACGGGCGGGGGCTTTGGCTTTTACTATAGAGCAACAGGATCTGATCAATGAGGCACTTGCCATACTGGGTGAAGAGGGATTATTCGCAGTACGTTCTTCCTCCCCAGAAGAAGATCAATTCGACAATAGTTTTGCCGGTATGTACAAGACATTTTTAGGAGTTAAGTCAGGTGATCTAGGAAATCGTATTCGGCAGGTTTTTATTTCTTTATTTGATTATCGGGTGATGTCCTATAAAAGCCAAGTAGGGATCAGCCATAAGAAACTAGGGATGGCTGTAATTGTTCAAGTACAATTGAATTCCGAAATCAGTGGGGTTGGTTTTTCCTTGAATCCACAAAATAATGCCTATGACGAAGCTGTAATCAATGCGAGCTTTGGTCTAGGGGAAGCGATTGTGAGTGGACTTGTTACACCAGATATCTATGTTGTAGAAAAATTTAAAAACCGAATTCTTGAAAAAAAAGTCAATTATAAGGAAAAGGGAATCTGGCTACATGCAGAGGGTGGCCTTGATCAAGGGCCATGCAAAAATCCGAAAGCACAAGCTTTAAGTGATGAAAGAATTGTAGGGGTTGCAGAATTGATTGGTCGTTGTGAGTCTCATTATGGCGTACCGGTCGACATTGAATGGGCATATGAAAAAAATGAACTCTATCTGTTGCAAGTGCGGCCGATTACCACACATATTCCAATCTTTCCAGAGATGATGACAGAACCCGGAGAACGGAAAAAACTCTATGTGGATCTCTTGAATGTATCCCAAGGATTTGCTGAGCCTCTATCCGTTTTGGGCTTGGATATTTGGGCCAAGGTGATGGGCATGATCGGGGGCCAAGGGATTATGCCGTCCGGCGAAGGCGGTTACCTATTGAATCTTCATGGACGGCAATATTTTCATGTATCCAATATGTTGAAAGGCATGGGAAACCGATTGGGGATTGTTACTGTCGGTAATCACGATTTGGTGATTAAGGAACAGAAAGAAAAGATAATTAGAGAATACAAGACCCTATATAAAACAAAAGAGATGCGTCAGGCGAAATGGGCCATGGTTAAGGTTGCATTCACAATGCTTCCCATGATGATTGGCATGTTGCTCAATCCAAAAAAACAAGAAATTCTATATACAAAATTATCTGAAGTATTTATGGATCAAGTGAAGCATTTGGAAGTGGTCCAAGGTTTTGGTCAGGTTGTTGAGAATGGGTTTGAGCATTTGCAGATTGTCATGAAACACAGCGCCACCTACGCACCAGGCGAACTCGCCATGAGCAGGATTAAACGATTGTTCAAAGGGAAAGGGCTAGAGGATGAGATTGCGGCGATCCAAATGATGATAACTAGCAATCCGACGGTTGCTATGGGGAAAAGCCAGGTTGCATTGGCCTGCCAACCTGAACTTCAAGAAACCAAGGATGGAAAAGAATTTGAAGATCGGATTCTTTCGAAGACCTATTCTAAGGATTTTTTGGAAAAGGTGGAAAAGCATGCATCTTTGTATGGGGATCGCGGATTCAAAGAAATTGATATTGCGACTCCACGCTTACGAAATCAGATGAAAGACTTATATGAGCAATTGAGTCGAATCCATATTGACGACAATCAGTTGATCCATGCTGAGAAGCGAAAAATGAAGGCTTATGAAGGCTTAAGGAACGAAGCAAAGAAAATAGGCAAGCTTAGAAAGTTTGATAAGAATGCGGAAGTGTATGAGCGGCTATTTGGATTTCGGGAAACACCCAAGTACATGGTGGCTATTTTGATTGGACGGCTACATGACCTGGCGATGGAAGTAGGTGAGGACCTTGTGCGCCAGGGGAGGCTTACATCTGCCGATGAAATCTTTGATTTGCATCTAGACGAAATTGAAAAAGTAGAACATGATTTTGATTTTTCTTTGAAGGACGCGCGAGAAAAAAACCTGACTCCTTATCGACGAGTTGCCCATATAAAAAAATGGCCGACGAATATTGATAGCCGTGGGAAAATTCTTTTTTTGAAACGGAAGAGTACGACGGACGGGTTGATTGGAGAGGCAATTTCAAGAGGGGTTGTACGAGGCCGTGCCAAGGTACTTCATAGTCCTTATGAAAAGTCCATTGAAGCGGGAGAGATTTTGGTGACCCATGCAACAGAACCCGCATGGACGCCGATCTTTATCAATGCTGCGGGGGTTGTTCTTGAAATTGGAGGCATTCTTCAACATGGGGCGATTATCGCCAGAGAATATGGCATTCCATGTGTCAGTGGGATCCGTGACGCATGCCAAATGATTCAAGATGGAGACTTAATTGAAGTTGACGGCACCCAAGGCGTGGTACGAATTATAAAAGAATAGGAAGTGGATAAAATGAAAACCACCTGATTATTTTCAGGTGGTTTTTTGGGGATTATTTTTCGTTCTTATGTTCAACGATCAGAGAGTAACAAGTTACTTTTTTCGTATTCGCTCTTTTCTCTTTCTTTTGAGCAAATCGGTTGATAAATTCTATCATTTCAATTCGTTCTTCTTCGGTTAAGTAGAGATCATTTGAGGCCATTTGAATGGAGCGATTGTCGTTGTTCAAATCGCTAACGAGTTCTATCATTTCATCCAAGGAATCGAGGACGATGGTGGCCTGGTGCTTCATAATTTTCTTTTTGACGATCGAATCTCCATCTTTTCCATATTGGACTCGAAAGCTTTCGCTGACTAGCCGATAATACTTTGCGGTGATTCCATGTATGTTCTCAGTATGATCTAAAGATAACAAGCCGATTTTAATCAGCATTTTTCCATGGTATGTTACCTTGGAAGAATGATCACCAAGCATGTCGCCGATCTGCTTAAAAGTAGCTGTCTGATTTTCACATTGACTGAATGCTGTAATAATCTTCATGCGGTACGAATGGTAGATGATATTAAATTCTTCTTCTGTCTTCACAAAAAATGGCTGCATCAAATCGCTCCTTTTTCGTTATTATATCAGATTTCTCGATAAGAGTGATTGGTGAATAGAAAGCCTGCGAGCATGAAGATTCCAATTGCTGCTGAGAAAAAGTAGCCGTGGAGTGTCAATCGATCACCAATTACACCAACAAGAGCGCCGCCCAATGGGATTGCCATCAATAGAGTGGTTCCCATGACAGCGGAAATGATTCCGCGTTTGTCTGATGGGATTACTCGCATGATGTGGGTACGGATTGGTGCAGAGATTGTTGGTACAGCCACACCGAAAGTAAAAGAGATTGCTAAAGCACTGTAAAGACTAAAACGATTACTGAAATGAAAAACAGGAAGTAAGCCGAGTAATAAATAGGAAAGCCCCAATATGGAAAAGCCCGAAATGCTCATGGTGGATAATTTTCCTTTCTTTCCCAGTTTTGCAACCATGATGCCACCAAAGATAATGCCCAGTGTCATGGATGACTCGATCAGGCTAACGCCATACACACCCATATGAAGAACTTCGTCAGAATACTTGGGCAGGAGTACATTGATCGGTGTAAAGAAAAAATTTAGCAAGGCACTAGCAGCGATGCAAATCATCATCAGATGATCATGTAAAAGAAACTCAAATCCAACTTGAATGTCTTTGAAGTAAGTTTGGCCAATATTTGTTTGTTGTGGAGGACGGGGAGGGGTTATCAATCGCGCAATCGCAAATGCAGAGAGGAAAAAAGTCCCAGCATCCACTGCAAAGGCCATGCCATTGCCACCGAAAGCAACAATGATTCCGGCTGTGCCCAAGCCAAGGAGTTCAGCCGCAGATGATGAAGAAGAAGCAATGGCGGTCACTTCTAGAAAAGATGTCGAATCAATAAGATCTGCATAAAGCGCATGGCGTGCCGGATTAGCAAAACTCTCTAATGTTGAATTGACAAATGAAAATCCGATGATTATGAGGATGGTAGCAGAATCGTTAAAGATAAGAAGGGAAATGAGTGTTGCGTTTAAGCCACGAAATAAATCGGAGAATACAACGATTTTTTTTCGGTTGTGACGGTCGGCATAAACACCCGCAAACGGTGCAAAGAGAATATTCGGAATGAAGTTTATGGCAAACACAAGCCCCATAAGAGAGAGTGATCCGGTCAGCTGATAAACAAGCCAGCTGAACGAGATGGTTTCAACACTGTCACCAAAACGACTAACACTAGCAGACAGAATGAGCTTGCGGATATTTTTATTGCGAAGTAAATAAAACACATGAGACCTCCGTGATAAATATTATTTAACGATAAAAATATTTTAACGAAGCAGCAAACAAATGTCAAGCATTTACAAAAGGAACTAGTGACGTTCATGCTCGCTTTGTCTAATGCATTCATCGAAAGGGTTTCAAGTGAATCTTAAATATATCTGAAAACAAAGCGATTATTCGATGGATGTTTCTAATTTATGGTAAGATAGATTGTATGGTCAAGAAAATATAAGGGTGGTCGTGAAATGAAAAAAGAGAATATCTATCGCGAAGCGCGTGAAAAATACAATGATGAAAATCCAAACCCCATGAGCCGTGAAGAGGCTGTTGAGAGATTACATATTAGCGTTGCAACCTTGGGGCGATATGAGAATGGGGAGAGCGAACCCAATCCGGATGTGGTACATGCCATGAGCAAGGTGTACGAAAACCCAGCATTGCGAAGAAAGTATTGTTCGGAGTGCTGTTTGATTGGCAAGGAAGACCATCCCTATAGCGCACCCAAAACACTTTTCGAATCTGGATATGGCTTGATTAATGCCAATCGAGTTTTGGATGTATTTAAAACTGAGTTATTTGAAATTCTATCTGATGGAATTGTTGATGAGAAGGAAATTGTAAAGCTTCGTAATATGATTCCACAAATCAAGGATATTCAGAAATTGTTGAGTGATATAGAAATTGAAATTGAAAAGCGTTCTTTACGCTATGAAAGCCTGGAGTAAAAGCAATAAAAATGATTTGAACTAACGGATGCTAGATTTCCTTGTGAAAAGTTGCAATTGTGCATTTATCACAGGGAAAATCTAGCATTTATTGTATGGAGGGAATGCGTAAGATTTTCTATAATATGAGTATCACCGGTGGAACAGGTATTGCCTTACACCGACTTGCGAATCGCGTTCGCAAAATACATAAAAGTTAGAAAGTGAGGAAACCATGAAACATATGATAAAAGCTTCTATTGTTGGAGCGATTGTTATTTTACTTATTTCTCTGCTCGTACTTCCTGTATTGAGCTTCAGTTTTGCTGGCATTGTACTTTTGATCATGATTTTTTCCATACTATTTATCGGGGTGGGATATTTGACCCAAGATCGGAAAGCCATGACCCACAAGCATGCAAAGATAGGTGGTGTGATCTTTGGATTATCCCTTGCCTATTTGGTATTTGGATCGATTGCTTCATCTGGAATTTTTCGAGCCGAAGCAAAATATGGAATGCTGGATGTGGAAGAAGTCGTTTTTGATGAAACGGTACCCAATGTGGATATGGATAATTTGATTATTTGGGATGAATCGGATGCCATTCGATTTGGAGAAAAACTGATTACAGAAAAGGATCCTTCTTTGGGATCCATGTATACCATTTCAAAAGATTATGGCACCTTGTCAGTGATTCAAGGGAAACCTTTTTGGTTGTTTCCATTGGAGCATTCTGGATTTTTCAAATATATGAAGAATCAATCGATTCCTGGATATATTAAGGTGAATGCAACGACGGGAGATGCTATCTTTGTGGACAATGAATTCACGATTGCACCGTCAGCTTATTTTTCTGATGACTTAAAGCGTGTGGTTTATGCAAAGTATAAGGATATTGCACTTACGGATTATTCCTTTGAGGAAGATGAAGATGGTCATCCACAATGGGTCATCACCGCGTATACACATAAGACGGGCTTGTCTACAAAAAATGTAGTGGGTGTCGTGATCGTAGATCCTGCAAGCAAAGACGTTGAGTTCTTTGCAAGAGGGGAAGAACCAAGCTGGGTGGACCGAGTATCGTCCATGAAGATCTTTTCAGAGCATTTAAGTGATTGGGGAAGATATGTGAATGGATGGTGGAACCCCTCTGATACGGGTAAGTTAAAATTCACCGATGGAATTGGATATGTGTTTAAAGACGGCAATCTATTCTTCTATTCAGGGATCACATCCTACGGTGGAGATGAAGCGACCACAGGATTCATCATTTATAACCCCAGGACCAGCCAAGCACAATACAATCGAATTTCGGGTTCAACTGAACAAAAGGCCATGGGCTTGATGGAAGAGCTGGTTCAAAATGCAGGCTATACGGCGAAATATCCATATCTAGTCAACATTAATGGAGAACCAACCTATTTATCCACGTTGAAAGGCAATAGTGGGAATGTTGTAGGATATGCCATGGCATCCGTGAAAAACTATCGTGCAGTTGCCTGGGGAAAAACCCTGCGTGATGCTCAGATGGCATACAATCGCATTTTGATTTCCGAAGGATCTAGCAGTAATGCATTGAGTGATCAGTTTGATTCCTTGGAAAAGGCAACAGGCCTTGTATCTCGTGTTGGGGCAATTGGAGATGGATACTTCTTGGTAAAAATAACAGGCAATGACACTTTGTTCACCGTTTCATCGGATCAATATCCAATGATCGCTTTGACAGAATCTGGAGATCAAGTGGTAATTTCATATTTGAAAACAGAAGAAACAGAGAAGATTGATGCAATAAATTTTGAAAATCAGTCGATCGAGTAAAATGAATCAAATCCTTATCTTATTGACAAAAGGGAAAGGAAACTAGGCTTGAAATAAAGGAGGGGTTATATGGAACTTTTACAGCAATATGGATGGCTGATTCTTATGGTTGCAGCGATAGGAATAGAGGCGGCATCGCTGGGACTGACAAGTGTATGGTTCGCTTTTGGGGCTTTGGCGGCATGGTTGGTATCATTAGCAGTGGGCTCTATTATGGTACAGATCACCGTGTTTTTGTTGGTTTCGCTAGGTTTGTTGATTGGTATTCGACCATTTGCAGTGAAGGGATTGAAGATCGGGCGCCATCGCACCAATGCAGATGCCTTGGTTGGACAGCAAGGGTTCGTATTGAAACCGATTGAACCGCTGAGCAGGACAGGCCAGATTAAAGTGAATTCACAAATTTGGACGGCTGTTAGCGATGCAAGTTTGGCAGTTGGAGAAAAGGTACGTGTTTTGGAAATTCAAGGGGTTAAGCTCGTCGTAAAACGAGCTGAGAAGGAGGAAGTATAGATGGGTGGATTTATTGGTTTTATTGTTATTGTCGCAGTTGTTATTTCATTAATCGCAACAAATATTCGCATTGTACCACAAGCCTATGGGTTTGTATTGGAGCGTTTGGGGGCTTATCAGGGCACATGGAGTGTTGGATTGCATATCAAAATTCCCCTGCTTGATCGTATCGCGAACAAGGTTTCTTTAAAAGAGCAAGTTGTGGATTTTCCGCCACAACCAGTAATTACCAAAGATAATGTCACCATGCAGATTGATACGGTGATTTATTATCAAATTACAGATCCAAAGGCCTATACCTATGGGGTAAGCCATCCAATAGCAGCCATTGAAAACTTGACGGCAACCACTCTTCGTAATATCATCGGGGATTTGGAACTGGATGAAACATTAACTTCCCGAGATACGATTAACACCAAGATGCGTTCGATTTTGGATGAAGCCACAGATCCATGGGGCATTAAAGTGAACCGGGTAGAATTGAAAAATATTTTGCCACCAGCTGAAATTCAAGATGCCATGGAGAAACAGATGAAGGCTGAACGTCAGCGTCGTGAATCCATTTTACGTGCTGAAGGCGAGAAAAGATCGACAATCTTGGTTGCTGAAGGAGACAAGGAATCAGAAATTTTGAAAGCAGAAGCGGAAAAACGATCGATGATTCTACGTGCCGAAGCGAACCGTGAAGCTGCAATTCGAGAGGCCGAAGGGGAAGCAGAAGCGATTTTGAAGGTTCAAAGCGCAACGGCTGAAGGCTTGAAGATGTTGAAAGAAGCGAAGACAGATCAAGCTGTTTTGACATTGAAATCCTTTGAGGCATTAGCGAAGGTAGCTGATGGACAAGCAACAAAGATTATTATCCCATCCGAGATTCAAGGGTTGGCTGGATTGGCAGCATCCTTGAAAGGCGTGGTGGAAACAGAGGAGAACTAAGATGGCAGGAAGATTTTATCGGGATTCAAAAAAAGGGAAAATTGCTGGTGTATGTGCAGGAATTGCGGACTCTTTTAAACTCGATGTGGCCATTGTCCGTATCATTTGTCTGGTATTGGTTTTTGCAGCAAGTTTTGGATTTTGGTTGTATCTGGCTTGCTGGATCCTATTGCCAGAGAGGCGCGATGTTGTAAATGTATTGCGAGAAGATGAATTATCAGCTGAAATGCGGCGTGCAAAAGATGCTGGCTATTTTGAATCAGAATAAGAATTTTTTAATCCCTTGGAGAAATCCGAGGGATTTTTTTGTGAAAGGAGTCAAATGTTTTTCTGAATTTAATTTCGGGTAAATGGATGTGGAGAAGATAAATTGCAAGTTAATGATAATGAGGTGGGAGGGGTTGCATGTATACGATCGGACAAGTAGCCAAATTTTTGGGCATAACACGTGATACCTTAAAGTTTTACGAGGAAAAGGGATTGGTCAATCCCAAACAGAATGAGGAAAATGGATATCGACAATATAGTCATTTCGATATTTATGATGTGTTAACAACCAATTTCTACCGAGAAATCGAACTGGAGATCAAGAAAATTCAAGAGATTAGACAGAGCCCGGGTATCGAAGAGATCGAATTAATCTTGCAAGACAAGGAAGAACGACTTCGTGCAGACTTGGAAAGTAAGCGACTTTTGTTGGAACGCATTCAATGCGTGAGGAATGATTGCAAAAAAATTATGCATCATGTCGGCGAGTATTCCATTCGAGAATTGAAACCCTTTGTGGTGAAGGGGGAGATCTCTGAGTTCACGGCCTATGATGAGTATGATATTCTTAAAAAGAATACGAGAAGTGTGAAAAAAGCAGTCACAGTAACGGATTTATGGCGGGTTATTCGATTTGATGAAAGAGGAATTATTGAAGATAAATTTGTTGTTGGTCGAGAGCTTGATCCAGTTGAGAAGACGGTTGAAGAGGAAGTCTGGGCGCATCCAAGATGTCTCTACACCATTATAGAAGACGGGCGATATACAACGGGAGGAGCACGGATTGATGAGCAAGTGGGTGATCAATTAAGGAAAATCGCATTCGAGAGTGGGTATAAACTGAAGGGTGTGGTCTATGTAAGTACCCTGATGACGGCATATAAAGATGGACTGGAGCGTATTTTTTTAGAATTGTATGCACCGATTGAATAAAAGATTTGACTAGGGCCTAAGCCACAGGTTTAGACTGAAGGTGTAAGAAATTCAGTTTGAAGGGGTGTTTTAAAATGAAAATCGCAATATTTACAAAAAGGCCGTTTGTTCGATTTGTTCTTTTGAGCAATCTGATTTTCTGGCTCTTTTTAGCAAGTATTGGATTTGGTATGATGCTTGGGCTTCCAGAAAGTATTTTATATGGCATGCAGATTGTTGCTGCATGGTCGTCAACATTCGCGTTTTTGCTTCTTTTTAAAAAAAATGTTCCCGGTGACAAAATAAAAGATTATGTGAAAAGGCAATTTGAACCAAGAATCAAAATCTCAATCATTATCATTGTGACCATCATTCAGATTTTGATTTTTCTAATAGCCAAAGGATTCTCGGGTGCAAAATTAAACTTGGCACTTTCTTTGCCAGGAATGGGAATGCTTATTCTTACATTTTTTGATTTGCTTGCGAGAGGTTCTCTTGGGGAGGAACTTGGGTGGAGAGGATACGCCCTTAATGAACTGCAGAAGAAAATGAGTTCCATAAAAGCTGCGCTTATAATCGGGGTCCTCTGGGGATTTTGGCATACACCGCTTTGGTTCTTTTCAGGATATGTCGGATTAGAGCTTGTCAAGTATAGTGTCTTGTTTATGATTGCTGTACTTGGAATTTCGGTGATTATAACGGTATTTTATAATTTGAATCATAATCTGATCGTTCCAATTATTATTCATCAATCATTTAATTTTTTGTTGGCCTTAAATCAAGGAGATCTGCTGGACATTTTAGTATATACGGCGACCGCATATGGCTTGTTTGCTTTGGTATTGGTTGCGGTGAATCCGAAACAGGCATTGTATAAAGTCAGGCGGTCTATTGAAACCGCATAAAGTAAGAGTCACCCTTCGGGGTGGCTCTTCATTATAATTGGCTGCTGAGTATCCATCCAAACTCCTCGTTCACTTTCACCAGGGCGCAATCTTCAAAGGTTTGACAGACTTCGACCTTTTGACCGATGGGTAGAGTAAAGAACTTGTTGATATAGGTTGTTTTAATTCTGTATTGCCCATCTTCTTTTTCAAGCAGAGAGGGAAAGACAGACAAGGGTTTCTTTGTGTGTTGATGGGTGCAAAGAACAAAGTCCTTCTGTTCTAGAACGATATCCACTTCAAAATGTGGAAACGAAACATAGATTGGATCTTCAATTTGAAACTGATGAGTTTCTTTTATGGTTGCTTGTTTGAAGTCGTTCACTTGTCGATGATGGT
Source organism: Gottschalkiaceae bacterium SANA (assembly GCA_036323355.1). Lineage (GTDB taxonomy): Bacteria > Bacillota > Clostridia > Tissierellales > GPF-1 > GPF-1. Next base: position 2,309,790 of record AP028876.1, on the reverse strand, counting down.
AGGTAATCTCGCCATTCTTCTTTTCGATGATTAAGGCATTAAGCTCTCCAGATGATTTCACACCCAGTCCGCCATCAATGGTAATGATCTTTTTCTCAGTATTGAACAAGGGAACGTTGGTGAAAGAATCACTTCGAAGATTACTGGCAGGCCAGTGCCCGACAACGACTGGTTTGGTATTGATGCCACTAAGTTCATTATAGTTGTCGTATTTCAAGAATTTAGATTCATCTTTCATCGGATCCAAGCCAGGTTCATAGCCGCCATGAACGAAGATGAAATCCTCATTTTCAAGCATGATCGGCAGTTGATTTAAATCTTCTAAAAGCGGCATAAAGTGATTCAACACATGGTCACGAAGTGTTTTCCCATCGGGACAGGAAGCGAGATCAAAGCCTGTCTCTTTTGCCATTTCGTGTACGATGGTTGGGTAATACGTATGCTGGAGAAATCGAAGAAAACGATCGGTACGAGATTCGTCCATCAAAGAGCCATAGACAAAGGATTCATGGTTTCCTTTCAATATATACGTATTTGGACGTGTTTGAATCTCTTTGATTAATTGGACCGTTTTTAGACTTGAAGGTCCGCGATTAATAAAATCGCCGACAATGACTAGAATATCATCTTCAGCCATTGCAAGTTGCGTAAGCATGGTTTGAAAATGGTCTGCATGAGCATGAATATCACTGATCGCTATGATTCTGTAGTTGTCGTTCGTTTGAAGTTTGATAATGGGTTTTCTGATGTCATTCATTACAGTTCCTCCGTAGTTGCTTATAATCGTATAGTTCGAGGAATTTGATGTCAAGGTATTTGCCTATTATTCTGAAGTATTATATGATCGAATCAATATTTATGACCCAATAAACTCAAGTGATCATATTACAATGAATCAATTCAACATAGTCAGAATTGTAATCGACGGAATTTACGTCTAGACAGGTAAATGTGCAGAAAGTAGAGGAAGATGTAAATGAAAGAGCGTCGGAATAGCGGATATGGATTTGTGGCACTTGCTGCCATTCTTTGGGGAACAACGGGTACTGCGCAAGCATTTGCTCCCTCTGGGGCGGGTCCCCTTTCTATCGGGGCGATACGCATGATTTTAGGTGGTGTCATTATGGTGATGATTCCCTTAGTCAAACAGCGCTTTCATATTGGAAATATTCCAAGAAAGAAATTTATATTGCTGGCTTCAGTTTGCATAGCGGCCTATCAGCCACTATTTTTTACGGGTGTTCAGAGATCGGGGGTCGCGATTGGAACATTGATCGCCATTGGAAGCGCACCTGTTTTTTCAGGAATGATTGATAAGATGACCGGGAATCAACTCAGTTTACAATGGAAAGTATCGACAATGATTTCTCTTTTAGGATGTCTTTTATTAATCGGTGTTGATCCTACCATTCAATTGGATGTGATGGGTGTAATTTGTTCTTTACTTGCAGGAATGGTTTATGCCTTATATGTGAAAGCGGCACAAAAAGTTTTAGTTTTGGGGCCCAATCAACTGGCTAATGGACTTATGTTTTTAGTCTCTGGAATGATTTTACTTCCCTTTTTATTGATGAGTGATCTGACTTGGGTATGGAGTATACGAGGAAGCATGGTAGTCTTGCATTTGGGTGTTTTTTCAGCTGCCCTAGCATTCACCTTGTTCGCGCGTGGACTTCAATCCGTGGATGCGCCAACGGCTGTAACCTTAACCCTAGTAGAACCATTGACGGCAACGCTTCTTGGCTTGTTTGTTTTACATGAGCAGATCACTATGATTCAAGGTTTCGGATTGATTGTGCTGTTCTTTGGCTTAGCGGTCAATACAAAACTGGTGTTTCAGTTTCTCTTTCCAAAATATGAAGAGGCCTCTTAATGGCCTAAGGATTAAACCATGGGGGGTCGAAAATGAAGGTGCTTTCTATACTGGCAAGTCCAATTCGAAATGGAAATACGGCTACGCTCTTACACATGTATGAAAAAGGTTTACTGGAGGGTCAGCCAGGTAGTGAGATTACCGAGATCTTTCTTCAGGAGAAGAAGATTCAAGCTTGTTCGGCTTGCATGAGTTGTGATTTGGGAAAAATCAAGCATTGTGCCATCAAGGATGATATGACTGAGCTTTATGATTATTTTGAGGAAGCAAACATTCTTGTTTTTGCTACGCCTATTTATTTTTTTAGCATGACTGCACAGATGAAAGCCTTTATTGATCGACTTTATGCTGTTCCATTTGAAAAATGGCGAGGAAAGAAAATCGTATTGCTGATGACTTATGGCGGTGATGATGAAGAGGATTCCGGTGCTGTGAACTTGGTTGGCATTATGGAGTATCTTGCCAATTATACAAAGACAGACTTGGTACAGGTGTATGGGGTGTCAACAAAAATGCGACCAGATGCGGTTGCAGAGAATGATCAGGCATTAAACGATGTTTATGAGCTTGGAAGAAGATTATTAACGGTATAAAGAAAAGCCACTTTTAAGTGGTTTTCTTTTTATCACAGAAGTGATTTGGTAAAATGAGAGTACTTGATAGAGGAGGGGAGTGCATAATGAAACTAACGGATTTTACAGAAATCAGTGGGTCGACCCGATTTATGCTCAATGCCATGAATGCCTTGAGCCGTATGCAAAACAGAAAACTGTTTGATGATCATTTTCCCTTGGAGGAATCAGAAATCGAAAATTTGCCTCCGTATTTATTTCGCCGTGCCTATCAATTTGATCGAGAGTGGATTCAGCAGCATCAAATGATCACCATGTGGAAGGAAGACAATCAATCAAATCGACATATCTTATACTTGCATGGCGGCGGTTATGTATCCCAAGGTTCTACCTTGCATTGGTATTTTATCGACAAATTATTACGCGATTTGGGTGGACGTGTTACCTTTATCGACTACCCGACAGCACCTGATTTTTGTTATCGTGACACCCATCATGTAGTCTCTGAAGGATTTCAACTTTTGATGAGTAATTATCCGGAAGATGACTTTGTTTTGATGGGTGATTCAGCAGGGGGTGGTTTGGCCTTGTCATTTGCACAAGTGTTAAGAGACAAAGGGGTTGAAAGACGGCCAAGAAAAGTGGTGCTTTATTCGCCATGGGTCGATCTGACCATGACCCATCCCAAATTGGAAGAAGCGGAAGCGAAAGACGACTTGCTTTCTAAAAAGATCTTGGAGGATGTGGCCAAGGCCTATTCCAAAGGAGACGATCGAACCAATCCCTTGATTTCTCCGATCTTTGGTGATTTGCATGATTTAGGAGAGATTCAAGTCTATTTTGGTACACACGAAATTCTAGAACCAGAATGCGCGGAACTTTTGCAAATTGCGGAAGAACAGGATTTGCCCATCGAAGGATTTCGCTACGCATTTATGCCGCATGTTTGGGCAATCATGCCATTTGAAGAAAGTAATTTTGCCTTTCAGCTGATGAAAACTTTTTTAATACGCCACGAGTAATTGACAAGCCATTCGAGCAATCGAATGGCTTGTTATATACAAAGAATGGAAAATTTCCAAATGAAACAAACCGACACATGGTAGAATAAAGAAAAGGAAGAATGAGATTAAGGGGGAAAAAAGACATGATTAATCGATACCCGACTCATTGCGGGGATGACACATGCGCTTCCTGTGTGGAGGCAGGCGGATTTATTTATCTGGCTCATCATGCAGGGGGATATGCAGAACAAAATGTTGCCTATCAAATGCGAAAGACCTTCGAATCCATGCAAGAAACCCTTGAACAAGCTGGAGCGTCCTTGCAGGAAATCATTCAAATCAACCTTTATTTAAGGAATATCAAAGATTTGCGAGAGGCATGCGATGTGTTTACAGAGGTTTTTGGGGAGCATCCGCCAGCGAGAATGACACTCACAACAGATTTCTTTGATGAGAGATGTTTGTGTATGATGGATGGTGTGGCCTATAAAGAGGACAAAAAATGATTACAAAAAAGCAAGCCAGGCAGTTTTTGTTGTTAAAACAGGGACTGTATGGATCAAAAAAATTTCATGGAAAAACAGGCATTCTTGAATTCGTGCAACAAGCGGCCTGTGTGCAATTCGATCCAATCGATGTTTGCGGCAAAAACCATGAGCTTGTACTGCAATCTAGAGTGGAAGGATTTGAAAAAAGCCAGGTTTATGACCTTTTGTACAAAGACAGGGTGCTCATCGATTGGTTTGACAAGAATATGAGTATCTGCCTGCGTGAAGACTGGCCATATTTCTCTTTTCAGAGAGAGTGGGCATTTACGGGAAAGAAGAGTCATCAAGCCATTCCGCAAGCAATGGATGAGGTGATCGCCTATATTAAAGAAAATGGAGAAGTAAATTCAAAAGATCTGTCCATGCAGGGCAAAGTGGACTGGTATTGGGGTGTACCAAGCAGCCTGGCAAGGGCTGTACTGGATACGCTCTACGATCAGGGAAGACTAGTCATCAGCCGCAAACAGAACACCAGGAAGTACTATGACCTTCCAGAACGTCATATTCAAAAAGAAGTATTGGAAGCGGAGAACCCCAACCGAACCCGTCATGAGCAATGGTGCTGGAAGGTATTAAGAAGAATCGGCGGTGTGGGGTTGTTGCACGCAAACAATAGTTATGCCTATATTGGGATCGATGGCCTAAAAGCCAAGGAGCGGGGCCAAGTGTTCACCACTTTGCTGGAAGAAAAGAAAATTCGGGAAATCGAGGTTGAAGACTGTAAACTGCCCTATTATTATTTAGCCGATGATCAGGCTTTGATGAATCAGGTAATAGCAGGCGTTGAAGAATCAGACCGCTTAGAATTTGTCGCACCCTTGGACAATTTGATCTGGGATAGAAAAATGATTGAAGAACTTTTTGATTTTTCCTATAAGTGGGAGATCTATACACCAATCGTCGACCGAAAGTTTGGCTATTATGTATTGCCAATTTTACTCGGTGACCGCTTTATTGGCCGAATCGAAATCAAGCGGAATCGTAAGAAAAAGAAAATGGAGATTCTGAATATCTGGTGGGAAGACAAGGCGGATCATACCAAAGAGAATAAAAAAAGAGTGAGAGATCAGGTCAAGCAATTTTCAGAAATAATGGTCTAGAGAGGAGTGGTGGAATTGTCATTTATCTTACAGGGATTTGTATTGGGAATCTCTTATGTCGCTCCCATAGGGATGCAGAATTTATATGTCATCAACACAGGATTGAGAAAGCGCCCAAAGGATGCCTTTCTTGTCAGTATGATTGTGATCTTTTTTGATATCGCGCTGGCCCTCTTGTGCTTCTACGGAATTGGTGGGGTACTGCAAAAGTATCAGCTGCTAAAGCAAGGCATTTTACTCTTTGGTGGAGTCGCGGTTGCTGCCATTGGGTTTAATTTAATCCGCAGCAAGATTGAGGAAGATCAAGAAGTCAAACTGGATGAGTCAGTGCCAAAGATTATTGCCTCGGCCTTCTTGGTAACCTGGGCAAATCCACAGGCGATTATTGACGGCACTCTTTTATTTGGAGGCTTTCGGGCTTCCTTGCCGACTCAGGCCATTAATTCCTTTATTATTGGTGTGGCATTGGCGTCTTTTATCTGGTTTATGGGGCTTGCCATCGCAACGACCTTGTTTAAAAAGAACTTCACTACAAGAATTCTCAAAGGCATCAATGTGGTTTGTGGGGGAATTTTGATGGCGTACGGAATGAAGTTGATTCTTTCATTTATTGCGATGGTGAGATAGTTTAAGAGAAATTCGTTTATGAATGCTTTATTGTATGAAGAAAAGAACTTTGCAAAACCACTTGACAAACCTAAAAAAAACCCCTTATGATTAAAACAAGAAAACGTTTCGAACGTAAGGGGTTTTATTTTTTTTGAAGGTAGGTTTAACGTTAAACGTAATGAGGGCTATTTGGAATAGCTATTCTTTTTACCGGTACGTTTAACGTTAAACCTAGAAGGAGGCATTATGGCGAAAGTAACGATTAAAGACATAGCGAAGCGTGTGGCGGTATCACCCACTACGGTTTCCAATGTGATTAACGGCCGACATGGCAAGGTGTCGAGCGACACCATTCGAAAGATTAACGCGGTGATTGAGGAATTGAATTATGTACCGGATTTCTCAGCCCGTAGTTTGGTTTCTAAGCGGTCGCGGATGATTGGGGTGATTATTCCTCAGACAGAGGAACATCGACAATTCTTATTGGAAAACCCATTCTACTCAGAATTTATCAGTGGTATTGAAAACAAGCTGCGAGCAGAAGGCTATTATATGATGCTGACGGGGGTGGATAAGGACACTACGTATTTGGATGTGCTGGTTAACTGGAATTTGGATGCCATTGTTCTTTTGGGCATCTACAAGGAAGGGCTTTACGAGCAGCTAAAAGAAGTGAAGGTGCCCGTTTTGCTGATAGATAGTTATGTGGAGGATCAGTATTTTCATCATTTGCGCATTGACGACGAGTTGGGCGGCTATCTGGCAACCAAGCACCTGATTGATAAGGGGCACCGAGAAATTGCCATGGTAACGGGGCAATTAAAGGAAAATGGAGTTTCGGATAAGCGATTTGCCGGATACATACGAGCCCTTGAAGAAAGCGGAATTCCTTATAAGGAAGAATATCTTTTTGAGGATTCAGTCAGTTATGAATGGGGTGTGGAAGCCGCAGCAAAGATTTGTGGCTTGCCGGATGTTTCGGCGGTCTGTTGCACAGCGGATTTGATTGCGACAGGCGTGTTAACAGGGTTTCACAATGCTGGGGTGAATGTACCCAGTGAAATGAGTGTCATTGGATTTGATAACTTGTCGATTTCCAAGATGACCTATCCTGCCTTGACAACTGTGAATCAAAATATATTCTCCAAGGGAGCCAGGGCGGCAGAGACGGTATTGGAAATTGTGAATAAGGGGATCAATTCCGTTGAGAAAGAACAATGGATGGAGATCTCAATTCTTGAACGGGGAACCGTGAAAGAGTTTGAGCGATAGGAGGCGTGCAAGATGGTTGGATTTACTAAATGGAACAAAGCAAAAACCCTTGCAATATTTTTGCTTCCCAGCCTAATTGGAATGACGGTGTTTGTTATTATACCCATCGTTTCATCCTTGGGGCTGAGCTTCACAAAGTGGGATTTAATTGGAGACATTCAATGGGTTGGACTAGCGAATTATAGCCGGGTCATCAGAGATCCCAATATTCATGGTGCTCTATTGCACACCCTGCAATTTATAGCAGGATACCTGCCAAGCGTAATGATTATTTCATTGGGAGTGGCCATGCTCCTCAATCAAAAGTTAAAAGGAGTTGTCTTTTATCGGGCCCTGTATTTTATCCCAGTTATCACCTCTTGGGTTGCAGTATCAATGATTTGGAAATGGCTCTTGAATCCAGAATATGGGATTGTGAACTACTTGCTTTCCTTGATTGGAATTGCGGGTCCGGGTTGGTTGGTCGATGCCGATTGGGCTATGATCGGGGTCATTTTAACCTCGGTTTGGAAAGATATTGGATTTATTACGGTCATTTATCTGGCGGGTCTTCAAGAAATTCCCGATCATTTATATGAGGCAGCAGCCATTGACGGTGTTAATGGATGGCAAAAATTTCGTCATATTACTTGGCCGATGCTCTCATCAACGACCTTCTTTGTTGTAACGATCTCCTTAATCAATTCATTCCAAGTATTTGATCAGGTTTGGGTTATGACAGAAGGGGGACCGGCGGGTGCAACCAGCGTAATGGTTCAACAGATTTACTTAAATGCATTCCGCTACTATAAGATGGGATACGCTTCAGCAATTTCATGGGTCTTGTTTATTATTATCTTCGCTTTCACATTTGCACAAAATCGGATGCAGAAGAAGTGGGGGTATAGCGATGAATAAAAGTAGAATGAAAAAAATAGGGATGTACTTGTTCTTAACGATCGGTGCAATTGCCATGATTTTACCATTTTTGTGGATGCTATCGACATCACTTAAGAGTTCCAATGTAACCTTTGTATTGCCGCCAAAATGGATTCCTGAAAATCCGAAATTGGATAGCTATCGGCAGGTGTTCGAAACCGTGCCGATGGGACGATTTTTCTTCAACAGTATTTTCGTGGCGGCGATCTCAACCTTTTTTCAGGTGTTGATCTGCTCAATGGCAGGCTATGCCTTTGCACGCATTCAGTTTAAGGGAAGAGAGGTTCTCTTCTATGTGTATCTTGCTACCTTGATGGTACCGCAACAGGTAACCCTGACACCACTGTTTATTATGATGAATATGTTGGGCTGGGCAAATACCTATCAAGCATTGATTTTACCGGGGATCTTTAGCGCATTTGGAACCTTCCTGATGAGGCAGTTTTTTCAGGGGATTCCTAACTCGATTGAAGAGGCAGCTTTTATCGATGGAGCTGGATATGTCACCATTTTCTTTCGGATCATCATTCATTTGGCTAAGCCAGTCTTTGCAACCTTGTTCATCTTCGCATTTATGGCGAGCTGGAACAATTTCTTGTGGCCGTTGATTATTACCACAGATACGACTCATATGACCTTGCCGCTAGGATTGGCGAGTTTGAAAGGACGTTGGACGACGGATTGGAATGTGTTAATGGCGGGGACTCTCGTCAGCATTGTACCCATGATGTTTGTGTACATCTTTACGCAGAAGTATATCATTAAAGGCTTGACCCATACGGGTCTAAAATAAGGGAGGAAAAAGAATGAAGAAGTGGACCAGTTTTGCATTAGTTTTAATTCTTGTAGTTTCTGTACTTAGTGGTTGTGCGTCAACGGAAGCACCAGCTGCGGCAGATCAACCAGCAGCAAGCGAAGAACCGGCAACGACCGAAGAACCGGCAGCTGAACCCGTAACAGTGAAGTATATGACCTTTTCAGCAGCACCGGATCATATTGCAGATTTAGAAGCGATGATTGCAGCCTTTGAAATGGAAAACCCAGGGATCAAAGTGGACTACGAAACAGTAGGCTGGGATGATTATTTTACAAAACTACAGACTCAAGTCGCATCAAAAACAGAAGCGGACACTTTTGAGTTAAACTATGAAAACTTTGTGACCTACGCGTCTAAGAATGCTCTATATGACATGGATGCATTGATGGCAAAGGATACAGCATTTGATCCTTCTGTCTTTAATGAGACCGCCTTGAATGCCTTCCAATTAAACGGAAAACAATATGGTTTGGTGGAAAGCTTCTCGAACGTCGTGATGTTTTACAACAAAGATCTTTTTGACGCAGCAGGCCTTGCCTATCCGGATGCATCATGGACATGGCAAGATGAGCTAGCGGCGGCACAAAAATTAACCGATGCCGATGCGGGTGTTTGGGGTACATTTGCTCCGATTCAGTTCTGGGAATTCTACAAAACTATCGAGCAAAATGGTGGAAAGATCTTCAACGAAGACAAAACAGAAGTCTTGATTGATTCAAAAGAAAATGTAGAGACATTAACATGGATGATCGACAAGATCAACAAATACAATGTAACACCGAACGATGCGAAAATGAGCGGTCAATCTGATGGCGATATGTTTAAAGCCGGTAAGATTGCCATGCTTCGATCCGGGATTTGGATGTTTGGATCATTTGCGGATGCGGATTTCAATTGGGACATTGCACTAGAACCAGGAAACACGCAAAAAGCCCATCACTTCTTCTCAAACGGAGTTGCGATTTCTAAAAATACGAAGAATCCTGAAGCAGCATGGGAATGGGTGAAATTCTATACGTCAAGCCAAGAATCGGCTGAGATTCGCGTTGCATCCAGCTGGGAATTACCGGCGTTAACAGATGAAACTATATTGGCGGCATACTTGGAGCAAAGCCCACCAGAAAGCAGAGAAGTTGTATTTGAAGCATTGAATACCTTGGTGGTTCCTCCAGTAATTGAAAGCTGGAATGAATTGACTGATATCGTGGGTCAAGAACTGGAACAAGCAAAATTGGGACAAAAAACACCAGAGCAAGCCTTGCAAGATGCGAAAGTTGCATTGGAGCAATTGATTCAATAGTTTCAGAATGTGGGGTTGCATGTGCGCAACCCCGCGTTCCCCTTTTACAGGGTGAACCGACAGAAAAATTAGGAGAAAATCATGAAGAAACGATATTATCCAACAGGAAATGAATATATCGCTTTGCCAACCATTGCAGAGAATGGTGCCATTGAAAGTATCAATTATTTATCGATGAGGGACCGAGGTGTGATCGAACTCACGGGCGATCCGTTTTTAGTGCCGATTCTTACCGTAAATGGGGAAGTCGTCCCCATGGATCATTTAATTTGGGAATGGGAATCATACTGGATTCCAACCTTTACAATCGAAAGCAACGGCGTACGCATTTGTGGAAAATATGTTGCGCCTCAACATAGCAAGGGATTTTTTCTTCGGATTGAAGTGGAAACAGACGGCGAGAGGCCTGAAGTGTTGATTAAAGTCAATGGTAACTTTGGTCAAGTCCTCCACAGTATCAATGAAAGCAAGCCTGTTCAAGGAAACCGCCAAGTTTATCACAGCCTATGGAATCAAGGCTTGGTCTTTGATTTTCGAACGGGAGTGACGATGTTTTCCTTTGGTTTTTTAACGGAGGGAGGCTTTGATCAGCAGGAGTGGAATGAGGAAGAATCGGTCTTCTCTCTTGAAAAAAAGGTGGAGTGGAAGTCAGAAAAATTGGGTTCGACAGGTAGAGTGGATCTTTTTATGGGCATTGGGCTTGAAGAAGTGGGCGCAGTGACCCAGGCCATTCATATGCAGAGGGAAACGGGAGACGTGCTTGTTCAGCAATTGAAAAATTGGCTGAACGAAAGAGTTCTGAATTTGTATGAGGACCATATGAACCGAATTTTAAATGTGAATCAATTTTTCAATTACTTTTATGCAACAGGGAAAACCTTGGATACAGAGGAACGGATTCTTTGCACATCAAGAAGTCCTCGGTATTATGTAAGTGCGGCCTATTGGGACCGGGACAGTTTGATTTGGAGCTTTCCTGCTTTGTTGTTGACTGAACCAGAAACGGCCAAGGAAGCCTTGGAATATGTCTTTACCCGTCAGATCAAGAATATTGGTGTACATAGTCGGTATATCGACGGAGTTGTCTTAGAACCCGGCTTTGAAATGGACGAGCTTTGTGCGCCGCTGTTGGCATTGAATCAATACCTAGAGGCTACTGGTGACTGGTCATTTATATCGGAACCGATGGTGAAAAAAGGATTGCAAGTCATTTGGAATCGCATGATGAGTTGGAAGCATGAGAGTGTGGATCTATTTGGAACCTTCCTCATGCCGACTGATGATATGCGTGTGTACCCGTATTTGACTTACAACAATGTTCTGGTATGGAAAGCCTTGCGAATCTTTGGAAAAATCGACGAGAAGCTAGGGAACCGGGAAAGAGAAGCTGGTGCCTTGGCTGATGGGGTGAAGCAGGCGATTTGGTCACATATGGTGATTGAACTTGATGGGAAAAAGGTCTTCTGTTGGAGTACGGATTTGGAAGGGCAGAGTGATTTCTATGATGAGCCGCCAGGATCTTTGACGATGTTTTCTTATTATGGATTTGTAGAAGCGGAAAATGAAGTGGTTCAAAATACCAAGGCGAGACTGTATTCATCTGCTTTTAACCATTACTTCAGCGACTCATCTTTCCAAGAACTGGGCTGTTCTCATGCGGATCATCCATGGATTTTGAGTATCTGCAATAGCTTGTTAAACGGGCGAAAAGTAGAAGCCCTAGAGATGTTGTCGCGGACAGACATGGATAATACCATCGCATGCGAAAGCATTGATGAAGAAACTGGCGAGTGGGCGACCGGTGCGCACTTTGCGACCTGCGCGGGATTTTTGGTTCACGCGTTAGCTGTAGCAGGAAGGGAAGATGGCAAATGAGATATCCAGGATTAGGAATAATAGGCTGTGAAAAATTGGCGGGGATGTATGGTGTCAATGAAGGAATCATTGATGGCAAGGGAACCGGTGTACGGCATCTTTTCTACGATGGGTTTGATCTGGATTTGGTTCATAGTGCGGTCACTTTAATCAAGGATGGCGATCGCATTTATTATGGAAACCGCCTGGAGCGTAAAGCTGGGCATCCGGTTCATATTAAGCCGGTAGAGAGCAAAACCGAAGAGGGATTCTGCTTTACAGATCGGTTTGAAATGGACGGGTTGACAAAGACTGATCGTGGATTTGGATTTGGCCAAAGTAGTTTGGGTTTTCAATGTGATATTACAGATCAACAAAATAAAAGTCGGGAAATTGAAGTGTATGCCTATGTCTTGCTACGGCCCCAGGCGAAGATGAAAGTAGAGAAAAAAGAGAGCCGAGTCATTGCTGCTGGTGCGCATAGTGCTATTGAAGTGCGTGCAGAAGATTGTGATTTAATTACGATTGTGGAAGAAGGACCAACCGGATTTATTTATCGTCTAACAAGCGCTCTTTTGTACGATGAAGGACATGATGCGACGATAGAACCGCGTGATGATTCTTTAACAGGGATCTTATTGGGAAAAAAAGTGACCTTGCCTGCGATGGGATCAGTTTCTTTTGAGTGGAAGATGCAGTTTGAACGAACGATAGAAGCACTGGAAACAAATATAAGCCAAGCTAGCCGATTGAAAAACAAGGCGCAGACCTATTGGGATACATTTATTCAACAAGGCAATACCCTGCAGGATCCTCGGCATCAAGAACAGGAAAGGGTCAATCGGATTGCCATTAAAAGTGCAATGATTGGTGGATTTGTTCCGGCCGATTTGACCGGGCATTATTATTCCGATGGCATGCCGAGTTATTATGCCAGGGATTCGATGATGGTTGCGCGTGCCTTTTTATCGGCGGGTCATTTGAAGGAAGCAAAAGAGATTATTTGTTATTTGAAGAATCGGAAGAGAAAATCCAGTGGTGAGTTTTATCAGCGATATAATGGAGAGGGGAATCCATCGGAAGGGGCAAACAACAATGTCTTTCATCAATTGGATTCGATTGGATACTTCGCCCATAACCTGTGGGTCTATAAGACCATGACTGGCAGGCAGCTGATGGCTGAGCAGGAGTTGAAAAGCTTGCTGACCGCATTGTTGACCTGTGAGAAAAAGAATGGCATGGTAGGGCCAGAAGGGGGCGTCAACGAGGGCGTTTTCGGACCGGCATTTATTACCTCGTCTAATATGTTTATCTATGGTGGAGTGAAGGCAGCCTTGAAGATGATCGAGGATCCGGATTTTTGCAAGCAATTAAAAGACTTGAATGCCGAAATTCTTAGGGGTGTGGAATCAACCTACCTAGAGGGCGAAGGTTATCAATATGGGTATGTATCCTACCATAACGAATTGGTTAAAAAGTATGATACGCCCCAGTATTTCGGCCTGCTTTATGGCTTTGAAGATACTGAAAATATGCGCTTGACCCATCAGCATCTGATTGATCATGCGGCCTTTTATGAAGATGGGATTGGTTACAGTGAGCAGGAGTATCACCATGGTCCTTGGATTTTCAACACCGGGGCCTGCGCCCAGTACGCGCATCTTGTTGGTGATGAGAATACCTATATTCGAAAGCTTGAATGGATCAGCGATCACGGCAACGATTACGGTTTAATGCCGGAAGCGATTAATGGTGATGATGAGAATCAGTGTTATATCAACCCTTTGATTTGGGCGTGTGCGGAATATGTGTCAACCTGTCATATTAAAAATACGTAGGAGCTTGAAATGAAAATGGACGATTTATATCGAGGTTATCAATTTGCTGCCAACAAAAACTGGAGCGCGCTTAGTCAAATAATTGAAAAGCGGATGAGTCGATCGGATCAGGATTTAGTGGACGATGGACTAACCGTGTATTTGGCAGGTTTGCTGGCAAGTGGCACCATGGATGCAAATTTCTTGAAAGAGGAAAAGATCGGGAAGATGGTGGATCGGCTGGTAATGGGTGCCATGGAACCCATTCGTGCCGTTTGTTACGATGAAAGCAGTAGCCATCATACCTCAAGTCTTGGCTTGTTTTATGGGAGCTTGCGAAACGTCAATTTGTTTTTAAAACGCGATGATATTCGAAAAAAAATTCGAGAGATGCGGGCCTTTGTCTTTCAACATTTAATCTCTGGTGTAACCCTTGCTTCCGATACCCGAAAGAAAGAAGTTCGCTTCGATACGTTATTGGCATGCGTCCCTTTTGGATTGTTTGAACCGGAAGATCTTGTCTTGGTGGCAGCGGTGAAAGTGTTGGCTCAGAAAATAGAAGAGAACATGGTCTCCGATGAGGAGCGTTTGCTCTTATCTTGGTATTATGTGGAGCAGGGGAGCTTTCAAAGGGCGCGGGATTTGCTCTTTGCTTCATCAAAGGAAGAGGCCTTGTATCCCTTGCTTTCGATGAAATTGGAAGCCTTGGGGCAATTGGAAACACGCTTTATTTTGCATCGACCAGCCGGCAACGGCAATCGGTATGAAGCTTGTTTCGAAGAGCGAAAGCCCCTTCAACCGATGGCGGGGGAGACAATTGTTATTCAAGCGGCGGCAGTTCCCTTGGATCAGTTAGACCCTCTTGTTTTGAATTGGAACGGAAAAGTACTTGCTGGAACACTCGTAGAGGGTGGTTGGCAATTTGAAGTTTCGCCGCAGGCGGCGGATCAGAATTGTGATTATTTCTTGTCATTTGAAAAGCATCCGGAAGTGAAAACAAAAGTATTCCGTGTTCAGATCGGGGAGAAGCGGTGGTTGAAAAACCTAGAAGCCATCGTTCTTGATGGCATCAATACGGCCTACGAAGGCGACGGCATACGATTTATTGCCAATTTAAGTAGTGACGGGTTAGCATGGTCAATTGAAAAGGCGGATATAATTAAAAGTAAAACGAACAGTTTGCCAGGAAATTGGAAAGACATCTGCGAGAAATATACCCTTGAAGTGACAGCGAGTCCCTTTTCCTTTGTTCTCTATGAAAACGGAGAAGAGCGGATGCGGTCAGCAGAAGACGGTGGAGTGTGCCTACACCTAGTTGATGGTCAATTGGTAGGGGCGGAACTTGCGCTTGAGTTGAAGGATGAGAAGATTTATGGCTTGGGCGAGCGATATAACGCGCTGAATCAACGTGGCGAGTTTGTTGACCAGTATGTCTATAACCAATACAAGGGGCAGGGATTGCGTACCTATATTCCAATGCCGCTATTCTATACAACTGGTGGATACGGCATGCAGATCAAGACTGATTATTACTCATGGATAGATTGCGGAAGTCAGTCAGAGAATACCCTGCGCTTGGGTGTAGAAGCAGACGTCATGGAAGGCCTTTTAGTGACGGGTTCGATTCAGGAGCAAGTAAGAAGAATTAATCAAATGAATGGACCAGCCGAGATGGTGCCGACTTGGGCATTGGGACCGTGGATGTCTAGTAACAATTGGGACAGTGAGGCGGAAGTACGCAAACAGGTGGAATTGACGAAAAAACATGGCATTCCGTCTACCGTTTTGGTGATTGAAGCATGGAGTGATGAAGCTACTTTTTACATTTTCAACGATGCGGTTTATGAAGAAAAACCAGAGGGGGGTATTCTTCAATATGATGACTTTTCTTTTCCGGAATGGGGTCGTTGGCCAGATCCAAAGGGAATGGTAGAATATCTCCATGAAAATGATTTGAAATGTATTTTATGGCAAATTCCGGTTATCAAGCAGATTACGAGCCTTCAACATCGACAAAAAATCATGGATGAAGCCTATTTTATCAAACAAGGTTTTGCGGTGAAGAATCCAGATGGCAGTCCGTATCGGATGCCAGAAGGGTGGTTTAAAGATAGTTTGTTGATGGACTTTAGCCATGAAAAGGCAAACAAATGGTGGTTCGATCAGCGGCAGTATTTGATTGATGATTTGTGTGTTGATGGTTTTAAAACCGACGGTGGAGAGTTCGTTTTTGGCTATGATTTGGAATTCGCCGACGGACGAACCGGACGACAAATGCGGAACGCTTATCCCAATGAGTATGTGGAATCTTATTATCGATTTGCCCAGCAAAACAAAGGAATCACCTTCTCACGTGCCGGATACACCGGTGCTCAGCGATTCCCAGCCCATTGGGCAGGAGATGAGCGTTCTACTTTTGGCGCTTTTAGAAGGAGTCTTCTGGCAGGGCTTTCTGCAGGACTTTCTGGAGTGATTTTCTGGGGATGGGATTTGGGTGGATTCAGCGGAGAAGTGCCGACAGCGGAATTGTTTATTCGGTCCACGCAGATGGCTGCCTTTTGTCCAATTATGCAATATCATGCCGAGAGTAAGGCTGAGTTGAATCAAGATCGAACACCATGGAATATTGCAGAGCGGTCTGGCGATGAGCGTGCGATCTCGGTATATCGTTATTTCGCGAACCTGCGCATGAGTTTGTTGCCATATATCGAACAAGAGGCAAAGTATGCAGTTGAGTCAGGTCAACCCTTGATGAGGCCTCTGGTGCTTGATTACCAAGGGGATAAACAGACCCATGAGATATGGGATGAGTACCTTTTTGGAAGAAGCATGCTGGTGGCGCCAATTGTTGAGGAAGGTGCACGGAGCCGTTCTGTTTACCTACCGAAAGGGCGTTGGTTTGAACTTTTTGAAGAGCGATGGTTCCAAGGGGAAACTTGGATCGATGTTGAGGTTCCATTGGAGCAGATTCCGGTCTTTGTCAAAGAAAACACGGTGCTGGCAGTGAATATGCCTCAATCGGGTGTATTGGGAGATCCAATGCCATCAAACACAGATCAATTTGATAACCTTGTGCATATTGTGATTGGGGAAAAAGATACAGCAAAATAAAGTTTGGAGAGGGAGTAAGACTTAGATTTTAAGTTTTACTCTCTTTTTTTGATTCTTTAGACTTTCGTATAAACAGAATATCCAGTAAATGATCTATATGCGTTGAAAACGTTATCTTGTGGGCATAATCTCTTGAAAATACGGCAATCAGTACTTAAACAAAAGGACAAAGATTATACAAGTGTTTGTTCTTTTTGTTTTTTTGTTTATAGCATAGTTTTTGGCATATGCCTATAATAAAAGTAGGCGGAGACGTCAATAAAATAAGAGAAGGAGACAAGTATGGATTTTACAACATTAATTTTTGCATTTTTTGCCGGTATTTTTGCTTCAGCAATTGGACCACTCATGACCTTTGTATTTTGTGGAATTTTTGGAATCGTCGGTGTTGCTGCTGTAGCGGCTGGTGCGCAAGTTGACATCTTAGGAACTTTTGCTTTTGGGATTTGGTTTGGCCCGCATGTGGCATTTGCTGGTGCTGTTGCAGCCTTGTCCTATGCGCAGAAACGGGGTTACATCGAATCTGGTCGTGATATCACATTGCCAATGATGAATATGAAAAAGCCTGATGTTTTGATTGTCGGTGGATTATTTGGAGCAATGGGTTATGTGACGAATGCCTTGGTTGGAATGGCACTACCTGGGAAAATTGATACAATTGCCGCTTCTATCGTGATTACATCGGTACTTGCTAAATTGCTATTTGACAATAGCGGATTATTTGGAAAAGTTGACGAAGAAGACCAAAAACTTGGGGGCCGTTATAGTATTTTTGCAAAGAATAACTGGGTTCCCTATATGGCGACACCACCAATGTTGTTAACACTTGCTCTTGGGATCGGTGGTTTATCAGCTTATACGGTCAAGATGTTGTTGGCTACATCGATTGCTGGTCTGGCAGCACCGCTGATGTTCTTGATCTGTGCAGTCCCTCTTGCTTTATTCTATGTAGGTCTGCCCGTTCCCGTAACCCATCATATTGCTATTGGTGCTGGATATGCGGTATTTGCCAGTGGCGGTAATCTTTTTTGGGGATTTGCCGGAGCGATTATTGGTGCATTTGCGGGTGAATTTTTCGCACGACTTTGGCTGGTCTATGGGAAAACACATATCGATCCGCCAGCTTGTTCAGTAGCCGTTACCTCACTCTTGATGTTGGGGATCTTGCCGGCATTGAATTTCTATGAAGTAGATCCAATGATCACACCGAGTGTGATTGTTGCAGCAGCTGTTATTTATTCTGTATACAGCTGGGGGCGATTGGAAAAAGCGACGGAAAGCGAAGCAAAAGCAGAAGCAAAAGCTGTCGCCAAGTAAGAACAAAGGAGCAAACAGATGGAAAAAAAATATCGACCTCTTCAGAATCGAGTAACTTTGGTAACTGGAGCAGGTGGCGGAATTGGACAAAAAATTTGTCAGGAATTTGCACAACTGGGCTCACATGTGTATATGTGTGATATTGCAAATACCCAGGAAATTGCAGATCAGATTTATGCGGAAGTTGGTGGAATTCGACCGACACCAGTTCAATGCGACTTGTCAAAAAAAGAAGAGATTATGAATATGATGGATCAAATTCATAAGCAAGGTCACGGCGTTGACATTTTAATTAATAATGCAGCAATCAAGGGTCCTGCCGGTAAACAAAGTTTTCCGGAAATGGAGGTTGAGGGATTCAAGTTAACGATTGCTATCGATTTGTCGGCAGCTGTGCATTTAACCCTTTTATCATTGCCACATATGCGCCAACAAAAATGGGGACGTATTTTATTTACCGCTGCACCCCTTTCCTCTTCTGGAATTCCAGCACCGTATTTAGCCGGAAAGGCTGGATTTGTGGGATTGTCTAAGCATTTGGCTTATAAGTACAAGGCGGATCATATTAAAACCTTTGCTTTGGCTTTAAGGCATACAGAAACCCCAATGATTCGAAGGGTGATTGCCAGCAAGGGTATCGACGTGGATGAAGGACTTCGAAAAATGCATGCGAAATCCTTGACGGGTCGAATGACAAACCCTGCTGAAATTGCAAAACTATTTGCCTATTTTGCCGTGACAGAAAATCCTGATATCACAGGAGTTTCGCTATTGTCAGATGGCGGAATTACATACTTACGATAGGGGGTGAAATGAATGGACGCATATTTTTCTGATCATAAGGACAAGCGATGTCTAATGCTTGGGGGAAATGATTTTATTGGATCCAAAGTCATCGATTTTTGCACAGAAACAGGTATTCATATGGGGATCATTGATTTGGAAACTCATAAGAGCAAGGCTTTGGAAGAAATGTTTGGTCCTAGCTATCAATGCATAGATTCTGGAAATCAAGTATCAATGGAAAATGTAGTGGATCAAATCATCACTGAAATGGGCGATATTGACTATATCGTGTGCAATTATTATTTGGACCAACTTCGACAAGAGATGAAAAACCAAGATGAGTCTTGTTTGAAGTGGGAAGAAGTTCTGCAAGACTGGGGTTTAAACTACTTCTTATTGCTAAAGACGATTGTAGCCCGATTTGACGATGATAAAAAAAGGAAAATTGTCTTTTTCAATAGCGCACGTGGCTATACGGGCGAAGGAGAAGGGGAAGGGCAATTGATTGCAGAAGGAAGTATTGTTGAGGCTGCTTGTGCAAGCGGAGTTACAGGTATGATGACTTCCATAGCACGAAGCATTATTCCAAAAGGATACGCTGTTAATGGAATTGCTTTGGGTGAAGATTATAAGGAAAAATGGGGCCACATTGAGTGGGCAATGAACTTATGGCTAACGGGCATTGGCGAGTACTCATGCGGAGAAACATATCGTGTGTATTAGCAGTTTAAGGAGAGAGAAAAATGGCAATGACATTAACAAAAGAACAGAGAAAAGAGATTTTGAAGGAATGGAAGATCAATACGCTTTCTAAAGACAAGCAGATTGTTGCACTTTATGAAAAGGTGAGAGACATTCCTTTTGGGTCCATTGGTTCACGTGATCCCTACAAAGTTTATCAGGCTAACAAAGGAACTTGTTCAGGTAAGAATTTCTTGATCAAAGAGCTGTTCAATGAAATTGGTGTAGCAACTAAGGACATGATCTGCTTGCAGAGATGGAAGGATTTAACCTGGTATCCGGATGACGAATACAATGTTGTAGAGCTTCCCGATCATTTAATGAAACTATTTGAGAACAATGAGATCGTTGACTTTCACAATTACGTAAAGATTTATGTTGATGACAAATGGGTGCAGTTGGATGTAACGATCGATGCTCCGCTAAAGGCTTTGGGATTTCATGTTGTTGAAAATTGGGATGGAAAATCAGATATGCCATTGTGCTTTGTCGGTACCCATAAGGTTTGGGATTGCGGAGATGAAGGGCATCTCAAAAAAATCGAATTCACTAATATGATGCCGGATGGTATTGAAGACGCACGCAAATATTTCTTGAAAAGCTTAACGAGTTGGATTGATGAATGGAGAGCCAATCAATAAGTTTTTCCATAACTAGCCAGGATTTGAAAGGAGAACTTCATGGGAAAAAGATATATATTAGTCAATGATATGGGAACCACTGGGAACAAGGCCTTGTTGTTGGATGAAAATTTGAATAATGTGTCTTCTGTTAGTGAAACCTATGAAACGTATTATCCAAAACCAAACTGGTCAAGTCAAAAAATTTCAGAAGTAAATGAAGTTGTTATTCATTGCATGAAGGAAGTCATTAAGAAAAGTGGTATTGATCCAAAGGATATTGCAGTTATTTCCTTTAGTAATCAAATGATGACCATGATTCCGGTTGATCAAGGCGGAAAGGTGTTGTTGGATGAAGTCGGTATTTGGTGCGATATGCGTCAAGGCGAGCAAGCCAAACGACTGATGGAGAAGCTTGGCGGCAATGATGAGTATTACAAAATTACAGGTGTGGGTTGGCAACCAGAATTAGCACCAATTTGTAAAATCATGTGGTACAAAGACAATATGCCGGATATCTATGAAAATACATATAAGTTCCTCCAATACAAAGAGGTTATTTCTCATCGATTAACAGGGGTGATGGCAACCGAGTATGGTGACATGTCTATGAACGGCATGATGAACTGTGCCGAGAAACGACTGTCCAAGCGAATCTTTGATGCAGCGGAAGTCGATATGGACAAAATTCCTGATATTTTAAACTCTGACGACGTGATTGGAACCGTATCGAAAGAAGCGGCAGCAGTCTATGGTGTTGCAGAGGGAACGCCGGTTACACTGGGTTCTGGTGATGTAATTTGTGCAAATATTGGTGCCGGTGTTATCAAGCCAGGTATGGGATATACCTGTATAGGTTCTGCTAACTGGTCAGCCGTTTTTGCTGATGAGCCATCTCTTGATCCGCGATACAAAATGAACTGCAACACCATGCAGCCAACGGGTGGTTATAACCTGGTTATGATTACAGCAGCTGGTGGTATTGCTCAAGACTGGTTTAAAGATGGTTTCTACACCGCAGATCAGAGCGAGGGTTCCTCGGAATACGAGGCCAGCGTTTATAAAAAAATGACAGAAGATACCATGCGAGTAGCGCCAGGAGCTGACGGCTTGTTGTTTTATCCATACCTTCGCGGTGGTGGAGCCCCTCATTTTGATATGAATGCGAGAGGTAGTTTTGTTGGCTTGGATATTGCCCATACAAGGGGTCATATGCTCCGGGCAATCTATGAGGGTGTTTGCTTTAACATGCACTGGCTATATGATCTGTATGAAGAATTGGGCTTTGGTATTTATAACTTAGATACAATTCGTGCCATTGGCGGTGGCGTACAAAATGATCTTTGGATGCAGACCTATGCAGATGTAAATGGGATGAAGTTTAGTCGCTTGACTTCACCACAGCAATCGACCGCTTTGGGTGCAGCCATTATTGGTGGTGTTGGTGTTGGTATATGGGACAACTATGAAGAGGCGACAAACAAGATTGCCATTGACAAAGAATTCTTGCCGAATAAGAAAACGACTGGTGAGTATCAAGATCTTTATAAGATTTATAGAGAAACTTATGAAGAAATTTATCCCTTCTATGCAAAGCGAAGTCAATTTGTTGATCAATATACAAAATAGTCAAAGAAAACAACCCCACGATTTAGTTCGTGGGGTTGTTTTACATTATACTTATTTAAAACTGCATTTGCTGTCATTGTACTTGTAAAGTTTTGTAATCGCATCTGGCGTGTTTTTCACATTGAACTTGCTGTAGATCTCATGTTTGTGGTACTTGATGGTCTGAATGGAATAATTCAAATCTTTAGCAATTTCCGCTTCTGTTTTCCCATTGGCCAAGAGTGATAAGATGCGCAGTTGAAGCTTACTCAACATATTTTTATGTTTTCTACACTGGAATAAATGCAGTTTGTACATCATGGCATTGGAAAGAAGATCCAATAAAAATCTCAACTCATTAATAGACTCTTTGTCGGTGGTCATAATTTTAAGAAAGCCGATGGATTCACCAGACATTTTAAGGGGAATCGCACTAGAATAGAAATCTCTTAAGAAGACGCAAAAATGCTGATGGGCATCCAAATAGACGGGAAGATCTTTTTCAGCGGCTAAGTTGACCGCATTGACACCAACACTGCTTGCCGTAAAAGAAGCACCGACGATCAGGGATTTGTCATCCAGTATTTTTTTCTCGTCTGTATAGTTTGCGCTGGAAATTAGATTGAGTTTTTTATCAAAGAGCATAAACATGTAACTGTGACAGCATTTCAAACTGAATAATTCATAAGTACATTCATTGAAAATGGAGATCAGTTCTTCTTCATGTTCAAGAATTGTTTCGAGATCAGCCTGATTCATTTGAACCAGGGGCTCCTTAATGTATGGGCTTAAGGCATCATGTATGCTTGCATCCCATGCCGCAAGAATATCTTTTTGAATGGGTATAAATTCAATCATAAAAGCTCCTCTGCAATCCACTTCTCTTTGAATACATAAGTCTAAACATACTCACATCTATATTTTATCAAAGTTTGAAAGAAAAGCATACAAGGAAGTATACGATTATTTTGCTGA
This sequence comes from Gottschalkiaceae bacterium SANA, assembly GCA_036323355.1. GTDB lineage: Bacteria > Bacillota > Clostridia > Tissierellales > GPF-1 > GPF-1. Next base: position 2,286,948 of record AP028876.1, on the reverse strand, counting down.
GTTATTTTAATATATCACTATGGTTGATGATAAGGGTGCTGTAAAGGAAAAAGACGTCGCTTCCCTCGAAGTCGACAAAGTCGCCAATGAGTTCGCGGCTGACATAACGCAAATCGATGAGCGTGATTTTTTGATACTCCTCGATTAGCAAGGGAGCAAGGCTGCTGGCGAAAGAGTCTCGGAAAATGATCAATTCCTTATCCGTTTTGCTATCTGGGTTTTCTATGGTGACTAGTGGTGTGCTGCCCGAGAGAAAAACATCATAAGAATCCAATTGGCCAAGTTTTTGTTCGTCGTAGACACCTGGGGCTTGATCCGGGTCACCCGTATACTCAACATTCTTTACAATGGCATTTAAGCTAGCCTTGGTCACACGGTACTCAATGGTGTCTGGTGCAAGATTCAAGGCGGACTGTCCATAATAGGCACCATAGAAGGGCGCGAAGCGTTTGACAGTGGTTGCAATACTTGAAAAGTCGGTCTCCAATTCCATTTCTTGGCGTAATCGTTCCAAGACTCCATCCAGGTTTTCTTGTTTCCAGTGAGGATCTGTGTGGTAGTAATCCGTAAGGCTCAAGGCATCTTTTAGATCAATAAGGGTCATGCCTTTAATGGAATCATGTAGAAGCGCTTCCAATTTCTGATAATCCATGGAGAGAAAGTCGGAGCTTGATTGAACATAGTAATTCTTGTCTGGGATCATGGCGAAATATACCTGGCAGTCCTCCAGATACATGTCTGTGAGGGTGTTGATATAGGATGAAAAACGGACCACACTTTCCTCGTTTAAGGGATACTCGAGTTTAAAGGCATCATCTCCGCGCACCACAATGTCGTTGTTATCGTTTTTGTGAAGGATTGTATTTTCAACGCGTGCTTTTAGTCTTCGAAACTGATCGCGCAAAATAAACTGATCCAGAGCTGCTTCATCAAAGTCCCCTAAAAAGTCACCCGTGAGAAGTTTTTTCATTTTGAGATCTTCAAATTGATGGAGTTCTCTGCGTTCAGCTAAAGAAACCATCGTGGGTGGGGTAAGCACGTTGAGTATGGCAATGGAGAATAAAAGAATCATAAATGAGAATACTATAATTTTATTTTTCATCATTAAAACCTAAAATACAAGAATGGATTAAAGGATGAATCCACCAAGTACCCTGTGACCAATAAGAGTAGAGACAAGAGCAATACGGGTTCTAATCCGTTGATAATTTTTTCGCTTGTTTTGCTTTGAAGTCCCCGACGAATCAGATCACGCGCAAATGGAGTCGCGCCAATGATCGAGATTCCAAGAATGACGGCATAGCTTCTTAAAAAATAGATCGATTCAGCATTGAAAATTGGAATCGAAAGTTGCCCGAACATGCCTTTCAGCGAAAGCGTGATCACAGCCAAATCTTCGTTATTGAAGATTACAAAACTGATCACAACGATCAAACAGACATAGACGTGGCGAAGCCAATGAGGGAGCTTGACCAGTACTTGATTTAGAAAGAGTTTTTCAAGTATGAGTATGAGGCCAAAATACAGTCCCCAAATGATAAAATTCCAATTGGCTCCATGCCAAAAACCGGTTAAAAACCATACAATAATAATATTTCTGAACCAGCTGAGATTTGAACCTCGATTGCCACCCAAGGGGATGTACAAGTAGTCTTTGAACCAAGTGCCCAAAGAGATGTGCCAGCGACGCCAGAATTCCGAAATGCTTTTTGAAATATAAGGATAATTAAAGTTCTCTAGGAAATGGAAGCCAAAGATTCGTCCCAAACCAATTGCCATATCGCTGTAGCCAGAAAAATCAAAATAGATTTGCAAGGAGAAGGCAATGGCAGCCATCCAATAGAAGAGGACAGAGGATGATTGGGCGGATACGGAGATTTGATAGAGTTGGCCCAATTGATTGGCAATAAGGACCTTCTTTGCCAAACCAATGACAAATCGTCTGACACCATAAGCAAAGAGATCGAAGGAATGGGTTCTTTCATTAATTTCTTCAGCGATGGTGCGGTATCGTACGATGGGGCCGGCGACCAATTGCGGGAAGAGCGTAATATAGGTTGCTAATCCAAGAGGATTTTTTTGAATACCCGCTTCATTTCGATAGACATCGATGGTGTAACTCATGGTTTGGAAGGTAAAAAAGCTGATGCCCAGTGGAAGCGGCAATTGTAACAAGGCAAAATCTGTTGAAAAAAGCGCATTGATATTTCCAATAAAAAAGTCCGAGTATTTAAAGAAACCTAGAATGGATAAATTGATAATGATGGATGAAATCAATGCTAATTTTGCGGCGGGCCTTCCTCTGTTTTTATCGATAATCAGGCTGTGGGTATAGTCTACGATGGTTGAAAAAATTAAAATGATGGTGTATCTGGGCTCGCCAAAGAAATAGAAGGCCAGACTGCTCAGCAGCAGAACTAGATTCTTATATTTTGCGGGAACCAAAAAATAGAGTGAAAATACAATTGGCAAAAAATAATAGATAAAACTAATGCTTGAAAATAACATAGAGGTCCTTCACTTTCTTAGCGAATCTACAAAAGCGATGAAGTCCCTTTCATACTTAAAACCAGTATGAGGAATCATCGCTTTGTATGATTACCCTTATTCTGCTAGTGCTTTAAAGCTTTCGTGTAGTGTTTCAGCATCATGGCTCATAATCAATACGACAATATCGCCAACATGATCAACAATGACTTCATCGTCTTCTACACCCACGCAAATCCATTTTCGTGGATCGACATTTTCCTTAATCGTGGTTTTCAAGCTTTCAATATCGGCGCCCTCTTCGACTTGAAGAAGAACAAGAGAATGCGCGACCGATGACATCATGGGTTCAGAAGCGATAGCCTTTACATAATTTACATCTGTGTTGCCTAAGAAGTATGCTTCATTTTCTTCATTCAATTCGGTAATCATGGTTTGGGGAAGTTCAAGCTCTGTTCCACCATAAATGTTTTCTACAATTTCTTCGAGGGTACCGGAGATCTTTGGTTCTTCTACAAGAGGAGGTGTTACTTCATCCACTGCTTGTGTTTGGCATCCCGCTAAGCTAAAAATCATTAAACCTGCTACAACTAATAATAAAACTTTTTTCATTTTCTTCTTTTCTCCTTTTATGTGTCTATGTTTTGTTCTCTTGGTAGAGACGGATGCAAAAAGGAAAAGTTTCAAAGTCTGACTATTTTTTCATTGTGTAAGTACCGTTACGAGAATGAAACGTCTTCTAGTGGTATACTTAAAAAAATACTGTTTTAGACCAAGAAATGAGGACAAACAAGTGATCGATGATAAATTGCATACATTTTTATGTGTTGCACAAACCATGAATTTTTCAAAGGCAGCAGAGCTTTTGCATATTACTCAGCCTGCTGTTTCACAACATATTAAGGCCTTAGAAAGCCAATATAGGGTATCTCTTTTTAACGATCGGCGCAAGAATATGAAATTATCGGAGGAAGGGGAGCTACTTTTGGTATATGCCACTGAGATGAATCGTTTACAGCAATCGCTAGCGGTAAAAATGCAAACGATTCAAGAGCGGAACCGAGTCTATCGGGTGGGCGCGACGATGACTATTGGTGGTTATGTGCTACCGAAAATTTTGGGCAAACATAAGCTGTCGCATCCCCAAATTGATATCCAACTAAGCGTGGATAATACAGAGACGGTGATTGAACAGATGATTCGAGGGGATTTGATTCTTGGAATGGTCGAAGGTCCGTTTCCTCAAGAACGGTTCACTTCTGCCTTATATAGAAAGGATGAATTGGTGGTTGCCGTTTCGCCCGAGCATCCCTTTGCAAGCAAGAAGGAGGAGGTTTCTCTTGAACAACTGATGGTGGAGCCCTTGATTTTGCGAGAACAAGGTTCGGGTACTCGGCTTGTGTTCGAGAAGGCGATAGCAGAAGCTGGTTATGCAATAGAAGATGCGAATGTGCATATGGAGATCGGCAATATTCATGCTTTGGTTTCTTTGGTGGAATCAAATCTTGGTGTTACCGTAATTTCACGCGATGCTATTGCGGACTCACTCAAGTCGGAAACGCTCTGTGAAGTTTCGCTTTCTGGAATGCAGATTTTTAGAGAGTATCGGTTTATTTATTTGGATGATCGAATTGCCTTCATTCAGGATTTCATTGCATACTGCAAGAAAGAGTATAAGAATTCGTTATAGATAGATAACAAATCATCATTTTTCATGATATGACACGAGTGGTATACTGACTTCATCTTAAGGAGATGAGGTGACGAAATGAAGAAATGGAATCATGCAGCCGTGGGACTTTTATTCGTCTTGACGCTTTCTATTTTTGCAAAAGAGCTCAGTTTATGGGTGGAACCGTTTCTGCAGATGGAAGCACTGACAATTGCCATTATACTCGGGATTCTGTACAACAATCTAATCGGGACCCAGCAGAATCTGCTAGCCGGTGTAAATTTCGCCTTAAAGAAATTATTGAAGATTGGTATTGTATTGCTTGGATTTAAGTTGAACTTGCAAGTCCTTTGGGCATTGGGACCCAAGATTATCATTCTTGTGGTTACTTATGTTGCGACTGCACTGATGCTGTCATGGCTTGTGGGGAAGATGTTGAAACTGCCGCCTCGTTTGGCAACTTTACTTGGTGTCGGGTCTTGTATTTGTGGCGCGTCAGCAGTGGTTGCCATGGCACCCTGTATTGATGCCGAGGAAGAGGATTCAGTGCTGGCGGTTTCCGTTGTGAGTTTTCTAGGGGCTATTGGCGTCTTGATCTATTCTGCAATTGCAGTTGCTAATGATTCGATTACACCGGTGCAGTATGGTGTTTGGTCGGGACTATCCTTGCATGGGGTCGCCCATGCCATAGCCGCTGCATTTGCCATGGGCGACCAAGCCGGTGAGATTGGAACACTTGTTAAGATGGCGCGGGTCCTGATGTTAGTGCCGGTATCACTTGGTTTAAGTTTTCTCTATAGAAAAGAGGATGGAAAATCAAAGAGAGCAGGATTTCCTTTTTATGTGCTCTATTTTATTTTGGCGGGGATCATCAATACGATGGGTGTTTTGCCTGGGTCAATGGTTGGCTTTTTCGGGCAAATGAGCAATTGGCTGATCTTAATGGCGATGACGGCTATGGGGCTTATGGTTGACGGTAAAAGCCTTGTAAAAAGAGGTGCACATGCTGGAATTGCAGGAATTGTAATATTTGGTATCCTTTCCCTTGGAAGTTATTTGATAATCACGGCTTGGCTGTAAATTCTGGGTATAATTCGTGTTAGAGAAATTTTTGCGGGTATAGAATCAGTGTACATGAATGAAAAGGAGTGATCGAATGACCCCACAATCAGGTAATGCGAACAGCTCAAGTTTTCATCTAAAAACAAAGAATACTTTAAGGGAAAAGGCTAAGAAGCATTACACGGAAGAACGAAGAGAAATGGAACATGAATATGAATCGACTGAACTAGGGATCTTAAAGGCAATGAATGATCGGTATGAGTTCGGTGAGGTAAAGCGAGAACATCACAGGTATATTCTCGAGTTTTTTAATAGAAAGACCAAGGATAAGAAAACTTTTACCCTTGCTTTTGAGGAAAACTATGTGAAGTTGAAACGCTTATGGGAGAATGAAGAAGAGTAATGGATGCGAGTTTTAAACTCGCATCTTTTTTTGATTTCAGTCCATTTGTAGAGGGGACATCGAAAGGGAGGAAGATTCTTTGTAAATTATTGGTTGTTAAATGCTCGGATCTATGGTAGCATACAACTTGTTCCAGAAAATTTATAGAGCTGTATAATCCTTGTAATATGGTCAGGGAGTTTCTACAGGATCACCTAAAATGATCCTACTATGGTGAGAAAACATCCTTTCTTGTAGCGGACAGAAGTTCTGTTGCTATAGGCTTGTTTTGTGTATTTGCTTTTTATTAAGCTGATAATCTCTCCGGTTATCAGCTTTTTTATTTTCAAGGGCAAACTAAGGACAAGAGAGGATGGACAGAATGGATTTATGGAAAGATGTATTGGCGATCTTTAGTGTGATTTTAAATGGATTGCCGCAGGGATTATTGGCACTGTCATTTGGTTTTGCAACGGTGCCTACGGCTTTAGCCTTTGTAGTTGGGGGTGTTGGTAATGCGATTGTGGGTTCAGTTGCTCCAATTTCATTTCAAGCAGAAACAATTACTTTAGCGGGTACCATGGGCAAGAATATGAGAGAGCGCTTATCGATGATCTTTATTGGGGCTGCGATTATGGCGCTTATTGGGATTTTTGGGTTTTTGGAAGATATTGTTGATTTTATTGGTCCAGTAATTACGAGCGGGATGATGGCGGGTGTTGGAATTATGCTGGTGAAAGTATCTGTCGAGATGACTAGAAAGAGTCATTTGGTAGGGATTACTTCCATGGGTTCAGCATTTATTGTCTATATGATGACAAAAGATTTGGTTTATACGATTTCGGTTTCTGTCATAGCATCCAGTATCGTTTATGTTGTTTTGAACAAAGATAAAACTGAATTAAAAGTGGAGAGAGAAAAGTTTGTCTTGCAAAAAATACAAGTGACTCCTGATATTCTACGGGGTGCAATGGCTATGGTATGTTTGAATATTGGGGCAAACATTGCTTTTGGAAATATCACAGGTGCCATTGCTAATACCGATGTAAATATCGATCATTTGGCGGTAATTAGTAGCTTTGCAGATATGGCTTCCTCCTTATTTGGCGGTGGTCCGGTAGAATCAATTATCTCAGCAACGGGAAGCGCACCGCATCCGGTATGGGCGGGAGTTGCCATGATGTTTGTGATGGCTGCAATTTTAGTAAGTGGGTTGTTGCCAAAACTGGGCAAGTATATCCCGAGTGAATCGATAGCGGGATTCTTGTTTGTATTGGGGGCGATTGTAACGGTTCCGATCAATGCAGCAATGGCTTTATCGGGTGATGGATCTTTGATTGGGGGCGTGACCATGGCGGTTACAGCGGTGACGGATCCATTTTTAGGTATGCTGGCTGGCTTGCTTATGAAATTATTTATTGGGGCATAGAGAGGACGAGAAATGAAGAAAACTTACGAACTTCAAGTCGCAGGACTATCGAGAAAGTTGCCGATTATTCAAATTAGCGATTCTTTAGCAATTGCAAGTTTTGTGATTTTGGGAGATACAGAATTGGTATGCGCATCCGCGAAAGTATTGGCGGAGCGGTTGCCAGAGGTTGATGTGCTTGTTACTGCGGAAGCAAAAGGAATTCCTTTGGTGTTTGAGGTATCAAAAATCTTGGGCATGAAGAACTATATTGTAGCGCGCAAGAGCATCAAAGCCTACATGGATAAGCCATTGGTTAATGAAGTAGAATCCATTACAACCAATGAAAAGCAAATGCTATGCTTGGATGGCAATGATGTTGCATTGGTTCAGGGAAAGCGTGTAGCGATTATTGATGATGTGATCAGCACGGGTGAATCCCTTCGTGCAGTAGAAGAGTTGGTGAAAAAAGCAGGCGGCCAAATTGTTGTCAAGGCGGCAATTTTAGCTGAAGGTGATGCGGCAGAGCGAAAAGATATTTTATTTCTTGAGAAATTGCCGCTCTTTCCAATCAAATAAATGAATGGATGAAAAGGACTGCTTGAGCAGTCTTTTTGTTTATGAAAAAGTGAATAGTCTGATATGATGAAATTTTGCCGTGGGACCCTTAAATAGGAATTGACAGAAAGAGCACAAGCTTATATAGTGAATCTTGGTGCCGTCCTTTAGAATTGGGCGGCATTTTAATGAACTTTATTAGGGGGACACCATTGGATAGATTGACAAAGAAAGATGTGTTTTTAGTAGGACTTATGTTATTTTCGATGTTTTTTGGAGCAGGGAATTTAATTTTTCCGCCATTTTTAGGGCAGTTGGCCGGGGAACAAACCTGGATTGCCATGGGTGCTTTTGCAATTACCGCAGTTGGATTTCCAATTCTTGGGGTAGTTGCGGTAGCCAAGTCCGGGGGATTGTCACAATTGGCCAGCCGAGTACATCCCTGGTTTGCAGGAATTTTTATTGTGAGCATCTATTTAGCGATTGGCCCATTTTTGGCTATACCTCGTGCGGGAAGCTTGCCATTTGAGATGGCGGTTGCTCCCTATTTAGCAGAAGGAATTTCGCTTACATTTGCCATGGGGATTTATACAATAGTATTTTTTGCTCTTAATTTCTGGCTCTCGCTTTCACCGGGAGATCTTGTTGATCGGATGGGCAAAGTTTTGACGCCGATTCTTTTGATCTTGATTTTCATTATGTTTGGCGGTGCTTTTTTCAATCCGATTGGCAGCTATGGTACAGCGATTGGCGCTTATAAAGAAGCACCTTTTGTGCAGGGTTTTCTGGATGGATATTTAACACTGGATACTTTGGCGGCATTGGTTTTTGGTGTCATTATTGCCGTTTCAATTCGTGCTAAGGGCATTAAAGATGAAAAGGCAATTGTGTCGGGAACCATTCAAGCGGGAGTCATTGCGGGTGGATTTCTATTTATAATATACGCCATGTTGGCTCATTTGGGAGCCATGGGCGGATCTGAATTTGGATTTGCGGAGAATGGTGCTCAAACCCTTACCTATGTGGTGACAGCGATGTATGGATTTCCAGGCGCTATCCTTCTGGCTGTTATTTTTACCTTGGCATGTATCTCGACAAGTGTCGGGCTAACAGCTGCTTGCAGCCAATATTTCTCTGAGCACACACCACTGTCCTATGGAGTGTGGGTCGGTGTGATCACCTTGATCAGCATGCTTTTGGCTAATATGGGCTTAACCAAAATTTTAGTGGTTTCCATTCCTGTTTTGCTGGCCATGTATCCGATTGCAATCATCTTGATTCTTTTGGGATTAGCGGATCGAGTGATTCAAGGCCATACATTTACCTATCGCTTCACGGTACTTCTCACAGGTATTGTCAGCTTCACTGATGCCTTGGGGCAGAGTGGAATTGAGCTTGGGAAATTCTCTCAAATGATGGCCAAACTTCCGCTTTACGAAAAAGGCTTGGGGTGGGTTTTTCCTGCTTTCTTTGGGATGGCTATTGGCTTAGTGGTCAAGGCAATGCAAAAAAAATGATGCAAGCATGCATTTCTATGAATAGTAATGAGTTTGAGGGACCGATTTGGTTCCTCTTTTTTGTTTGAAGGTAAGTGAGTGAATGGGTATGAAAATCATAGAGAGCGGTTGATTTTATGGGTACGCTTTTAGACGAAGAAACGAAGATGGTAGATTTTTTTATGGCTTTGGATCGCCGTATATTTCTTCCAAAAGCCCTGCATGACCGTGCAGAATAGGATGTGCCCTTGCCCATTGGATTTGGACAAACCATTTCACAGCCAAGCTTGGTGCTTCAGATGACGATCCAACTAGATCTGCACAAGGACCATAAGGTGTTAGAGCTAGCAAGCCTTATGCCTTGATGGAGCAATTGAGCGGGGCGGAAACTTCTCCTGCCAATCGGCACGAGGGTTATACAAAAACTGATGTTGATTACTCGATTGGGGGATGACACATTTTCGGAAAGTGAACTCTTATCGGTGCAATTTGTGGAGTTTGCCGGCGCATATGGGTGGGAAGACTGAAGCCACAGAACTGCGGCTTTTGGGTTATAATGGAAGACATGAGAGAGGGGATGAAAGGATGAAGTTTCGATTGCTTGCATTGGATGTAGAACAATCAGAGAAGGTGAAACTCGCGTATTACACGAGAATTGGACATACCATTGATGATTTCTTTCGAAATGTGATTCTGGGGAAAGCGAAGGGCTATGAAATTAAACTAGGTGCTCAAAGCTTGGGATCTTGCTTTATTACGGATGATGGCGAATTGGTTCAATGGTGGATGGATGAGGAATTCATGCCCATGGCGCAAGCATGGATGTGGCAAATGCTGTTTGAAGAAACTGTGAAATCAGCCTTAGTTTCTACGCGCCAGCCATTGTTTTTGTCATTGTGTTTGGAATTTCAAGAGTCGATTGCGATTGAATCATACCTGTTTGAAAGTCGGGAGAAAAGCGTAAAAGTAGATCCACCTCTGCAAGGGTGTGTATTTGAAGAGGCTACGGAAGAAGAAATGGAGATATGCCAAACAATTTCTAGGGAGCCTTTTGTTGGTTACTATGCGAGTTTACGGGAAAATAGAGGATTATTTGTTGTGAAAACGAAGGGGAAAATTATTGGAACCGGCGAATTGAGAGTGGATGAAAAGATTCCGGGATTTGCGGATCTGGGTATGGTGACCCATCCTAACTTTCGAAAGAGGGGGATTGCGACTTATGTGGTTACCAATTTACTTGTCAAAGCGAAAGAACGGGGACTGCAAGCGAATGCAGCCTGTGAATTTTCAAATATCGGATCGAGGAAGACCTTAGAAAAGGCGGGGATGATGGCAACGCATCGCATGGTGAAAATTCGTTTTTAATCAGTTTGATGAAAGCAAATAATGACCGGAAAATTTTATACTCAGAAACTATAATAAGGATGAAAGGGGCATGGTATGAATTTTTTACAGCAGTTAAATGATAGCATTGCATACTTAGAAGCGAATATGGATGGTGAAATAGACATTGAAGAAGCTGCAAGACAAACCTTGACATCCAAGTTTCATTACCAACGATTATTTCATATGGTAACGGGTGTAACGGTCGCGGAATATGTGAGGAAGAGGAGACTGACTTTAGCGGCGCAAGAACTGCAACAGGGAAAGAAGAAGGTGATTGACGTTGCATTTCGTTATGGATATCAGACACCGGAATCTTTTTCAAAAGCATTTATCAAATTTCATGGCATTACCCCATCCGAAGCGAAAAAGTCGGGCGTGCAATTAAAAGCAATACCACGTATGTCCTTTCAAATTCAGATTAAAGGAGAATCGATTATGAAGTATCGAATTGAAGAAAAGGGAGCATTCACTGTGATGGGGGTCGAGCGTCGAATATCAACGGTGGACGGGAAAAACTATGTCGAAATTCCGAAATTTTGGAATGAAATCTGGGATAACCCTCAAGGTAAAGAGATGACTAAAGGGGCGGGTAAGATGGGTTTTCTTGGAATTTGTGCTGATTTAGATGAAGAACAATCGGCATTCACGTATATGATCGCTGTTGAGAGAAATGAAACAAGCGATGCAGGATTGAAAATTCGGGAAATTCCAGCACAAACCTGGGCTGTTTTTGAAGCAAGGGGTCCCTTGCCAAAGTCCATTCAAGGTGTTTGGGATCGAATTTTTTCTGAATGGTTTCCATCAACAGGATACGAACATGCAAATGCGCCAGAGCTTGAAATTTACCCATTGGGCGATACGTCTGCAGAAGAATATGCTTGTGAAATTTGGATACCTATTAAGAAAATGTAAAATATCTCTTGACGAAATCTGGAAATATCGATATACTAGCGATAATAAATTTAAAGGAGGCGGAACAATGAAAATGACTATGATGAATTGGCGTTGGCAAATGAATGAACTCACAAAAAAAGCTGATAACATGGGTCAGGTTCGTTTGTTTGCCGTTTAATCGATTTTTAGATAATGTCAATTTGAACCTGTACCTCGCGTACGGGTTTTTTTATGCTTGAAATAAGTGTAGCTGTAGATCATGAGTCTATCCGTAGGGGTAGGCTCTTTTTTTATTACTGATGAATAATCGACGTTCAACATGTAGCAAAATGAACCAATCAGCTAATATGTCACTAAAACGAAGATGGTCAGGCTCGAGCAAGAGTAGAGACTGAATGCATTTACTTATGGGAGGATGAAGAGGATGAAAAAGCAAATGGTGAAACGAATTGGAGTAGGGATGAGTTTGTTGATTGTGGTTGGGCTTCTTGCAGGATGTGTAAAGGCTGAAGCGACCGGGGATGAAGCTGTAAAGCCGATTGAAATTGGGATCACGCAGATCGTTGAACACCCATCACTTGATGAAATTCGACAAGGAATTATTGATCAGTTGGAAGTGGAAGGGTATCGTGACGGACAGGAAATACATATTGATTTTCAAAATGCCCAGGGTGCCATTGAAAACACACAAATGATTGCACAGGAATTCCAGTCACAGAAAAAAGATGTCATAGTTGCAATAACAACACCAAGTGCACAAGCCATGAAAAACGTGATAGAAGGAATTCCAGTTGTCTTTTCTGCAGTAACGGATCCTGAAGGCGCAGGGCTGATTGGACCAGGGATGACGGGGGTTAGCAATTTGACCCCGATTGAGTCGCAATTTGATCTATTCAAAACCCTGCTGCCGGAAGTGAAAACCATAGGCATGATCTACAATACGGCGGAAGCAAATTCGGTGTTCTTGATGGAAAGGGCGAAGAAAAAGGCTGAGGAATTGGGATATAAGATGGAAGTAGCCGTGATCACTTCAACCAATGAGGTTGGTCTTGCATTGGATCAATTGTTGCCAAAGGTGGATATGTTATATTCCGTACAGGATAATATGGTCGCTTCAGCTTTCCCTGTTGTTGTTCAAAAGGCAAATGAAGCGGGTGTGCCGATTATTGGAACGGTTCAAGCCTTTGTCGATCAAGGGGCGGTTGCCATGGACAATGCCAGTGATTATGAAGTCGGCCTTCAAACTGGTAAAATGCTAGCGCGAATATTAGCGGGTGCAAATGTAGATGAAATCCCATTTGAAACGACTCAGAATACGGCATTTACGGTAAATAAAGAAGCCTTGGCATTCTTTGGTATCACATTGCCTGAGGAGCTAGAGGGACGACTCGAAGAATAAGGGACAGCGAAGCGGGGTGCAGGTATGGATTTTCTATCATTATTGGAACAGGGTTTGATATTTGGCATTATGGCAATCGGAATTTTAATCAGCTTTCGGATCTTGAACTTTCCGGATCTTACGGTAGATGGTAGCTTTGCTACAGGGGCGGCAGTCTCGGCAAGCGTATTGGTGAACGGTGGTTCGGCGATTACGGCGATCTTGGCCGCATTGGCAGCGGGCTTTGTAGCAGGATCAGTGACAGGGCTGATTCATGCAAAGGGGAAAGTCGACGGCATATTAGCGGGGATTCTTGTGATGATTGGCTTATATAGCATTAATCTTCGCATTATGGGGAAACCCAATATACCCTTGTTTTCGGTCAATCACTTATTTGCATCCAAAGAGGGTAGCCTGGTAAAGATTATTGTAATTACTTTGCTGGTAAAACTGATGGTGGACTTATTTCTTAAAACCCATGCGGGTTTTGTGCTTCGAGCCCTTGGGGATAATTCGCGGGTTGTGGAAGGTCTTGGCATCGATCCAGGCAATTATAAAATTGTCGGATTGGGACTGGCAAATAGCCTTGTTGCCATGTCTGGTGCGATGATGTCTCAGTATCAAGGCTTTGCAGATATCAGCATGGGCATCGGTACATTGGTAACGGGATTGGCTTCAATTATTCTTGGCGAGAGTCTGTTTAAGCGATTTGGCTTTGTTGCCATCACAACAATTGCCCTTGTGGGAAGCTTTGTTTATCGGGTGATTTTAGCGACGGCCCTTCATTATGGATTGGAGCCGAGCGATTTGAAATTGGTAACGGCTTTTATCCTCTTGTTTATTTTGATTTTGGAAAAGAAAGTGGGTGGTAAATATGCTCGAGTTTAGAGAAATTCATAAAACCTTTCAAACGGCACAAGGTCCACAAGTTCTTTTTTCTGGATTGGATTTATCCATTCAAAAAAACGAATTTGTGACCATGGTAGGGAATAATGGAGCGGGTAAGTCATCTTTATTTAAAATGATAGTCGGAGATATGATGCCGGATGACGGGGATGTTTTACTGGAGAATCAATCTATCTTATCAATGGCGTCCCACTTGAAAAAAGCAAGAATTGGCAAGGTCTATCAGGATCCTGCCGCAGGCACTGTCGGTAGCATGACGCTTTTGGAGAATATGGCCTTGGCAGATCGCAAGGGCGAGCGTGTTAGCCTTCGATTCGCCATCGAGAAATCGGCAAGAGAGCGGTATGGTGAGCTATTAAAAGATTTGGGTTTGGGATTGGAAAACAAATTAGATACGCCCATGGAGGAACTGTCAGGCGGTCAGCGTCAAACCGTTGCCTTGGTAATGGCTACCATGAAAACACCTCAATTGCTTTTGCTGGATGAACATACAGCAGCCTTGGATCCCAAGACAGCGAATCTCATTTTGGACAAGACCCAAGCCCTGGTCGCTGAGAAGGGCATTATGACCATCATGGTGACCCATAATTTGAAGGATGCCCTCACCTATGGCAATCGATTGATTATGATGCGAGAAGGACAAATTATTGAAGATCTGAAAGAAAAAGCAAGAGCTCAATTCACGATGGAAGACTTGTTGGCGAAATTCTATCTTCCGGTTCTATAACTAGGAATGATAGAACCCCTTGCAAGGGACAATGAAGGCATTGTCTTGCAAGGGGTTTTTTTTATGTCAGCTCAACAACAATTAAGAGATAGTCATATCGAGCGGTGGCACCCATGGGGTGCATGCGTGGGGTGATATTTGGAACGATGGAAATGATCTTTCCTTCTAATCCATTTAAATAGCTTTCTAATTCATCCGGCTCAATTTTCTTTTTCAAGTTGACTTTGTGGACACGATAGCGTGTCATGTCGCTCTCCTTTCTAAACAAAAGAATGATTATCAATATATAGATACCCAGACACAGAAAAACACTTCCATTTTCCTCTTAATCCGATAGAATAAAAGTAGAGGCAAAATTGGAATAAAAAGAAGGAGGAGCGAAGAGGTGCGAGCAGTGATTCTTGATGGACATTCAGTGAAAATTCAGCTGGGAGAAATTCTTCTAAAAGAGTTGGAAGCGCAAAACTGGGAGGTTGAGTCATTTTTCTTGTCGGACATGGAGATTATGCCCTGTCGGTCTTGTGGATCCTGCGGAACAAAAACCCCGGGAACTTGTGTTTTAAAGGATGAGATGGAGCAGATTTTACCTTCCTTGGCCAATTGTGATGTGATGATCTTTTTTACCCCCATTCAATTTGGCGGATATAGTGCTGCCTTGAAAAAAGCGGTAGATCGATTGATGACCATGTGCTTGCCCCTTTATCAAGTGAGAGGTGACCATCTCTTGCATCCTACCAGATATGGAAATAAGCGATTAATGGGACTTGGAACCTATAGGCAATGTGATGGCGAAGAGGCCGTCAATTTTGAGTTGCTGGTGGAACGCAATGCATTAAACATGATGTGTCCAGCTTTTTCACATCATGTGTTTTGTCCAAAGCTTGAGATACATACCATTCAGACCTTAATTCAGGAAATGATTGAGGAGGTAACGGCGTGAAAAAAATGCTTTTGTTGAATGGAAGCCCAAGGCGTGAGAAGACATCGTATCGGTTTGCCCAAGCCATCGAAAAACAAGCCATAAACCGTGGTATAGAGGTTGAGATTAACCATATATTTGATTTTTTCAATTCTCCGCAAAAACTTGCGGAAGTGGTGAAGAAGATGGAAGACGTAGATTACTTGGGATTGGTAACCCCCTTGTATGTCGATTATTTGCCCTATCCAGTCCTGTGGTTTATGGAGGAATGCATCAAGCAGGATATCCATGTGAAAGCTGGGGCCAAGTTTTTTGCTGTAGCCCAGTGTGGGTTTCCTGATGAGCGATTATTAGACCCGATTTTGGGTGCATGCGAAATATTTGCAAAAAAAATGAAACGGGAATGGGCTGGCGGAATTGGCTACGGAGGGGGTGCTATTCTTGACGGAATTCCCATGGAAGAGTTAGGGAAAAGAGGAGTAGCGATTACCCACGCTTTTTCGATGATGATGGAAGATCTTCTCAATAACGAGGAGTTTCGTGATGAAATTTATTCAGAAATGAGGGTACAGATCCCTCGGCTCTTGTATCGTCCTCTTGCCTTCTATCTGAACCATCGCTCGAAACAGATTGCCAGAAAGAACGGAGTGCGTGATCTCTGGGTGCAGCCGTATAAAGGCTAGCTTTCGGGTATATAGGAAGTAAACCGAATTGAAAGGAGCTTCCATATGAAAGAACGAGGGAAAGTCACTTGTTATATCGCTATGAGTTTAGATGGATACATTGCGCGAGAAGATGGAAATGTGGATTGGTTGCCAGCCATTGGCGAACAAGAAGATTATGGATACTATGAATTTTTATCAACGATAGACGGAATTGTAGTTGGCAACAGTACTTATGAGCAATTTCTAAAAGGACAAGCTTATCCTTTCGGGAATCGGCCTTGCTATGTTTTCTCTCATGAAAATGAAGAATCCCATGGCAATGTGGAATATATGAAGGTTTCCATTGCTGACTTTGTTGAATCGTTGAGGCAAAGGGAAAACGAGAACCTATGGCTGATGGGTGGCGCTACGATTATTGCGGGTTTTTTAGTTGCAGACGCTGTAGATGAATTGCTGATTACCATACTGCCAATTGTTCTTGGAAATGGCATTCCCCTCTTTATACCTGGGATTTCCGAGAGCTTGTGGAAATTGAAAGGAACGGTGGTTTATCCCCATGGGATTGTGCAACTTAGATATATTTTTGATCGGTAAGTGGTGGTTGAATAGGTCTAGCAGGTTCTCCTTTGAGGGCCTGTTTTCGTTTAAATCGGAAGGAATAAGGGTAAATCAATAATGAACACTCGTTTATTATTGATTTCTAAAGTGGAGGTGAGAAAATGAAACGTGTATTGGTGACAGGGGCTAGTGGTGAAATTGGATTGAAAGTAATCGAAATGCTCTTGAATAAAACCAATTATCTGGTTCGGGTCTTTAGTTTGCCCGATCGGTTTTCAAAGCGCAGGCTAAAGCGATATTCCAAGCAAATTGAATTTGCTTGGGGGGATATCACAAAAAAAGATCAAATTCAAAAAGCGGTAAAGGATTGTCAGGCGGTGATTCATTTAGCGGCAATTCTTCCTCCACTATCAGATGAGGAGCCAGAACTGGCGCATCGGGTAAATGTTGAAGGGACAAAGAATTTGGTGGATGTTCTCGTGAAAGAAAATCATAAGGGATTCTTTTTGTTTGCATCATCGGTTGCAATTTATGGAGATCGTTTGGATAATCATTGGATTCGAGTGAACGATCCATTACTTCCCAGCGAATTAGATATTTACGCACAAACTAAAATTGATGCGGAAAATTTGATTCAGAAGAGCCGACTAAATTGGACAATATTCCGCCTATCAGCGATTATGAGTGAAAATCGAAAATTGGATCCTTTGTTTTTTCATATGCCATTGGATACAGAAATTGAGGTGACATCTACTCGGGATACGGCTTATGCCATGGTACAAGCCTTGGATCACCAAGAGGAATTGGCACAAGGCATCTTTAATCTTGGGGGAGGGCCATGCTGTCGAGCGACCTATCGTGAGTTTTTGCGTGAAAATTTTGAAAGGATGGGGATCGATTTTTCTTTGGTCCCAGAAAAAGCCTTTGCAGAGCGGAATTTTCATTGTGGATATTATGCGGATTCAAACGAGTTGGAATCAATACTTCACTTTCAACGAGACTGTATTCGTGACTTATATGCAAGAATGGAGGAGAAAGTGCCGCCTCCACAACGCTTTTTCTCCCGTATATTTCAGCGAATTATCGTATCAGAACTAGTGAAACGTTCAGCACCATGGAAGGCAAGAAAAGAAATGGCTTCATCCGTAGCAAAACGATTTTTCAAATCGGTGGCAAAAAAGGACTCAAAATGATGAGTTCTTTTTTTTCGCCGTCAAGAATGGTAGGATGGGAAGAAAGGAGGTGCGGCATGCTACTAAGTCAGGAACTTGCTCAAAAAATAGCGGATCAAATCATGAAAAACTTGGGACATAATATTAATGTGATGAATGAATCTGGTGAGATTATTGCAAGCGGATCAAAGAAACGATTGGGCACCTTTCATTCGATTGCAGCCGATGTGATTCGGAAGGAAAGCCGCATCGTGATCACAGAGGAGGAGGCTCGACAGGTTGAAGGGGTTAAGGCGGGGATTAATATGCCCTTTTATTACGATGGGAAAGTTGGCGGTGTAATTGGAATCACTGGCAAACCTGATGAAATTGAAAAGCCTGCGCGAATTGTGAAAATGGTTATGGAGTTGATGTTGGAGCAAGAATTTTTTAAAGAACGACTTTATGCAAAACATCATCAACATACTTTGTTTGTTAATCAGGTATTGGAATTTGAAGGAGAATTGGGTTGGCGGGAAGTGGAAGTCTGGGGCGAACAATTGGGCTTTGATTTGAATATGCCGCGGCGTGCCGTCTTATTTCGTATACTGAATTCGCGGGAAGTTCTTAATCGCAATCCTCTATATACCATGGATCGTATTAAAGACACCATGTTAGAAGAAATTATGAATTCTCATTACAGCGCTTCTCAAGACATCATCGGGCATGCGGAACTGGATCAATTTATTGTTTTAAAATCTTTTGTTCCAGGTGATCGCAAGGATACCCTAGAATGGTTTCAAAGCTATGCTCAACATTTTTGCCGGAAATTAAATCAAAAATTTGGTTTGCGACTTTTTATCGGAGTTGGCTCATATCACAATCAGCCACTGGAATTAAAGGAAAGTTATCGTGAGGCCAAGCAAATGATGCGTCTGGTTAGGCAGAAGAAGCAAAGTCTTGAGGGGATCTGGTTGGCAGAAGATTTTTTTCTGGAGCTATTATTTGAAGAGATTCCAGAAAAAAGGATTGTTCATTTTTTAGGCGAACAGGTTGATACCTTGCAAGAATCTCCAGAATTAATGGAAACGGCCAGAGTATTGATTCAACATAATATGAATTTAACGGAGACGGCCAAGGCCATGTACCTTCATCGAAACACCATTCAGTTTCGTGTCAATAAAATTCGACACGCTCTTCCATGGGATCCCTTGCATGATGAAAGAGGACGGATGTTGTTGCAGTTGATAGTTTGGTACTCAAGTCGATAATTGTGCTATTAGCACAATAAGAGAGCGTTTTTTTGAAAATCAGCCTAAAGAATTGGGCTGATTTTTGTTATACAATTATAAATGAGGTGAATACTATGAAAATTTTACTTGCGCCAGACTCCTTTAAAGGGAGCCTTACGGCAGTTGAGTTTTGCAGAATAGCAGAATTAGCGATTCGAGGATTGGAGCCAGAAGCAGAAGTGGTTGCGCTTCCCATGGCGGACGGTGGTGAAGGAACTGTGGAATCTCTGGTTCTCAATACCGGAGGGACGATGAAAAAAATGTGGGTAACTGGCCCCCTTGGAGAGCCAGTTGAAGCGTTTTACGGCGTGTTGGGCGATGGTGTAACGGCAGTGATTGAAATGGCCAGTGCATCAGGACTGCCGCTAGTACCACTCGATCAACGCAATCCGATGAAAGCAACGACCTATGGAACGGGAGAGCTGATTCTTAAGGTCTTGGATGAAGGGTGTAGCCGTTTGATTATGGGAATCGGCGGTAGCGCCACCAATGATGGCGGTGCTGGCTTGATGCAAGCCTTGGGATTTGAGTTGTTAGACCAGGATGGAAATCAAATTGCTTGGGGTGCCAAGGGGCTGTTGTCTCTTCATTTGATCAAAACGAATCAGGCAGACCCACGTTTGGAAAAGTTACTTGTTGAAGTCGCTTGTGATGTGGACAATCCTTTGACTGGATTGAATGGCGCAGCAGCGGTATATGGTCCCCAAAAAGGGGCAGATCCAACTATGGTGAAACTCATGGATCAAGCACTTGAAAATTTCGCGGCATGCATCCAAAGAGATTTAAAACTTGAAGTGTCTGACTTGAAGGGTGCGGGAGCAGCAGGTGGTTTGGGAGCAGGTTTATCAGCGTTCTTACAAGCGGAACTCAAAATGGGATTTGAAATTATTCGAGATACCATCGAATTGGACAAGCGAATTGACCAAGGATTTGATTTGGTCATTACAGGTGAGGGGCAGATGAATGCGCAAACCTTGCGTGGGAAATTACCAATGGGGATTGCCAAACTTTGCAAGGAAAAAGAAATACCAGTAATCGCGATTGTTGGAGCGATTGGAACAGGGATTGAGCATTTATACGAGGAAGGACTAAGCAGTGTCTTTAGTATCGTGAATGGACCCATGGATCTTGAGGAAGCGATGGAAAATTCTCAAGCATTGCTGGCAGATACCGTTGAAAGGGTGATTCGAATGCTACAAGCATTCTCGAATTAAGTTAGAATTGTGATCACGTTAACATATGTCGACATAGGCTTCTATGAAAAATCAAGGGTTGGACTGTTTGGCCGACAACAATTCTTGTGGGAAGAAGAGGAGGATGTAATGAATAGTATGAACTTATTATTTTCAGTTTTTGGGGGTATGATCGGGGCGATATTTGGGCCTATCACAACATTCATTGTTGTTGGTTTTGTTGGATTGGCAGGGGTGATTGCAACGATTAGTGGATCTACATTTGATTGGATCGGCATTGTAGCACTCGGACCCATCTTTGGTCCACATGTTGCTTTTGTAGGGGGAGTAGCAGCAGCGGCCTACGCAAAAAAAATTGGTGGTCTTGAGTCAGGGAAAGATATTGTAACACCTTTGCTAAGTATCAAGAAACCATCGGTTATTTTGGTTGGTGGCATATTTGGGAGTGCGGGTTATTTATTAAATGACCTACTTGCAACCCTGTTTCCAGGGAAGTTTGACTCGCTTGCATTTACAATTGTGATCACTGCGATTGTTGCGAAAATTTTGTTTGGAGAATTAGGTCTCAGTGGCATCTATGGATCTACACCGAAAGAGATTAAAGAAGCTGGTGGACGATTTTCTTCAAGGTCACCCATTCAGTGGCTTCCCTACTTGAGTACGGGTGTGGAGAAATTACTGGTAGCATGTTCCCTTGGTGGGGCATCCGCCTATATTACATATATCATGCTGCAAAATCCTGAGACTGCTGGTGTTGCAGCATTTGTAGGCTTCTTCATGTCAGCGGCATCTTTGTTGTGGTTGATCAACGGCTTTGCAATTCCTGTTACACACCATATGACTTTGTGCGCATCCTATGCTGTTGTTGCAAGTGGTGGCAGTATTGTTTGGGGAATAACCGGAGCGATTATTGCTGCTTTCGCTGCTGATTTTTTGGCACAAGCATTTTTGCTATATGGCTCGGATGTTCATGTCGATCCACCATCTATGGGGATCGCGGTAACCTCGCTGTTGTTATTAACTGTTTTTCCAGCAATGAATTTAACCAATTCAGTCGCTGTGATCGGTGTCGTATTGGTTGGGTGTTTAGTTGTTATTTTGAAACAAGAAACGCATGAAAAAAGTGTCAGAAAAATTAGTCAAGTGGATTAAGGAGGAGAAAATGAGTACATTTCAAACCAAGGACAAGGTGGCAATTTACTATGATGTACAAGGTGAGGGGAAACCTTTATTGATGATTCCGGGATGGTCATGTTCAACACGTTTTTTTGATAAGAATGCAAACGTGTTGGCTCAAGAGTTTCAAGTGATTCGGATGGATTTACGGGGACATGGGGAATCTGAAAAACCCAGCCATGGATATCGCATTGCAAGATATGCTAAAGACATTGATGAGTTATTGGAGCACTTAAATTTGCAAAATGTAACGGCATTGGGTTGGTCTATGGGGGCATCGGTTTTATGGTCGTATCTTGAACTATTTGGTACGGAACGTGTAAAAAAATTGATCTCTGTTGATCAATCTCCGGCACAATACATTGGCCCCGACTGGCAATGGGGACAAAATGGATGTTATGACGTGGAAGCCTTTGTGAGATTGTGTGCAGACTTGACCTACGCTGAGCGAGCCAATGCAGAAGGAACGATTCATGCCTGCCATTTCAATACGCCGTCTGATGCAGATGTAAAATTCTTGGCAGATGAAATTATGAAGTGTCCAGCAAAAGTAAAAATTGAGATTATGAGAGATCATACCAATCTGGATTGGCGTGATTACCTGCCTCAAATTGAAATTCCAACGCTAGCCTTGGTAGCCAAGAATAGCAACATTTTCGATTGGGAAGGCAGTGCCTATGTCGCTGAAAATGTTCAGAATGGAAGAGTTGAGTTCTTCGAAAACTCGGGTCATATGCTCTTCTGGGAAGAAGCAGAAAAATTCAATCAAGTAGTTGCGGAATTTATTCGCCAAGCGTAGAGAGAACTTCCATTAAAAGATAAGCTCCCTTCGCAGAAGACAGTGAAACAGTGAACTGTCTTCTGCGAAGGGAGCTTTTTTGTAGGAAAAAAGGATAGGCTTTCGGAAATTGTAATTATTTGCTATGATGGGAATGACATAGATAAAATCACTATTTTGTTTATTGGAGGAAACTATATGAAAAAAACAAAAGAAAAGGTAGGATTGATTGGGATTTGGTTTATTCTTCCTAGTTTTTTGGGCTTTTTGGTTTTATTTTTAATTCCCTATCTGATCGGTATCAAGCTATCTTTTCAAAACAGCAGTCTTGATTCAACTTTTGTCGGATTTAGCAATTATATTCTTCTTTTTCAAAATGAGGCATTTCGATTGGCTGTAAAGAATACCCTATTCTTTATGGGGATCGCCATTCCTCTTATCTTGGTGATTTCATTTCTTTTGGCATTGATTTTATATGAGATACCGACGCCAGGTTTTGTGAAACTATTTATTATTTTACCCATGTTTATTCCTTCGGGTACGGTAGCGGGATTCTTCAATGACCTCTTTGGCAATGGTGTAGACAATTTATTGAATTCAGATAAGGCCATGTGGGTCTTGATTGTTCTCTTTATTTGGAGGAATACGGGTTATAATTTAATTCTTTATCTTGCAGGATTACTTAGGATCGATAAAAGCATAATTGAAAGCTCTGAAATTGATGGTGTGAATTATTGGGAAAAAGTGCAACATATTTATATGCCACTCTGCACACCTACAACCGTTTTTGTTACGGTTTTGTCAATTATTAATTCATTTAAGGTGTTTAAGGACATATACATTTTGCAGGGACCTTATCCAAACCCGCGTGTCTATTTGCTTCAACATTTCATGACAAATAAATTCCAGTCCTTGCAGTATGCAGAATTGACTTCTGCGGCTTATGTATTTACGATCGGGGTGTTGGTGGTTGTGTACTTGTTGTTTTTGGTTGATCGTAACTACGCCAAGAAAGTGGGGGAAAGACAATGAAAAAAGTGTTATGGATTGGTGTTGTGCTGCTTTCTGTGGTCTACGCCCTACCGATTTTCTATACCATATTGAATAGTTTTATGACGCCGGCTGAATTGGCGGCAGATGGCTTGCATTGGATTCCACAGGAATTTAATCTGCAGCAATATTATACGTTGATAACAGATAAAGCAGCATATTTTCGATATTTTTTAAGTTCCGTCAAAATTACAGCTACGATCTTGGTCGGACAGATTGTTTTGGGAATTTGCGCTGCCTATGCATTGGCAAAACTTCGTTTTCCAGGCAGTGATTTTGTTTTGATTCTTTACATTTTAATCATTCTCTTGCCTTATCAGGTTACCTTGGTTCCCAATTATTTGGTTTTTGAAGCCTTTGAACGAACATTGAATCTGACCATTTTGGACACGCATCTGGCACTCATTCTACCCGGTGTATTCTCTACCTTTGGCATCTTTTTGCTAAGGCAATTTATGCGGGACCTACCCAAGGAAATCATTGAAGCTGCGAAAATAGATGGAGCTGGACATCTGAGAATTTTGACGAAAGTTGTTTTGCCATTATTAAAACCAGCAATTTTTGCCTTGGTGATTTTGACCTTTATCGATAATTGGAATATTGTTGATCAAGCTCTTGTTTTTATTGACACACCAGAAAATCAGCCTTTGTCTGTATTTCTGCGGATGATTTACGAGGGGGATTTTGACGTTTTTTATGCGGCTGCAACCTTGTTTATTATTCCGGCGGTCATTATTTTTATCAAGGGCGAAAAATACCTGTCAGAAGGACTGGTAATTGGGGGGAGCAAATAGATGAAGCGATGGCGGAAAGCACTACCTATACTCGTTATTTTAGGCGTGGTGGGCGTATTTTTTGTGCCTAGCGTATTGAATTATCAATTGCCTCATGCAGAAACACAGGAATTAAAGACAAGAAAAATTGTACGAACAATTATGATCGATGCCTATCTGCAGCCCTTGGATATTCTTCGATTTTCCTTTGATCAACCGGTTGTGGTGTCGGAGTACTTTGTGAAGAAAGGACGCAGTGTGGGTAGAAACATTCCCTTGTTTCAATTGTCAAAAGAGATGGGGATTCCAAAGAATGTGAATGAACAAGCTTCCTCTTGGAAACTGCGAGAAAGAGAAATTATATTGGAAATGGATCGGTTGATTGCAGCTGAAGGAGCATTGAGAATTGAGTTGAATCAGCTTGCTCAAGCACTCGAGAAGAAGACGAGTCAGCTTAAGGAAAAAGAAGAGTTATTTGCTCTGGGGCTGGTATCAGAGCAGGAGTTAATTGCAGCAAGAAGTGAGAGAGAAGCTCAATGGCAAAGGATAAAGCTTGCAGAAGAAGAACAAGAGCTAAACGAAGAAAATCGAACCACAAGAATGGAAGTTCTGCGAAGTGAGCTGGATCAGATCCGCAATGAACTGGAGATTGTGGATACACTGGTTGCTGGATTTTATTTAGATGAAGAGGGCAACGCATATTCACAGCAATCTGGATTTATATTGAATAAGAATGCAGAAAATGAACGGATCCCTTCAAAGCAATCGGTCTTGGAACTAGCCATGATCGATGATTTTCGACGCCTCGAAATGATTGGTTTGGTTGCAGTAGAAGACCTGGAGTATATGGATATTGGCATGCAACTTCAAATTGATACCGACACGGAAAATCGTCCCTTCCATTTAGAAATCACGGAGATCAGTCAGCTGGTTGAAGAAGGCTTGGTCGAGGTCACAATGGAATTGGTGGAAGAGCCCGAGGGGAAATTTGCGATTGGCACGACCTATACGGGAAGAATAGAGACCGTTTTAACAGAGGAAGACACCTATGCGATTCCATTTTCAGCCATTGTTGAGGAAGACTTTCATGAAGGTGAAATGGTGAGTATTTATTATTTGGAAAAAGTGGAGGGAACGTTTTATAATCAATATTTTGTGCGACAGCTGCGCGTCAAAACAAAAGCAATTGGGGATCGGGAAGTATTGGTGCAAATTGAAAGCGATCTGGTTGATTTGGATACTGTCGTAATTATTACAAATCCCGGTTATAAGATCTATCAGGGTGCGAGGGTACTGCCATGATCAAACCATGGAAAGTAAGCGTAGTCATTTTTTGTATCTTGCTCTGTTTTTTTGCATGGATCATTCCGGCTCAAGCACCTATAGAGATGGTAGAAATGGAACTGTATGGTTTTGTGGGGCAAGAAACCTTAGCATGGATTCAATCGGAGTACACAGGGATTTTGCCAAGTGTTCACCTTGAGAAGGAAACATCTGCTTATCGATTGGTGATGTCGTCTGGGAATGATCGCTTTTTCAATAAAGATGGACCTGGCCGAGGACGATGGCTCATGGAATCCGATCAAAATGCAATTGTATTGGGAGAAGAGTTGGTTGATCAATACTTCCATCATCACGATATTATTGGAGAAGAAATGAATTTTCGAGGGGATAGCTATGAAGTTGTCGGCATCGAATCGAACAGTCAAACCATTATGATTCCATTTGATGAAGAGAGAGAAAAAGAAATTGATTGGGATCGGAAAACCTTGTTGTATCGAATCCCGAACGAGTCCTTTGAAGAGGCCTTTATTTCTCGATTGAGGCAAGAATTTCGTCGATTTGATATGAGTGTTCTTTATGTGGTGAATCATCGCCATTGGAGATGGTCCTTCATGAATCTTGTCTTCTTGATCGCGGCAGTCTTTGTGGGTCATAGCTTATACAAAGTGGCGAAAGCCATGGGGACAGAATCGCGTAACTTTATTCGCAATTATCGGCAAACCCATCGATTGAAAACCTTGCTACAATACATCAAAGAAAATCGTAGACCCTTTTATCAAATTATACGCAAGCTGGGGCTTGTTTTCATTTACGGTGGCTTTGTCTATTTCATGGTTTCATTGATAGCGATTCCCATGTCATTGAGACCTTCAAATTTCTTTTCTTTACTTGCTTATCGCGAACGTTTGACTGAAGGAGTGAAACAAGTTTCTTTGAATTTTCGCCATGGATTCAGTGACTTTCAAATTGACGTCATGGGCATGTGGTGTATTGGGATTCTTGTATTCTTTTTTACGCAGATCATCTTGATCAGAAGGGAGAGACGTCATGGATAAAAAAATAATGCGCCTTCTCTTTCGATTCATGGTTGCATTTTTTATCGTCATTTTTGGGATGGGTTTCTTTTCCGAGAGCGTAAAACCGTTTCTTTTGCCCAATGTGAATGTCGCGGCAATCGGAAATATGGGAATCAAACGAATGACCAAACAAAAGGGAAGAATTGAACCCTTGGCTATGGAGTCTCTTACGTGCTTGAAAACGCTTGAGGTGATTGAGGTGGCAGCAAAGAAAGGGACAAGAGTAGAGATTGGAGATCCGCTAGTTCGTGTACGTCAACGAGCCAATTCTGAAGATCAAGGCTCCAACGAACTGATTTTGGCTCAAATAGAGAGTTTAAAAAATCAACTGAGAGAACTGAATCTCCAAGTTTCCCAAGGGGATCATCTGGTGGATCAAGCTTGGCGTGATTGGTTGGCGGAAGATGAGAAATCTGGTGTGATTCAGGGCCTTTATGAGCTGGGCATGATTGGGAAACAAGAATGGTACGACTGGAAGATCCAAGATGATGAACTGAAAAGTCTTTGGGCGCAAGCACTTTTGACTCAGAAAAATCGACAGGAATGGAATCAGGAAGAATCATTGATGATTCAAGAGACCATTCAGGATCTGACGGAAAAACTGATGGAGATGGAAGAACGATGTGCCATAGAGATTGATGAAGATGGTTGGATTCATTCAGCGGTGACAGGAATCGTAATGGAAGCAGCCGAAATCAATTCTCAGGTGCAGGCAATGGATCCGATTATGAAAATCGCGGATGTAAGGGATTATCAATCTGTGAAATTGGTAACTGAAATTAGTTTGACGGATTATCAATGGGTGGGAGATTCCCTTCTTGTGCATATACGTACGCCCTATGGCCTTTTAAAGACCTATACGGATAATATTTACCAGACGGATCACGGGACGGTCGTTTTCGAATCAATCTTTAACAAAGCCTTTGCCGATGATATTCGATTGGGTCAAAGTTATGACACAATCATTGAGCGCCAACAGCGATATCTAGGTACGGTAACCATTCCAAAATCATTGATATCTGCCCCTAGTGGATTTACGGATCGTGGAACAGGAACAGTGAAGATTATTAGACAGGAACATGGGATTCTAGGGGATGAATTTTTTATTCAAGAGGTAGGGATTCGCATGGTTTTGGTCGGCGATGAACGAGTAATTACCTTACCTTTGCAGGGTTTTGTTGTCTTGAATGCAGATAATTTAGAGTCGGGAACCAAGGTCTACATCAATCAATAGGAGGACTTGAATGAAAAAAATAGAACGAATTCTACCAATCATTATTCTTTTGATTGCTATCCTCGGGTTGATGGGTTGTGAGGAAGACACAGGAGATAAAGAACGGCAAAATTTTATTGAGAGTTTAAGAGATGATGAAATGGTTATCGTTGTATGGGAGCAGGCGTATCAGCAGTATGTTGCTAGTGTAGAGACGGGCGCGGCCTATGATTTGATGAATAATGAAGGTGTGTCGATTCGGTATCTGCAGGTGAAGGCGGAAGACCCACAAGCGTATTATGAGCTCGTGAATGATCTCCTTTATCAAAATGAATCGGTGGACTTGATCCATCTTCCTTTCGGCAGTCCCTATCAGGCCTATGTAGACAATGGAATCGCTATGAATCTGACGGAATCGATTCCTGAAATTGCAAATCTCTATCCCAATATGCAGAATCCCTATTATATTCCAGCAACCATTTATATTCACCCAACCGCGCTGAATCGGATTGAGTTGGAGCGTTTGGGTATGCAAGAGATCGATTCTTTGGATCGGGATGGATATATGGCGATTCGTGAGGCCTGGCTGGATAGCACGCCGCGCTATTATACCAAACGAAGATATCAAGAGGAAATTGCTGATTTTCATACACGGTTTTCTGTGTTTGATTTGGAAAACCGACAAGTTTCATTAGCAAAAGCAGACGTGGTTTCCTATGTAGAGGATTTGCGTGACGAAATTCATTCCGATCAGTATTTGGGGATTCTAGAAGAGGATCAAGATGATTTTGTTGTGGCTGTGGCGGAACAAATTAATGGATTGAATTCGCGACAACTTGGATGGACCAGCACTCAAGATATTGCTGACGTGGTTTTTTTTCCGCCTGTTTTTGAAGCAGATCAAGCCTTGCTGACGGATGGGTATGTCGTCAATCGATTTGGGAAAAATAAAGAGATTGCTATTCGGTTCTTAAGAAAATATATGGGAAATGAGAATCAAATTTCAATTTACGAGGACCAATATTCCTTTTATCCTACCAATCAAGGCGTTAAAGAGCAGATTTGTGAACTAGAAGCATTTGTTTTACGCAATGAGAAATTGCAAAAACTACAGGTTGAAATCACGCAAAATATGGAGGATGGGCAGTATGCCTCTCCCAGTTATCAATCCTTTGAATACTGGTTGATGATGCGGGGTCTCTATGAACGCCTCGAAGAACTCATTTATGACGAGGATCGTTATACGCGAGAAGACTTGAAAGTGGAATTGAAAGCACTAGAGGAACGTTTATATTTAATTATGATTGAATAAAAGGCTGAGCGGATTGTTTGATTTTATTCTCTGGAAAAACAGGCTTTTGCATCGTTAAGAGAGCAGATTCGAAGAAGAGGAAAAATGCTAAACGATTGTTTGCGAATGAAAAGATATAAGCGTGTTATTTTTACAAATGATGAAATAACTATTAAATAAGGATTGTTAATCCATATTAGGAAATGATAAACAATTGATAGTTCCACCAAATATGGGTATGAAAACCATTGAAAAGGCAAACTAGTTGAAAGACTATGACGCAAAGCCTGAATCTACGGTTTTATACTAGGATCGATCGGCTACCGTTCTCGCGGTAGTCTTTTTGATTGCCAAAAATTATAAAAAAAGGAGGATTATATGAAAAAAAGAATTTCTGTTTTACTGGTTTTGGTTCTTGTTTTAACAGCGTTGATCCCCAGTGGATTTGCCGGGGCAAGGGTGCAAGAGCCGCTAGAGAGTCGCTACGGTGATGTTGCAGATATTGGTCCTTGGCTTCGATTCCAAGCTAGCGATGAAGAACTGCGGGCAAATCTAGATGCCCAGATTCGCGAAGCGGCATCAAAAGTGAATTTTGATGAAGAGTTAGTTGATGAAGGAGAATCAACGGAGTCGTCCTTTACGTATGATGGGGGAAACAAGTTCTTCTTGGGTTTGGATTCAACCACGGGCTCATATACGTTTAAGACATTTACATTAAGAAGTTTAGGAACGGATGTCGAAGTCTGGGTTGCAGATGATATCGCTTATCTCGAGGGAGACCCCCGAGACGATCCTATCATTACGCAGGAACAAGTGGACCGTTTGCGGGACGAATTCGACAACAATATCTATCCGACAGATACAGAGTTTTTTGGTATGCCGGATTCTCATTATGGTACGGATGCGTTATTGAGCGTCTGGGAACTCTTCGATCCCGGTTATTATGAGCCTGATGATGGAATTGAACGAAATATTATCTTGGTTGATAATGTACGTGATGAGAGTTTTTATGATGATACCTATCCGTTCTTTATTGCCGGATTCTATTCACCAACCTTTGAGGCGTATTTTGATCGGAATATTATTAGCTTGGATACCAACTCATGGGAAACTCGATTAGAAAGCACATTCTTTGGGACAACCGCTCATGAGTATCAGCATTTGATTCATGATGATAATGATCCCCATGAGACGACATGGTTGAATGAAGGCATGTCAGACTTTGCCGAGTATCTCTGCGGCTACGGTCATCCCGACGTGCACGTTCAATTTTTCTTAGATCATCCAGAAAACTCTTTGGTTGATTGGGACGAGCATTATAATGCGGATACGGGTCCAGAAGTCTTGGCGGACTATGGACAGGCATACTTGCTTCAATTGTATCTCCATGACCAATTCGGCAAGGAATTTACCCGTGCATTAGCGACCAATCCAATAGCCGGCTTTGCCAGCATTGACCAGGTTTTGGATGATTTTGGAGCTGGCATTGACTTTGAAGAAGCATTCCGTCGATTCTGTGTGGCGGTTGTGTTGGATGCGCCGATGCCAGAAAAAGGGATTTATGAATTTACCAGTATCGAATTGGCCGAGTACGAGGGCGGATTGGACTTTGAAAAGGCGGAGTTCTATGACAAGGACGGAGTTCCTGCTTGGGGTGGAGATTATAAGCATCTTGAGAAGATGAAAAATATCAAAGGCGTGAAATTCGATGGCATTGATTTTATGCCAACGCCTTGGATTGAAGTGGATGAGGCGCCGGATGACGGTGGACCTGCTCTTTATGGAAATACGGGAGATGAGAAGGACAATGTAATGATCCTTCCCGTGGATTTAACCGGTTTAACCGAAGCCAATCTATTTTTCAATACCTGGTATGAAATTGAAGAACTCTGGGACTATGCCATGGTTCAGGTTTCAACAGATGGTGGTTATACCTGGGCAAGTCTTGAAAATGCATATACAACTTATGATGTCGATCCGGATGGGTATCCGGCAATTAAAGATAACCTGCCGGGTTTGACGGCTTGGTCAGGAACCGCAACAGAAGGGGCGACATGGATGCCAATGGACTTCGATTTGGATGTTTATGCAGGCCAAGAGATTCTGATTTCTTTCCGCTATATGACGGACTGGGGAACCACAGAAATGGGTTGGTTTGTGAAAGATATTGAAGTGCAGGGCGTTGATTTGGGAATCGAAAATGGTTCCTTGGACGGTTTCTTTTCCTTGCAGGAGATTACAGAAACCTATGTGGATTATCAAGTTGTCTTTATTAGTAAAACAGGCAATCGTGTCAGCCATGTGGTTAGCTTAAATCCGATGAATATATCGGAGATGGACGCCATCAAACTGAAGCAATTGTTATCGGCAGGTGAGACATATATGATCGTTTGGTATCCGGCACCGGTGGGGACAAAAGGGTATGTCGATTTCACCTATGAACTCTTGACTCCGCAAGATATGAAAAAAATTCCGGCGCTTCCATATGGACCTGAAGAGCCATTTGGACCTGAAGATCCTGTCGGACCAGAAGATCCAGGAGAGCCAATTGGACCTGACGATCCGATTTATCCTGAAAAACCAAATAAGCCAGGAAAACCAGACCATCCGGTTCATCCAGGAAAACCGATAAAATAAGCTTTAGCAAACCCCCTTTTGAAGGGGGTTTGCTATTTCTTGTGATCCAAAGTAAAATATAGGAAAGAAGGTTAAGGAAGGAAAATTAGCATGGAAGATCTTATTATGTATACATCACCCACATGACCGCATTGTGGAACCGCAAAGGATTTTTTGCGGAAGGAAGGATATCGATTTATCGAACGGGATATTAGTCGAGATCCTGCTGCGCGTCAGGAAATGATGCAGCGGCAAATGACGGGCGTACCGTCTTTTGTAATTGGAAACGAGCAGCAAGTGGGATTTTCTCCAGAGTGGATCAAAGCCCATGTGAAAATTAAAATTGAGGCATGTCCGCATTGCGGACAAAAGATCAGAATTCCCAAAGGAAAAGGGAAGATTCGTGTTCGATGCTCGGCTTGCCAAAATCAATTTGTTATCAAAACCTAAGTAGGAGGTGAGAGTATGGGTTTTAATGAAAGAAATTTTCAACGCGCGCAAGAGAACTTTCAACAATTGGCTCAACAATTGAATGAATTTACCCAATGGGCTTTGGAAGAGTTAAAATCTCGTGACCGCGAGTTGAAAGAAACCCAAATTCACCTTAAAATGGCGAAAAAACAAATTGATTCATTGGTTGGGGAATTGGCGGATGCAAAGCGTGAGATTGAAGACTTGAATGAGCGATTAGCCGAATCGGGTCAAGTAATTGCAATGCCGACGAAAGAGATTGTACCATCTACGCCGCAAGCGGAAGAAACCTATGACGAGTTGTTGAAGCGAGCCAGCTTTATTCAGAAACAAATGGGTAGTTCAGAGTCATTGGTTGAACAGAATGCAAGTTCTGAGGCGACAAGATCTCATAAAGCAAGTTTTAGAATTGATCTTGAACAATCGGGATCAGGGCTCGAAAATCCGTCGGCAATTCATGCTTCAACTAGACCGTCAGAGCATATTTCTCATGGCAAGTCAACATTTGCAATGGATTTGCGAGAGGAAACGAAAGAACCGAGTTTGGTGGAACAAGCGGATTCTAATTTCTTTGCACCAGCCATAAGGGCATTAAAACAGGGTGATCGAAAGACTGCTGTTGACTTCTTACTTCTGCGTGAGGCGGAATGGCAAATTGATGATCCAGAAACGATACGTTCTTATTTTGATTTTATGGATCAGTTAATTGTAAGTGCGAGCGGGCAGGAAGCTCTTGTTTGGGATGGATTTGTACAAATGATTCGCTTTGCAGTAGCTAGGCAGTTATTTGATCCAATTCGTACCTTTATAAAGTTGAATCATGGAAGCTTAGAAACTGTTCTTCTTTCGAGAGAGGCTAGCCCGGAAATCTTGATGGATTTAAGTGTGCTTTACTTCCAAATGTCGATGAAGTATGAATTCAAACATTGGATGCGGATCAATCGGGATCGTGGAACTCTTCAAAGTATGACCTTGCGAGATGATCAATCATGGGCTTTGTTGTATATGGCTCTTTTCTTTGATCAGGACCAAGTTATAAAAGAAAATTTGCAGGGAATGAAGGCGAAAATTTTGCTGCCTATACCAGAGGCCAAATTGTATCGAGAATATGCGGATGCCGTTCATGACGGAAGAAATGTTGGATCTGCATTGGATCAATTTGATGATCGATCAACCTTTATGCGGTATGTGGATGACCAAATCCGCGAGCGAGTCTTTCCAATGATGAAAGAACGCTTACAAGCAAAGGCCGAGCAGGTGAGACTGGGATCCATTTCGATTGAATCAGAAAATAAGGAATCAAAAATTGAACTAGCGACGAGACCGGAAGTCGTTTTGGCAGGAACTGAGTCAACCGATGAAGAAAAATTGCAGAAGGTAGAAACGGTATATTTGGTTGGCGGAGAAGGACGAATTTGTCCGCTGGATGAAACGGCATTGACATATCAAGAAGTATCTTTAAAAACTTTCCCTAGTAAATCAGAACGGGATCTCAACCAGAATGGTGTTTATCAAAAGGTTCGATTGCTGCATTGCTCCAAATGCAATCAATATTATATCAACCAATTTATTCGTTGGGGCATTACGGGATTTATTCGTGTGGCAACCAAGGAAGAGAAGCAAGGGCATCAAATTGGCTAAGAAGAACAGGATTATACCTGTTCTTTTTTTTTTGATTTGATAAAATGGAATGAGACAGAATCTTACAATGAAGGGGATATGAGCGATGAATCAAAATGTTGAAATTGGAATTATTGGCGGTTCAGGATTTTATTCACTATTCGAGAATGCGGAAGAGGTCCGAATCAAGACACCCTACGGAGATCCTAGCGATGCGATTTTTGTTGGCCAAGTAGCTGGAAAGCGAGTTGCTTTTTTGCCGAGACATGGTCGTGATCATCAATTTTCACCGCACCGTGTGCCATATCGCGCAAATATTTATGCGATGAAGCAATTGGGCGTCAAGCAGATTATTGCAGTTAACGCCTGCGGAAGTCTGCAAGTGGATGTAAAACCGGGAGAGTTTGTTGTTTGTGATCAGTTTGTGGATCGAACAAAGGGTCGCCAAGAAACTTATTTTGATGATTTGAAGGTTGAGCATTTATCCGCAGCGGATCCCTATGATTTGTTTCTTCGAAAACTTGCTATTGACACCTGTCAGGAGCTGGGATATCCAGTCCATAAAAAAGGAACGGTTGTTGTCATCAATGGGCCTCGGTTTTCTACCCGCGCAGAAAGCCAATGGTTTAGTCAAATGGGATGGGAAGTCATCAATATGACCCAGTACCCAGAATGCTATTTGGCCTTGGAGTTGGGCATTGCCTATGCCAATATTTCTATGATTACGGATTATGATGCAGGTCTTGAAGATGATCCATCCATTATTCCGGTGACGGCAGATGCTGTGATGAAGGTTTTTGCCGATAATGTTGAAAAAGTGAAACATGTGGTTATACGTATGATCGAACGACTATAGGAGGCTGTGATGAGACCAATTTTTTGGGAAAATCAAGAGTTGCGTTTGGTGGATCAAACCAAACTACCGACAGAATATGAAGAGATGATCTGTAAAACCGTTGAGGAAACAGCGATTGGTATTGAAGATATGATTGTTCGGGGTGCGCCGGCGATTGGAATTACCGCCGCTTATGGCCTTGTTTTATGCGCCTATGAGAATGCTGCATGTTCCAATCGAAAAGAATTTGATCAAGCGATCCGGATTGGAATCAAGCGCCTGTCAAAAACGAGACCAACTGCCGTTAATCTGTTTTGGGCCTTGGATCGGATGGAAGCGCTGATGGCCAAATGCAAAGATCTGTCCACGGCAGAGATGATTCAGCGATTTGAGAAGGAAGCAATTGAGATCCATGAAGAAGATATTAAAATGTGTAAAACCATGGGACGCTTTGGGGCCGAATTGATTCCAAAGGGGGCAACGATCTTAACCCATTGCAATGCTGGTGCATTGGCGACGGGGGATTATGGAACAGCCCTTGGGGTGATTCGAGCAGCTTTCGAAAAGGATTCCACCATTGAGGTCTTTGCGGATGAAACCAGACCTTATCTCCAGGGAGCAAGATTAACGGCCTATGAATTACATGCAGATGGGATACCAGTTACCTTGATTACCGACAATATGGCAGGTCATTTTATGAAAATTGGTCGTATTCAAGCCGTTGTTGTGGGAGCCGATCGCATTGCTAACAATGGTGATGTCGCTAATAAAATTGGGACCTATGGAGTTGCGGTGCTTGCCAAGGAAAATGGAATTCCCTTTTACGTAGCTGCGCCGACATCGACCATTGATTTTCGAATGGAGTCTGGTGAGGAGATTCCCATTGAGCAGCGGAATCCGCGGGAGGTTACCCATATTCGTGGAATTCAGATTGCACCAGATGGTGTGAAAATTGAGAATCCGGCCTTTGATGTGACACCGAATTCATACATATCGGGAATCATTACAGAAAAGGGTCTTGCACGCCCTCCATATTCGAAATCAATCCCGGCTTTAGAGGGATAAAAGGAACCCCTGAGAAGATTGATTCTCAGGGGTTTTGCAATCACTTAATAAATTTTCCGTCCTTGTAGAAGAGGTCGCCATCGGCGTAGATTTCCCCGCCTGTTTTCATATCGCAAATCAAATCCCAATGGATGGATGAAACATTGGTGCCGCCCGCTTCGCCGAATCCACGTCCGACAGCTAGGTGAATGGTGCCGCCCAGTTTTTCATCGAATAGAATATTTTTGGTGAAATTTTGGATGCCATAATTGGTTCCAATGGCACATTCGCCCAAGAATCGTGCACCTTCATCGGTATTTAATACCTCTTGCAGCAATTCGTTGCCGGTCTTTGCCTTTGCATCAACGACCTTTCCGTTTTCGAAGGTTAGTGTGATGTCTTCAATTGGTTTGTCCATAAAAACACCTGGGAAGCTAAATCGGATCACGCCATTGGCACTATTCTCAATAGGAGATGTGAACACCTCGCCGCTAGGGAAGTTATTGCGTCCATCAGAGTTAATCCATTTTCTTCCTTCCACCAATAGGGTTAGATCTGTATCAGTCGATTTGAATCTCAATTCTTTTTTATCAGCTAGATAAGCAATGATTGTTTCTTGGTGATCGTGCAGGTCTTTCCAGGCCTGGATTGGATCCTCTTCCTTTAATAAACAAGCGCCAAATACGAAGTCTTCGTACTCATCTTTGCTCATTTCTGCATCTTGTGCTGCTGAATTTGTCGGGAATTGGCAGATGCACCATTTTAGAGAACCATTGTCCGCCCGTTCAAAATAGAGATCACTTAATTCTTTTTTTGCCTGAATTGATTTAACCATTTTTTCAGATGGAACATTGGCAAGGGATTTTGTGTTTTCTGACCCCTGAATATACAGCATAGCATCTAATTTTTCTACCCGTAGCTTTGAAATCGGATCGATATAGGCTAATTGTTCGTCGCTGGCATTTTTATAGAACAATTCATCGAATTCTTGATCTTCGAACCAAACCTGAGGATGAGCACCAACGGCAAGCGCCTCTTTGTATACCTCTTTGGCCAAGGCTTTTGCACTCGGGTGGCAGCGAATAAGGAACCATTCGCCTTTTTCCAATTTCATGGAATAGTGAATCATAGTATGTGCCATCTTTTCTAAATAGCTTTTAATCATGGTATTACCCCCTTTTTATTTATTTTAGTATATCTTTTTTTGACTGATATGACAATTTATCGCAAGGCAAGGTAAAAAATGGTTATCATATAGATAGGAGGATGCCATGGGACCCATCTTTGAACCCCTACGTTTGATGTTTATGGCCGTATTACCTGCAGTGATTCTTATTGTGATTATGGTTTATTTGGACCGTTATGATCGGGAACCCGCCAGATTTATGTTTCAATTCTTTTTCTGGGGGGCTTTTTCAGTCTTGCCTGTATTGGGATTAGAAACGATACTTTCGCTGATCAATCCTTTTCGGGGATCCGCCCTAGAGGTTGCCTATATCGCCTTTGTAGTCGCTGGATTTACAGAAGAGTGGATGAAGCGTCGATTTTTACTACGCGGGCTATGGAAGGCGAAGGTCTTTGATCAACGCTTGGATGGAATTGTGTTTTCTGTTTTGATTGCTTTGGGTTTTGCAACGGTCGAAAATATTTCATATGTATTCTTTCAATATGCCCAGGAACCTTTGGTTGCCGTCTATCGGGGTGTTTTATCCGTACCGGCGCATATGCTCTTTGCTATTGCCATGGGCTACGAAGTGAGCCTAGCAAAGTTTTCACCGACCTCTTCCGATCAAAAGCGTCATTTGAGAAAGTCTTTATGGGTGCCGGTTTTATTACACGGACTATTTGATTTTATTTTAATGGCTGAGCGATGGGGATTGATGATTTTCTTTTTTCCTTTCCTCTTATATTTATGGATATCCAATGTGAAAAAATTAAAACGCTTTTATAAGGATGCAAAACGAATTCACCTTGAGCAAGAAAATGGCTCTGATGAAGAGGAAATATGATATACTAAATGAGAGGAACCCTAGTGGGGATTCCCTCTTTTTTTGTGGTCGAAAGGAGCAGATATGCAATTAACAGACTTGAATAAAAAACAACGGGAAGCAGCTGAAACAGTATTGGGACCAGTTTTGATATTAGCAGGTGCCGGTTCAGGAAAGACCCGTGCGCTCACCTATCGAATCGCACATTTAGTCGAGCATCATCGGGTATATCCAGAGAATATTCTGGCTCTTACTTTTACCAACAAAGCAGCGGCAGAGATGAGGAATCGTGTAGAAAAATTGATTGAAGGGAATGTACGCTCTTTGTGGATGGGTACCTTTCACTCTGTTTGTGCAAGATTGTTGAGACAGGATATTGAGCGATTGGGATATCAACGTAATTATACAATCTATGATAGTTCAGATCAGCTGGCGTTGATGAAGCGCGTCGTTAGAACCGACTTGAATCTGAATGAAAAGAAGTATGATCCGAAATCGATGATTCATTACGTTAGCAGTCAAAAGAACTTATTTATTCTGCCGGCTCAAGCCTTGAAAGCCGCGGAAGGCCGATATGCAGAAGAGTTTAAAGCAAAGATTTATGCAGCCTATCAGAAACGGCTGAAGGAAAGCAATGCCTTGGATTTTGATGATTTGATCATTCTAACCCTTCGCTTATTTAATGAGTGTCCCGATATATTGGAACGATATCAGGAGCGATTTCAATATATTCACGTGGACGAGTATCAGGATACGAACCATGCTCAATATTTATTGGTGAAAAAATTGGCGGCTGCCCATCACAATCTTTGTGTTGTGGGAGACGATGATCAAAGTATTTATGGATGGCGGGGTGCAGATATTCGCAATATTTTGGATTTCGAAGTCGATTTTCCAGAAGCGAAAGTCATTAAATTGGAGCAAAATTATCGTTCGACCAATACCATTCTTTCGGCGGCGAATGACGTTATTGCCAACAATAATGGAAGAAAAGATAAACGCTTGTGGACCGAGAAGGAAGACGGAACGAAAATCAGTCTATATAGCGCGGACAACGAACAGGACGAATCGCTTTATATTGCTCATCAGATTGAACGCATTCGTGAAGATTCTGATCGTGCCTATCTTGATTTTGCCATTCTCTACCGGACAAACTCGCAGTCGCGTGTTTTAGAGGATGCGCTTCGAAAGAAGCATTTTCCCTATCGAATTGTTGGTGGATTGAAATTCTACGATCGAAAAGAGGTCAAGGATATTGTAGCCTACCTAAAGGTGCTGGTGAATCCGAAAGATGATGTTAGTCTTCGTCGAATCGTCAATGTTCCTAAAAGAGGAATCGGTGACCGAACAGTCGAGTTGTTGTTGGCTTTTGCCCAAGAAGAAGACTTGTCTATGGTTGATGCAATTAGTCGGGTTGAAGAAGTCAATGGATTGACTAATAGCGCTCGAACACGCTTGGCTCAGTTTGCTCAAATGATTGGGAAATTCCGCACCTATATGGAAACGGAATCTCTTTTGGAATGCTATAACCGGGTGATTCAAGAGTCTGATTATATTCCGTATTTGGAACGAGAAAACTCGGTGGAAGCGGATGCGCGAATTGATAATATTTACGAATTTAGATCGGTTATTCAGGATTATGAAGCAGCAGCTGAAGAGCCGGGTTTAATGGATTTCTTATCGAGTGTAGCCCTCTTATCGGATCTTGATAAAGCAGCTGAGGGAGATGTAGATGAGAATGACAAAATTACATTGATGACGCTACATTCTGCTAAGGGATTGGAATTCCCGATCGTCTTTTTAAGCGGCATGGAGGAAGGCATGTTTCCTCTGTCTCGTTCTACGCAAAGTGAAGATGATTTAGAAGAGGAACGACGACTGTGCTATGTTGGAATCACCCGTGCAGAAGAGGAATTGTATTTGACCCATACCGATGTACGCATGCTTTATGGACGTCATACGAACAACATGGTATCGCGGTTTGTCAAAGAGATTCCGGTTAAGTATATTGAACGAGCGAATCCAAATAAAAAGGAACGCTTGCCAGAGAAGATGGAACCAACACGCCGAAAAACAGTCTTTGATGATTTAGAGGCATTTAAGTCGATCAATCGTGAAAAGAAGAAAAGTAAGCCGATGGACGACAAGACCTATAAAGCGGGCCAAAGAGTACGACATAAGTCATGGGGGGTTGGAACCATTGTTTCAGCTCAGGCCAAAGGACAAGATACCATGTTGACCATTGCCTTTGAACAAAAAGGGATTAAGAAACTGCTTCAATCCTTTGCCCCAATCGAGAAAATTTAAGGAGTATGCAAGCCATGGAACAAATAGAACACATGATAGAGCTGGTTGACCTGCTCAACGCCTACGCTAAAGCGTATTACGAGCAAGATGCTCCTCTTGTAAGCGATGGCGAATACGATCGATTATATGATGAATTGCTGGCTTTAGAAAAAGAGTTAGGGCATGTGGAAGCCAATTCTCCAACGCGAAGAGTCGGGGGGGCACCCCTTGATAAATTCGTCAAGTATTCCCATCGCCAAGCCCTCTACAGTTTAGACAAGGCGCAATCCATTGAAGAACTTGAAACTTGGCATGACCGAAATCGGCGAAGGTTGAGGGAATTGGGGATTGAAACACCGATCACTTATATTCTGGAATACAAG
Organism: Gottschalkiaceae bacterium SANA; assembly: GCA_036323355.1. Lineage (GTDB taxonomy): Bacteria > Bacillota > Clostridia > Tissierellales > GPF-1 > GPF-1. The sequence goes on along the minus strand of AP028876.1, from coordinate 2,246,930 downwards.
TTTGATGGACTTACACTAAATTTGACCTATGAGTTTGGCCAGCTTGTGCAAGCAGCAACCCGGGGAAATGGCATTGTTGGAGAGGGAATTTTACCGCAAGTGCTAACGATTCAAAATATTCCTTTAACGGTTCCTTTTCAGGGTAGCTTTGAAGTGCAGGGAGAAGGCCTCATGCCACTCTCTTCTTTGGAAGCCTACAATAAAAAGGCGAGTGAACCCCTGAAAAACGCAAGAAATGCCGCGGCTGGTGCCCTTCGGAATTTAAACCCGAAGGAAACGGCTAAACGGAGATTGGCAGCCTATTTTTATCAGGTTGGTTATATGGAAGGAAAAAGTTTTTCAAGCCACGAAGAAATGGTCTTGTTTTTAGAGAAGCAGGGTTTGCCAGTTTTCTCGTATCGCAAGCAATTCACGGATTTTTCTGCCTTGCTCCAAGAAATTCCGGTCTTGGAAAAGGAACGTCGAAAGCTCGATGTTTTAACAGATGGACTGGTGATCAAGATTAATGATCAGGAGTCGAGGACCTTATTGGGATATACGCAAAAATTTCCACGCTGGGCGATCGCTTTTAAGTTTCCGGCCGAGGAAATGACGACAATCCTTCAAAAGGTAGTTTGGCAGGTGGGGCGTACAGGAAAGATTACACCAATTGCCGAGGTGGATGCAGTTGATATTGGCGGTGTTACCGTGCGTCGTGCAACCTTGAATAATTATGATGATATTTTGCGGAAAAAAGTGACAATTGGAGCGAATATTTGGATTCGAAGATCGAATGATGTCATTCCCGAGATACTTGGGGTTGTGGAAGAAGGACAAGGAGAAATGATACCCAAACCGACCATCTGTCCAAGTTGTCAAACCGAGCTGATTCAAGATGGCGTGCATTTATTTTGTCCAAATTCTATGGGGTGTAAACCGCAATTGATCGCAAGGCTCGCGCATTTTGCTAGCCGAAATGCCATGAATATCGAAGGGGTTTCAAAAAAAACCATTGAGCAATGGCTGGAAACCTTGGCGCTTACGGCCTTGCCGGATCTTTATCGACTGACCTTCGAAGATTTGATTCAATTGGAACGTTTTGGACCCAAAAAGGCAGAGAAACTGTTGATGGCCATTGAAGAAAGCAAGGAACCAACCCTGTCCGCTTTTTTATATGCCATTGGCATGCCCAATGTAGGGAGCAAAACGGCAAAGGATTTGGCGCAAACCTTTGGGAGTTTTGAAGAGGTCTGCAAGGCGTCGTTTGAACGCTTGGTTGAAATTCCAGATATCGGGGAAGTTGTTGCTCAGGATATTCGAGAATTTTTGCATGAACCTCATATTATGGACCGAATCCAAGAACTGTTTGATCTTGGTGTCAAACCGAAAGAAGAAGTGGTGCAAGAAAGGCTAGATACCTTCTTCACAGGAAAAACAGTTGTCATAACAGGGAGCTTGTCTGTATATACCCGATCTCAAGCAAAAGAGATTTTGGAAAGACTGGGCGCCAAGGTGACCGGTAGTGTTTCTAAAAAAACCGATTATGTCTTGGCGGGGGAAGCCGCTGGTTCAAAACGCGATAAAGCGATAAAACTGGGCGTTCCACTCATGACAGAGGCGGAATTTCAAGAAATATTAAAAGAATATAATTTTTCTTGATCAGATTTACACGATCGAGGAAAAGAGGTATAATAACTAAGAAAACAAATGTTGGCGTGGCAAAGACATGCTATGAAAATCTTGTCAAAGATGGCAAACGGAAGGGTTCCTTCCGTTTGCTTTATTTTGTATCAGAAGCAAGAAAAACGATAAATGTTACCAACTTGTAATAAGATTGTTTCGGTAATCATTGAAAGCTGAAGAAAAAATCAAATTGGTTTAGCAGGATTAGGCGTGTGCGCTTGGTCTTGTCAAAAACAAAATACAAATATAAAGTTTCCGTAAAGGTACAACGTTTTCAAGTTACAGTTACTTAATATTATTTAAAACTGCTGTAATTGCATTAGCTTGAGGGATTCAGTAAGATAGAGTAAATGCAGTGCAACTATTTTTAGGAACAAGGCATTTCTTTTTTCTTCTCGATGATCGTCTTATCTTTTTGCTCTTCTTATTTACTATATTCATGTGATTTGGCCGACATATGATTGTAGGTGTAGAAGAGGCGACAGGTTAAGAAGGTGATCGGTAACGACTTAATAATTTAAACGGAGGTGTAGTTCATTGTTAAGGTATATTGGCAAGCGACTGATATCTATGGCGATTACGCTATGGGTAGTCATCACGATTACGTTCTTCCTTATGCATTCCATTCCTGGCGATCCATTCACGAATGAGAATAGGGAGATCCAACCAGAGATCATGGCCAACCTTGAAGCGAAATACGGGTTGGACAAACCATTACCACAGCAATACTTAATTTACTTAACGAATGTAGTGGTTCATCAAGATTTCGGCGATTCGATGAAGTATAAAAATCGATCGGTGAATGATATGATTGAGCAGGCATGGCCCGCATCCTTTACTTTGGGGATTTGGTCAGCATTGTTTGGTGTTCTCACTGGTTTAACACTCGGTATTGTCGCAGCTTTAAACCATGCAAAATTCTTTGACTATTTTGTTATTTTCATTGCAATCTTGGGCGTATCGGTGCCGAACTTTGTGTTCGCGTCCCTATTCCAGTACGTATTTGCCGTACATTTGGGTTGGTTCCCAGTAGCACGTTGGGATGGACCAGAATATATTGTATTGCCGGCATTGGCTTTGGGTTTCCGCGTAATTGCATTCCAAGCCCGTCTGATGAGAACAAGTTTGCTGGATGTTTTGAATCAAGATTATATTTTAACGGCAAAAGCAAAAGGCTTGCCGAGAGCAAAAGTTATTTGGGGACATGGCGTTCGAAATGCGATCCTTCCGAACATTACAGTTTTGGGTCCTTTGATTGCAACCCTGTTGACCGGTACCTTTGTTATTGAAAAAATCTTTGGGGTGCCCGGATTAGGGAAGTTCTTCATTCAGTCGATTCAACAACGGGATTATCCATTGATTATGGGGACGACGATCTTTTACGCAGCTGTGTTGATCTTTATGATCTTCTTGGTTGATATTTTGTATGGATTTATCGATCCGCGTATTCGATTGGATAAATAGTCAGTTCGGAAAGGAGAGAACCTATGTCAGATGTAAATCTAACAGCCGAAAAGTTTCGTCATGTCGGCAAAGACCTTGCAAAATCGCAAGAAGTTATCCGTCCGAGTATGACGTATTGGCAAGATGCTTGGCGACGATTAAAGAAGAATAAAGTGGCAATTGCATCCTTGATTCTTTTGATTTTTATTTTGGTGATGTCATTTGCAGGACCACATATTTTACCATATGAATTTGATCATCAAGATTTTATGGTTATCAATAAGACCGCAGCAGAAGCGCCAGGTCATTGGTTTGGAACGGATGCCTTGGGTCGTGATATTTTTGTTCGCGTTTGGACAGGTACGCAAGTATCTATGGCCATTGCGTTGATTGCTGTTTTGATCAACGTTGGCATCGGCATTATCTATGGGGGCGTTTCGGGATACGTTGGCGGCACCGTAGACAATGTGATGATGCGTACCGTCGATGTTTTGTTCTCGATTCCACAGATGTTGTGGGTCATTATGTTGATCGTTGTAATCGGACCCGGATTTGACACCATTGTCATTGCTCTTGCCTTAACAGGGTGGGGCGGCATGGCTCGCTTGGTTCGTGGACAAGTTCTTCAATTGCGAGAAATGGAATTTGTACTAGCGGCTAAAACGTTGGGCGCAAGTGGCCGAAGAATCATTCTTCGTCATTTGATCCCCAATTCTTTGGGTCCAATCATCATTAACCTCACATTCGCGATACCCGGTGCAATTTTTACCGAGGCATTCCTGAGCTATATCGGTTTGGGTCTTCCGGTACCGCAAGCATCATTGGGTTCTTTGGCCAATGATGGTGCGAATCTATTATTGATTCATCCATATCAGTTGATGTACCCATCCATCGTAATCGTTGTATTGATGTTGGGATTCAACCTTTTGGGTGACGGATTACGCGATGCGCTTGATCCAAGACTTCGACAATAGGGAGGGAAGATTGTGGCTGAAAAATTAGTAGACGTAAAAGAACTTCGGGTATCATTTGATACGTATGCCGGAGAAGTGCAAGCAGTCCGTGGCGTTACCTTTCATGTAGATAAGGGAGAAACCCTCGCGATCGTAGGAGAGTCTGGCTGCGGGAAATCCGTAACCGCAAAATCAATTATGCGTTTGATCCCAACTCCGCCGGGACGATTTAAAGCTGGCCAAGTGTTGTTTGAGGGTGAAGATGTTCTTAAAATGACAGAAAAACAAATGGAAACCATTCGAGGTAGTGAAATCTCAATGATTTTCCAGGATCCGATGACTTCCTTAAACCCGACTATGAAGGTTGGCAAGCAGATTATGGAAGGCTTGATTAAACATCAAGGTATGTCTAAAGAAGATGCACGTGCTCGTGCGATTGAAATGCTTCGTGTCGTTGGCATGCCAACTCCAGAAAAGCGAATCACTCAATATCCCCATGAGTATTCAGGTGGGATGAGACAGCGTGCCATGATTGCCATTGCATTGGCTTGTAATCCAAAATTGTTAATTGCGGATGAGCCCACAACTGCATTGGACGTAACGATTCAAGCGCAAATTCTGGAATTGATGCAGTCTTTACAGAAAGATTTTGAAACTGGGATTATTTTTATTACCCATGACTTGGGTGTCGTAGCGAACATGGCAGACCGTATTGCGGTTATGTATTCTGGTGTGATTATTGAATCGGGTACAGCAGACGATATTTTCCATCAAGGAAGCCATCCGTATACGTGGGGATTGATGCAGTCAGTTCCGCGTCTTGACGCTAAAAATAAAGAAGAACTAAATCCAATTGACGGACAGCCGCCAGATTTATTAAAGCCACCAATGGGTTGCCCATTTGCAGCACGTTGCGAGCATGCCATGGAAATTTGCCAGGAAGCATTTCCTCCGCGAACGAATGTGACAGAATCGCATTATGTGTATTGTTGGTTAAACCATGAAATGGCGCCGAAAGTGAAAAATCCAATTACAGGAAGGGGTGGCGTAGAGAATGAGTAATTTAGAAGATCGCAAAGTCTTACTTGAAGTAAAAGATATGAAAAAATACTTCAAGGTTGGTCATAACGCCATCTTAAAAGCAGTTGACGGTGTTTCTTTCAAGATTCATGAAGGGGAAACCCTAGGTCTTGTTGGCGAGTCTGGTTGTGGAAAATCAACAACGGGCCGTACAATCATTCGATTGTATGATGCGACAGATGGTGAAGTCATTTATGATGGAATGGATGTCCATACCTTGAATCGAACGGAGTTGAAGGATTTTACGCGCCATGCGCAAATGATTTTTCAAGATCCTTATGCTTCTTTGAATCCTCGTATGACAGTTGGTGATATTGTTGGTGAAGGTATCGATATTCATGGTCTTTACAAGAACACCAAACGCCAAGAGCGTATTTATGAGCTTTTGGAATTGGTTGGTTTGAACAAGGAACATGCGAGTCGTTATCCCCATGAGTTTTCAGGCGGTCAGCGTCAGCGGATTGGAATTGCAAGATCATTGGCAATTGAACCGAAGTTTATTGTTTGCGATGAGCCGATTTCAGCATTAGATGTATCGATCCAAGCACAGGTGGTCAATCTTTTGATTGAACTGCAACAAAAGCTTGGCTTGACCTATCTGTTTATTGCTCATGACCTTTCTATGGTCAAGCATATTTCTGATCGAATTGCTGTTATGTATTTAGGTGCGATTGTAGAATTGGCAAGTAGTGAGGATCTTTATGAAGAGCCCTTGCACCCATATACAAAGGCACTGCTTTCAGCGGTTCCGATTCCAGATCCAGCCATTGAGAAGAAACGTCAACGGATTATTTTAGAGGGCGATGTGCCGTCTCCAATCAATCCGCCGGGAGGATGCAAATTCCAAGGGCGTTGTGAATTGTGTCAAGATATCTGTCGTCAAGAGCGACCAGAACTTGTGGAGAAACGGCCCAACCATTTTGTTGCTTGTCATATGGTAAAATAAGTGAGAGTCCTCGTAGGAGGACTCTTTTCGCATAAAGAAAAAGGAGGATGAAATGCTGAGATCCATACAAAAATATTTAATTGCCTTGATCATCCTTTTTGGTGCTTTGATTTATTATACCTACAATATGATTCCTGTTGGACTTGGGGGATCAGAAAATCAAAAGAATGCGGATTATCTGCCAGCTGCAGTAGAAAAAAATGAAAACCGTTTGGTTGTTGCGGAGAAGAATATCGGTGATCGGTACAATCCACTACTGGCAACCACCAGCGGAGAAGAGCAGGTTTGCGAGTTGGTGTTTGACAGTTTAGTCGATCTCAATGTGCAAGGTGATTTGATACCGGAGCTGGCCGCCTTTTGGGAGGTTTCCGATGATGCAACAATATATACCTTTCATTTAAAGGAAGGGATCACCTTCCATGATGGCATGCCATTGACTACGGAAGATGTTGCCTTTACCTATACTTTTTTGGCGAGTCCTTATTATCAGGGACCCTTTTCAGACAAGGTCATGGATCTAGAAGGTGCGCGCGCCTTCAATCAGCGTAAGAGTGAAATTGATGGAATTTCAGGTATCCGGGTCTTGGACGAGCGAACCATTCAATTTGTATTGACCGAACCCAATGTCTTGAAGCTTTATGACTTTCAATTTGGAATTTTGCCCAAGCATATTTATCAGGTGGATTCCTGGGGGGATTTTCAGGCCTTGAATGGCAAACCCATTGGCAGTGGCGCTTTTCGATTGATTGACCATACAGACCAAAGCCTCCAATTCGAAGCCAATGAGGAGTATTATCAACAGTCGGCCAATATAGATGGAATTGAACTGGTTAAACTGGAAAATTATGATGCGAATAGTATTTATTATTTAGCTGCCGGTAAGTTGGATATTGCTTCAATTAATCCCAATCCGCAGAATGTACAGCGCCTGAATTCAAGTTCGCTAGTGAATCTAATTTCTCACGATTCCAATTCTTATGGTTATATTGGATTGAATTTGCGAGATCCTATGTTTCAGGATGTGAAAGTGCGACAGGCCTTTATGCACGGTATCAATCGCGCTTTCTTTGTTGAGACCTTTTATAAGGGTTATGGAGAGGTATGCAATGCCCCGGCGTCTTATCAGACGGCGTTACCCATCGATGGGTTAGACGAGTACGCATATGATCCCAAAGAGGCCAAGGCACTTTTGAAAGAGGCGGGGTGGCAGGATTTAGATGGAAACGGGATTCTCGAAAAGGACGGCAAAGAGTTTCAATTTACCTTGTCGACTTATACAGAGTCTAATTATTCCTATAATGTTGCTGCACTTTTGCGTTCGAATTTGAGGGATTTAGGCATCGATATGGATGTCGAATTTTTATCCTTTAACGAATTATTGAATCGTGTTTTTTTCCAACGGGATTTTGATGCCTATACCTTGCATTGGGTGATTGGTTCAGAGCAGCAAATGCAAGGCACTTTTGATCAGCAATCTGATCGAGTTGGGGGCTACAATAGCGTTGGTTATGGCAATGAAAAGGCAGAAGAGATCTTTTTAGAGGTACTTGGCACGGTTCGTGAGGAAGAGCGAGAAGAGTTGGTTGAAGAGTGGATTCGCATTGCAAATGCTGATCTTCCCTACCTTTTTCTTTCGTATAATGTGGAAATGATGGGCGTAAACGACCGGGTGGAAAATTTTCAACCATCGGCATTCAGCGGATGGGCGGATCAGGCAAAACAACTGATTTTAAGGAAGCCTGCAAGTCAAAATCTATCCTTGAAGTAGGGTTGAAATTATGAATTGACTATTGCTAATCTGTCATAAAACTATGAATTTTATCTAAAATCTGATGTCAATTTGGTAAATAATTGCATGGGAAAACCCAAGGAATTGCTTTGAAAATCGCATGGTTATAAGATTGGTAACGTTTTCATGAGCTCGCAAGAACTTATTGACAGTTACATGCAAAGTATTTATAATGGAATTAGTTGTTAAGGAAACGTAAAAGAAGCCTAAGGATTATGTCTTTTTTATGAAGCTGAAAATGGCGGTTTGGCTTTATAAGGGAGTAGGTTTCGATTGCGCCTCGACGATCATCAAAAAATAAGGAGGACGAATGAATGAAGCGATTGCTAGCATTGTTATTAGTTGTTCTAATGACAGTAACATTCTTTGCTGGATGTACGCAAACTGAACCTGCGGCGACTGAAACGCCTGCAGCAACAGAGGAACCTGCGGCAACGGAAGAACCAGCAGTAGAACCAGCACCTGAGGCAGAACAAATTTTGCGACTAAACTGGGGTTCTAACCCACCAGATTTGGATCCGCAAACAACAACTGATACCGTATCTTTCCAAGTGTTGAATGCAACTCTTGAAGGAATGGTTCGCTTGAACGCACAAGGCGAAGCAGTAGTTGGAAGCGGTTTGGCTGCAGATGTTCAAATCTCTGAAGATGGAACACTTTACACGTTTACACTTCGTGATGCAAAGTGGTCTGACGGATCTCCAATCACAGCATATGATTTCGAATATGCATGGTTGCGCGCGATTGATCCTGCAACTGCGTCTCAATATTCATACCAGTTGTACCATATCAAAAACGCACAAGCAGCAAACAATGGCGAAATCGGCCTAGAAGAAGTAGGAATTAAAGCGCTTGACGACATGACTTTAGAAGTTCAGCTTGAGCGAGTTACTCCATTCTTCTTATCTTTGACTTCTTTCATCACGTATCTACCGGCTCAAAAAGCAGCAGTTGAGCAAATGGGTGATACGTATGCATCAAGCCCAGAGACAATGGTTTATTCAGGACCTTATGTAGTATCTGAGTGGATTCCAGAGCAAAAATTGAATCTTGCGAAGAATGAAAACTACTGGGACAAAGATTCTGTAATGTTGGAAGAAATCCAGGGCGATATGATTGTCGACTTGAATACTCCAATTAACTTGTATGAAACTGGCGGATTGGATACAATCGGTGTTCCAACTGAATACCTTGACAAGTATCGCGATTCTGCTGAGTTCACAAATATGGCAGAAGCTGTAGCTTGGTACCTTCAATTTAACTGTACTGACGAATTCTTCTCTAACTTGAAAATTCGTAAAGCATTCTCGATCGCGATTAACCGCCAAGCGTTCGTAGACAACGTATTAGCTAACGGCTCTCAAGTTGCATGGGCATTGACTCCTCCAGGATTCCCTGGAATCGATGGCGGCGACTTCAACGAGCAATGTGCTGGCGAAGTTTATGATGCTGGTTCAAAAGGACAAGAAGCGATTGACGAAGCAAACAAATTGTTAGACGAAGGTCTTGCAGAAGTTGGCAAAACTCGTGAAGAGTTGGGCGCTCATATTTCTTACTTGACTGGTGAGTCTGACGTAGCGAAAAAGTTGGGTCAAGCATTGCAACAAATGTGGAAAGACGCGTTTGGTATTGATGTACCAATCGAAGCCGTTTCATTTGCAATCCGTCTTGACAAATACAACTCTGGCGAATTCACAATCTCATTAGCAGGTTGGGGCGCTGACTACGCTGATGCAATGACATTTATGGATATGTTCGTAACTGGCGGCGGTAACAATGACACATTCTGGGGATCTCCAGAGTATGACATGAATATCGAAGCAGCGATCAACGGAACTGGAAATGATCGCATCCAAAACATGATCAATGCACAACAAGTATTGTGGGATGAATGGCCAATTTCTCCTATCTACTTCCGAGCACGTAACTTTGTTGAAAAACCATACGTGAAAGGAATCGTTCGATTCCCAGTTGGTGTAGATAATGAGTATAAATGGACCTATATCGATTCTGAAGAGTACGCGAAAGCGAACATGTAAGAATTGAAAAGATAGAAAGACCCTCTTTTAGAGGGTCTTTTTTGTTGCAAAAAATTCATGGAAACGTTTTGCATGTGACAAGAACGAACGAGAGAATATGAATGGATTGTAATGAGGATTAAGAAAGCTTCAATCTTATGAATTTCTCTTGCGAAAGATGGTTACGAGACGTAAAATTTAACCTAAGCATTACCATCATAAGGGGGACATATAATGAAAAGAAAGATGACACTACTATTGGCGGTTCTAATGATTTTATCTGTAGGATTAGCCGGTTGTGGCAACAGCGAGCCGACTGTTGCAACAACAACAGAACAAACAGAAGCAACAGCAGAGCAGACAGAAACAACGTCGGAGCAAACCCTGCGCGTAAATTGGGGAGCAAATCCACCGGATATGGATCCAGCCACAACGACAGACCAAGTATCAATTATGATTTTGAATGATACTTTGGAAGGCTTGGTTCGATTGAATCCCAAGGGAGAAGCTTTAATTGGAACGGGTCTTGCAGAATCAATGACTGTTTCTGAAGATGGAACCATTTATACCTTTGTTTTACGTGACGCAAACTGGGATGATGGATCGGTTATTACAGCAAATGATGTACTGTTTTCATGGCGCCGTGTTGTCGATCCGGCAACAGCAGCCCAGTATGCATATCAACTGTATCCAATCAAGAATGCACAGGCAATCAGCAAGGGTGAACTTGCACTTGATGAGCTTGGGGTGAAAGTGATTGATGAAAAAACCTTGGAGGTCACTCTTGAGCGACCGACCCCATATTTCTTGTCTTTGTTGGGATTCATCACTTACTATCCAGTACAAGAAGCCAGTGTAGTTGAATTTGGTGAAAAATTCGCAACAGCGCCTGAATTCATGGTTTCATCAGGTCCATTTAAAGTGGAAACTTGGATGCAAGAGCAAAGACTAGATATGGTGAAAAATGATCAATATTGGGATGCGGAAGCTGTAAAATTAGAGCGCATTGAAGGCGATATGCTAGTGGATTTGAATACACCAATCAACCTGTATGAAACGGGTGAATTGGATACGATCGCTGTGCCAAGCGAATACTTGGACAAATACCGTGATTCAGAAGAGTTCATTTCTATGCCAGTGGCAACGACTTGGTACATGCAATATAACTGTGAAGATGAATTCTTCTCCAATGTGAAGATTCGTAAAGCTTTCTCCATGGCTTTGAACCGATCCGCTTTTGTTGATAATGTGTTGGCAAATGGATCTGTGGTAGCCGGTGCCTTTGTACCGACAGGAATTCCTGGAAAAGACGGTGGAGACTTCACGGGACAAACGGGAATCACCTTGAAGGATGTTGGAACCATGGGAGAAGCTGGAATTACTGAGGCAAATGATTTGTTGGACGAGGGATTGGCTGAGATTGGCAAAACTCGTGAGCAATTGGCTGCCCATGTGACTTACTTGACTGGCGAGTCTGACGTAGCTAAGAAATTTGGCCAGGCTTTCCAACAAATGTGGAAAGAAACTCTTGAAATTTCAGTTCCTGTTGAGGCGGTATCTTTTGCAATCCGTTTGGACAAATATAATACAAAAGAGTATACCATTTCTTTAGCAGGATGGGGTGCTGACTACAATGACCCAATGACATTCTTGGATACAATGATTACAGGAAGTGGAAATAACAATGCTTTCTGGTCAAATTCTGAGTATGATGCCTTGATTGAAAAAGCGACGGTAACAGCTGGGAATGATAGAATGGATGCGATGATCGAAGCTGCACAAATTCTGGACGCAGAAATGCCAGTTGCACCAGTCTACTATCGAGCACGGAACATGGTAGAACGTGAATATGTAAAAGGATTGGTTCGATTCCCAGTTGGAGTTGACAATGAATTCAAATGGACATCAATTGAAAAGTAGAGTAAAAGAATAAATAAAAGGAAAAAGGCCCATGGACTGGCGGCTCTCAATAAGGAGGGTCGCTTAATCCATGGGCTTTTTTTAATAATTCGATTTAACAAAATGAATATGATCGAGGACACGGTTTGGCGCTGGTCCTCCAGGTTGATTTCTTCGATTGATACAAGCATCCAATTCAAGAAAGGCATATACACCCGATTCGATCTGAGGATGAATCGATTGAAAGTCTTCCAGAGAAAGTTCTTCTAAAGGAAGTCCTTTTGCGATTGCTAGAGCGACCAATTCGCCGACGATATGATGAGCGTCTCGGAATGGAATTTTGCGCTCCACCAGATAATCTGCCAAGTCTGTGGCATTGAGGTAGCCTTTTTTTGCTGAAGCGAGCATGTTCTCTTTATTGAAGAGGATGCCTTCGTCAAAGAGGAAGGTAAAGATCGACAAGCACTGAGAAACGGTATCGCTGGAATTAAAAAAGGCTTCCTTGTCTTCCTGCATATCTTTGTTATAGGCCAGAGGCAAGGCTTTCATGGTGGTCAAAAGTGAGACCAAGCTTCCATAGACACGCCCTGTTTTGCCGCGAATTAATTCCGGCAGATCGGGGTTTTTCTTTTGCGGCATCATACTGCTGCCAGTGGCAAAGGCGTCTTGGAATCGAATATAGCTAAATTCGGTTGAATTCCAAATGATCAGCTCTTCGCTAAATCGACTTAAGTGCATCATAATCAAGGCGTTGTGGTTCATTAATTCCAATAAATAGTCGCGATCCGATACGGCATCTAGACTGTTTCGCATCACACCAGTGAAACCCAATTCCTTGGCGGTAAAAAGTGGATCAATATTCAAGGTTGTTGTCGCCAGGGCGCCTGCTCCTAAAGGGGACAGATTCATGCGCTGAAGCGTCGAATCCATTCGATCGATATCTCGTAAGAACATCTCAACATAGGCCATTAGATGGTGAGCTAGGGTGATGGGCTGGGCATGCTGCAAATGGGTGAAGCCCGGCAGGATGGTTTCCGTATGCTGAGCAGCAATATCTGTCAATACATGTACAAGTCTTGTCAGCTGTTCTTTTGCTGCGATTGCCTGTTTTTTGGCATATAACTTAAAATCCAGTGCGACTTGATCGTTTCGACTTCTCGCCGTATGGATTTTTTTTGCTGTTGCACCCAATTTTTCGGTCAACAAGGCTTCAATATGCATATGAATGTCTTCGTATTCGATATTCCAATCGATTTTTCCAGCTTCGATCTCACTCTTCAGGGAAGTGAGCTCTGTTTCAACTGCTTTTAGTTCTTCGTCGGAGAAAAAGCCCTGTTTGTGCAGCATCTTGCTATGCGCCATGCTCCCCTCGATATCTTCCGCGTACATTCGGTAGTCAAAGGGGATGGAAGCGTTAAAAGCATCTACTTCTTTATGTGTTGCCTGTGAAAATCTTCCGCCCCATAATTTCATTCTATTCATCCTTTCCTTTGTTGACTTGATCCAACATCATAGCTCGTACCTTCATTGGCAAGCCAAATAGGTTGATAAAGCCAGCTGCGTCTTTATGATCGTATAAGTCGCCAGTAGCAAAGCTTGCGATATCTTCGTTGTAAAGCGAGTAAATGGACTCTGCCCCAGCAGGAATAACATTTCCCTTGTACAGCTTCAGTGTAACGGTTCCAGTCACCATTTCTTGAGTGGAGTCAACGAAAGCGCTTAAGGCTTGACGAAGTGGGGTATACCATTCGCCACTGTAAACCAGTTCTGCGAACTTGATGCCGAGAACTTGTTTGTAAGAATAGGTCTGTTTGTCCAGGCAAAGATGCTCCAACTCTTGGTGGCCGGTATAAAGCAAAGTTCCGCCTGGTGTTTCATACACGCCCCTAGACTTCATGCCAACGATTCGGCTTTCTACGATATCGGCAAGTCCGACGCCGTGTTTGCCTGCGATTTCATTGGCTTTTTCCATTAAAGCAACGGTAGACAAGATCTCGCCATTGATGGAAACGGGGATCCCTTTTTTGTAGCCGATGGTAACATACTCTGGGGTGTTTGGCGCTTCTTCAAGGCTAGTTGTCATCTTCAACAATTTTTTGTAGTCAGGTTCCAAAGAGGGATCCTCAAGTTCAAGGCCTTCGTGGCTTAGGTGCCAAATATTTCGGTCTCGACTGTAGCTCTCTTCTTTCTTCCAAGGAAGGGTTAGGCCCTTCTTCTCGCAATATTCGATTACATCTTCACGGGATTGCATATCCCAAATTCTCCAAGGCGCAATAATTTTCATATCTGGTGCAAGGGCCTTGATAGTCAGTTCGAAACGTACCTGATCGTTGCCTTTTCCGGTGCAGCCGTGACAAATCGCTTCTGCGCCTTCCATTTGTGCGATTTCAACCAATCGCTTAGAAATAACCGGTCGTGCTATGGATGTGCCCAGCATATATTTACTTTCGTAAATGGCACCGGCTTTTAAGGTTGGCCAAGCGCATTCCTCAAGGAATTGTTGAGTTTGATCTTCGATATAGATCTTACTGGCCCCTGAGGCGAGTGCTTTTTCTTCCATGCCAACGAGTTCTTTCCCTTGTCCTACATTAATGCAGGCAGCAATAATTTCATAATCATAGGTTTCTTTTAACCATGCGATGATAGCTGTTGTGTCCAATCCGCCTGAATAGGCAAGTACGACTTTTTTCTTCATATTGAGTCTCCTTAAATTCATTTGATTTTTTATAATTATACATAAACGCTTATAATAATGCAAGCTAAATGTATAAATATTTTTTATGTTGGAATTTATTGCAAGAGAATCCTGATAAAGACGGGTGTATATAATAAGGATAGCGAATAAATATAAAATAGCACTTGCATAACAATACGATAAAATGTATAATTATAAAAAATAATCATAAGAAGAATGAATCGAGGAGGAAGAAATGAAAGTAGGAATAGTTGGTGCTTCGGGTTATGTTGGGCAAGAATTATTGAGAATCTTATTGGATCACCCAAAAGTGGAAGTAACAAAGATTACATCACGCCAATTGGCTGGGCAAAAAATAGCAGCCTTATATAGAAATTTTATGGGACGAACGGAGCTCTACTTCTCCGAAAAAATTGAAAAAGAAGATCTTGAAGATTTAGACTTTGTTTTCCTGGCTCTACCTCATGGTGTTGCTTCCCATTGGGTGACTGAAGACGTATTGAGTCAAGTCAAAGTCATTGATATTGGAGCCGATTTTAGAATCAAGGACCTAGCGACCTATGAAGCGTGGTATCAAACCAAACATGGTTCACAGAATTTATTAAAGGAAGCGGTTTATGGGTTGACGGAATGGAATCAAGAAGCGATCAAGGAAGCAAAGCTATTGTCTAATCCTGGCTGCTATCCTACTGCATCGGCCATGGCAGCGAATCCTTTATTAAAGGAAGGTTTGATTCAAGGAGAAACAATCATCCTTGATGCAAAATCTGGTGTATCGGGTGCTGGTCGAGGCCTGAGTCAAGGGGTGCATTATGCAGAGGTGAACGAGAACTTTAAAGCCTATGGCCTTGCGACTCACCGCCACACACCAGAGATTGAGCAGACCTTGTCTCAAGCGGCTGGTCAAACCATTACATTGAATTTTACTCCCCATCTATTGCCCATGAGCCGTGGTATTTTGGTCACCATGTATGCGAGTTTGAAAGATGGAGTTTCGAAGACCCAAGTGGATCAGGCCTTTCAAACGGCTTACATAAATAAACCCTTTGTACGGATCATGCCAGAGGGAACCTTGCCGGAAACCAAATGGGTGAAAGGAAGTAACTTTTGTGATCTCGCATGGCGGGTTGACCAACGTACGAATCGCGTGATTGTTGTTTCTTGTATTGATAACTTGATTAAGGGAGCTGCAGGTCAAGCCATTCAAAATATGAATTTAATGGCCGGATGGTCAGAGGAGTTGGGATTGTTGTCCGTAGGGCAATTCCCGGGATAGGAGGATGTTATGTCAAGAGGAATTACGGCACCAAAGGGATTTCAAGCCGCAGGCTTTTATACGGGTGTAAAGAGAAAAAGAAAAGATTTATCCATGATGGTCAGCAAGTCGCCTATGAATTGGGCTGCGCTTTTCACTACGAATGTGGTAAAAGCGGCTCCTGTAATTTGGGGCGAATCCCTGCTGAAAGCGGGCAAGCCCCTTCAGGCCCTTGTCATCAATAGTGGAAACGCCAACGCATGTACTGGAGACCAGGGGGATGCGGATCTTCAAAAGATGGTTGCACAAACGGCGATGACGCTTTCGGTTCCGGAAACTTCGGTTTTAATTGCATCCACAGGTGTAATTGGTGTTCCACTTCCTATCGAAAAGATCATAGCTGGAATTCCTCAGGTTGCAAATTTCTTGGATTCGTCTCAACAAGCGGATGATGATGCTTGTCAGGGGATTATGACGACGGACACCTTCTTTAAACAGGCAAGCATGACAATCGAAATTCAGGGGAAAGAGGTTACACTTGGGGGCATGGCAAAGGGATCGGGGATGATTCATCCCAATATGGCAACCATGCTGGCCTTTGTTACAACAGATGCGAAAATTGAGACTGCTTTGTTACAGGAATTGTTGAAAGAAGCATCGGATGAAAGCTATCATATGATTTCTGTGGATGGCGATACCAGTACCAATGATACGGTAGCCGTTTTTGCAAATGGGCAGTCAAATGTATTGATTAGTAAAGACGGCCAAGGCTATCAAGCCTTTAAAGAGGCGTTTTTTAAGATTCATCAGACTTTGGCGATTGCCATTGTTTCCGATGGAGAGGGCGCGGGAAAACTGATCGAGGCACAGGTGGTTGGAGCGGCTACGAAAGAGGCGGCAAAACGAATGGCGCGCTCGATTGTCTCTTCTAGTCTGGTGAAAACAGCTTTCTTTGGTGAAGACGCCAACTGGGGGAGAATTTTATGTGCGATGGGTTATTCGGGCGCAGATTTCAACCCCAAGGAAGTTGGTATTCAGATTCAGAGCCAGCAAGGCTTGATTGACTTGATGAAAGGGGGCGTTCCTATTGTCTTTAATGAAGACGTTGCCGCAAAAATCTTGTCGGAAGAGAAGCTTCAGGTTTTGGTTACCATCCAGGACGGTGAGGAAAGTGCGACCGCATGGGGATGTGACCTGTCTTATGAGTATGTGAAGATCAATGGCGAGTATCGAACATAAGGAGGCCACCATGGTTGAAAGTGTAAAAAAAGCAAAGATATTAACCGAGGCGCTTCCCTATATTCAACGATTCAGTGGCAAGATCGTCGTTGTAAAATATGGCGGCAGTGCAATGACCAATCCTGATTTGCAGGCCCAAGTGATTCGTGATCTTGCCCTCATGAAACAAGTGGGCATGCTCCCGGTTGTTGTTCATGGCGGCGGAAAAGCGATCTCGAGTTGGATGGAAAAGGTTGGAATGGAGCCCAAGTTTCATAATGGGCTTCGCATTACCGACGGGCCGGCCATGGAATTGACGGAAATGGTTTTGGCAGGAAAGGTAAATAAAGAGCTTGTTGGTCTATTCGTTCAGGCTGGTACAAAATCCGTTGGACTTTCGGGCAAGGATGCTGGCTTGTTGTTGGCAGAAAAAAAGCAAGTTGAGGGTGCCGATCTGGGCTTTGTTGGAAGTGTAAAGACGGTGAATATAGCGTATGTGCAACTTCTGTTGGAGCAAGGGTATTTGCCCGTAATCGCACCAATCGGATTTGATCTAAATGGAAATTCGTTAAATCTCAATGCAGATGAGGCTGCATCTGCCATTGCCTGTGCCTTGAATGCTGAAAAATTGGTATTTCTAACGGATGTAGATGGTGTTATGAAAGATCCCGAGGATCCATCGACCCTTTGTTCGTCTTTGAATCGAAAAGACGCTTTGGCTGGCATGGAAGCAGGCTGGATTTCGGGCGGAATGATCCCGAAAATTCAGATGTGTTTGCAGGCCTTGGACCAAGGGGTTCAACAGGTGCATATGTTGAATGGGACCTGGGATCATGCCTTATTGTTGGAAGTATTTACGGATCAGGGGATTGGTAGCATGATCAAGGAGGATGAAAAATAATGAAAAATTGGATAGAAATTGGAAAAGAAGTGATGATGCCGACCTACGCGCCGGCACCAATCGTGATTGATCAGGCCAAGGGCTGCACGGTCACGGATATAGAGGGTAAGGAATATTTAGATTTTGTGGCAGGTATTGCGGTCAACAGCTTGGGTGGCGGTCATCCGAAATTGGTGGCTGCGCTTCAGGATCAAGTGTCGAAACTTTTGCATGTCTCCAATCTATATTGGACGGCTCCGTCGGTAGAAGCGGCCCAGTTGCTGGCCAAGGCGAGCGGGATGGATCAGGTGTTCTTCTGCAACAGCGGGGCGGAGGCCGTGGAAGGTGCCATCAAGTTGGCGCGGAAAAGTGGCGGTGACGACAAATATGAGATTATTGCCATGAATCAGTCCTTTCATGGACGAACCTTTGGGGCCATGTCTGCAACGGGACAGCTTAAGTATCAAAAGGGATATGCGCCCTTGGTGCCGGGCATTATTCATGTGCCATTTATGGACCTAGAAGCGGTGAAGGCGGCAACAACGGATAAAACGGTAGCGGTGCTTTTTGAAGTCATTCAAGGTGAGGGTGGAATCCATCCGGTAACAAGTGACTACTACCAAGCGGTTCAGGCATGGTGCAAGACCAAGGGACTCTTGATGATCATTGATGAGGTGCAAACTGGGAATGGTAGAACCGGTAGCTATTTTGCCTATCAGCAATTCGGCGAGCGTCCAGATATTGTAGCGACTGCGAAAGGTTTAGGCGGCGGATTGCCAATTGGTGCAGTGATGGCGACCAAGGAAGCGGCAGCAAATTTCAAGCCGGGTGACCATGCGACGACATTTGGCGGCAATCCCATGGTAACCCGTGCTGCGGCTACGGTACTGACTGTAATGGAAGAAGAGAACATTCTTGAAAATGTACAAAAAATGGGCGCCTATTTAAAAGAGCAGCTCTTGAATTTGAAGACGGATCATTTGCTTGAAGTGCGTGGAATGGGCTTGATGCTTGGCGCTGAGTTTGATATTCCAGCAGGACCTATTTGCAAGGCTTGTGCGGAGAAGGGGCTCTTGCTCGTGGGCGCTGGTGCCAATGTGATCCGCTTTGTGCCGCCATTGGTGGTTACTAAAGGTGATATTGATCGTATGATCGCGATCTTACAGGAAGTGATGGATGCATGAAGTCAATTGGATATCTTCTTTTAGAAGATGGTACAGAACTCAAGGGGAATTGGCATGGAGCCAAGAAAGCAGCTATTGGGGAACTTGTCTTTAACACGGGAATGACGGGATACCAGGAAATTTTAACCGATCCCTCCTATGACGAGCAAATGGTGGTCATGACCTTTCCTTTGATCGGGAATACAGGAATCAACTTCAATGATTTTGAATCGGCTACCATGCATGCGGCAGGATTGGTTGTAAGAGAAATGGAGTGCGAACCCTCTCATTATGAAAGTAAGCTTTCGATTGAAACTTATTTGACTAGCCAAGGAAAGGGAGCGATCTCCGGCCTGGATACCCGGGCCCTAACGAAAAAGATTCGATCCAAAGGGGTGATGCGATGTCTTCTGACGCCGGATCAGCCAAGAGCCAAAGACTTGGAAAAGCTGAAAGCCTATAAAACAAATTTTGGACGTGTGGATGCTGTTTCGCGGGGGAGTCGATACTTTGCTGGGGAAAGAGCCTATCACTTGGGTGTTGTTGATCTTGGACTCAAGGATGGAATTCTGAATCAATTAAAGCGCATGGAGCTGACAATTACCTGCTTTTCACCCCATGCGACCTGGGATGAAATTAAAGCAAAAGGGGTTGATGGTTTGTTGCTTTCCAATGGACCTGGGGACCCGGTAGATGCCAAGGCGGCCATTCAATTGGTAAAAGATGCGCGGGGAAAACTTCCGATTTGGGGAATTTGCCTGGGCTATCAGGTGATTGCCTTGGCCTATGGTGCCCAAACATACAAGTTGAAGTTTGGCCATCGGGGGGCGAATCATCCGGTCCGATGCTTGCAAACGAAAAAGGTGAAAATGTCGGCTCAGAATCATGGATACGCGGTGGCGAGAGATGATTTGCCTGAAGAAATTGTAATTACGCACGAGAATGTCAATGATAAAACTTTAGAGGGCTTTATCATACCGAAAGATGAAATTGCCGCAGTGCAGTTTCATCCCGAGGAGGGGCCAGGTCCGTGGGATTATCATGAATTATTTGACCAATGGCTGAAGGGAGGGGAAGCAGATGCCTAAAGATCCATCGATTAAAAAGGTACTTGTTATTGGTTCTGGCCCCATTGTCATCGGTCAGGCAGCTGAATTTGACTATGCCGGTACCCAGGCCTGCCGCGCTTTGAGAGAAGAAGGGGTGCGGGTTGTTTTGGTCAACAGCAACCCGGCGACGATTATGACGGATGAAAGCATTGCGGATGCGGTCTACATCGAACCCTTAACTCTTTCTGTGTTAAGTGAGATTATCAGGAAAGAACGTCCGGATGGATTGTTGGCGACCTTGGGCGGTCAGACTGGCTTGAATATGGCAGTCGAGTTGAGTGAGGCGGGCGTATTGGATCTCTATGACGTCAAACTCTTGGGCACCAACCTGCAGGCGATCCAGAAGGCGGAAGACCGGGAACTGTTTAAGGCGTTAATGGAAGAGATAGAAGAACCTGTCGCAAAAAGCAAGATTATCGAAGACGTTGAAACTGGGCTTGCCTTTGCCAAAGAGATTGGATATCCCGTCATTGTCCGTCCAGCCTATACCCTAGGTGGAACAGGAGGCGGAATCGCCAGTACGGAAGCGGAATTGAAGACGATCTTGCATACGGGTATTTCCTTGAGTCGAATTGGACAAGTTTTGTTGGAACAGAGTGTAGCAGGGTGGAAGGAAATTGAGTATGAAGTGATGCGGGATGCCAATGGTACCAGCATCATCGTTTGTAATATGGAAAATTTTGATCCGGTGGGGGTGCATACAGGAGACAGTATTGTGGTGGCACCTACGCAAACCCTAACGGACAACGAAGCGCAGATGCTTCGAACATCGGCCTTGACGATTATTGATGCCTTGAAAATTGAAGGTGGATGCAATGTGCAGGTTGCCTTGGATCCGGATAGCAAGAACTATGTAGTGATCGAGGTGAATCCACGGGTGAGTCGTTCTTCAGCTTTGGCATCAAAGGCAGCGGGTTATCCCATTGCTAAGGTGGCGGCAAAGATTGCCCTGGGTTTGTGGTTGGATGAGATTCCAAATGCGGTGACGCAAAAGACCATGGCATCCTATGAACCGAGTCTCGATTATGTGGTGGTGAAGATTCCTAAATGGCCCTTTGACAAGTTTGCAGAGATGGACAATAGCTTGGGTACGCAGATGAAGGCAACAGGAGAGGTGATGGCCATTGCTCGCTCCTTTGAATCAGCCTTGTTTAAGGCGATTGTTTCTTTGGAGGGCGATGAAGTGGGGCTTGGAAATTCAAAGGTCAAGGCCTTTGACGATGATGTCCTTTTCGCCAAGATTGAAAGGCCGACCCATATGCGGATCTTCGAACTGGCAGAGTTGATTCGCCGCGGCTACTCTGTGGCTACCATTGGCAGTCGTACGAAGATTGATGCCTGGTTTTTGCAAAAAATTCAACGTATGGTTGAGATGGAGAACCGTTTGATTCACGAAGCCTTAACAACAGATTTGCTTGTTGAAGCCGAACGAATGGGATTTGTTGATCAGGAAATCAAGTCGCTGACCAATTTACCTGAAGAGCAAATTGATGCATTGCGCCGTGCCAAGGGCATTTACCCCATCTACAAGATGGTGGATACCTGTGCGGCGGAGTTTGAATCGGCGACACCCTATTATTATTCCAGTTATGACTGGGAAGATGAGCGAGTTAGCTCCGACAAGGAGAAGATTCTGGTAATTGGTTCGGGACCCATTCGAATTGGTCAGGGGATTGAGTTTGACTATTGTTCCGTGCATGCCTTGCAAGCGATTCAGAAAGCGGGTTTTGAAGCGGTTTTAATTAACAACAATCCCGAGACGGTCAGCACGGATTTTGATATTGCAGATAAATTGTATTTTGAACCCTTGTTTGTGGATGATGTGATGAATGTGATTCGTGCGGAAAAGCCTAAAGGAGTGATTGTGCAATTTGGCGGGCAAACGGCGGTTAATCTTGGGCCGAAATTGCGGGCACGCGGTGTCTCAATCTTGGGTACTAGTGTGGAGTCCATGGATGCGGCAGAGGATCGAAATCGCTTTGAATGGCTATTGGAAGCCCTTGGTGTTCGACGTCCCATTGGTGGAGCGGTTCATGAGGTGAAAGAGGCCATTGAAAAAGCGAATGAGATTGGATATCCGGTCTTGGTACGCCCTTCCTATGTGATTGGCGGACGGGGCATGCAGGTTGTTAAAACCGAGAAGAACTTGATCGATTATGTACAAAATGCCATTATTGAGAATCAGGGCCAGTCGATTTTAGTCGATGAGTATATCGAAGGATTGGAATTGGAGGTTGATGCAATCTGCGACGGAGAGGAAATCCTGATTCCTGGAATCATGACCCATGTGGAGCGTACGGGTGTCCATTCTGGCGACAGCATCAGTGTTTATCCCCCTCGCAATCTTTCTCAAGCCATGCAGGCGGAGATTCTGGAAACGACTCGTGTTTTGGGGAAGGCCTTGCATGTAAGGGGTTTGATGAATATTCAGTATGTGTTAGCAAAGGGAAAATTATATGTGATAGAGGTCAACCCAAGGGCTTCAAGAACGGTACCCATTTTATCGAAGGTGACGGGAGTCCCCATGGTGGACCTTGCCATCTCAACAATGTTGGGGAAAAAACTGGTCGATCTGGGTTTTGGAACCGGTTTGATGGACGAACGTCCTCTAGTTGCGGTGAAGGTACCGGTTTTCTCTAATCAAAAGCTGGTGGGTGTATTGCCGCTTTTGTCACCTGAAATGAAATCGACGGGCGAGGTTTTGGGTCTGGGGAAGACTTATCAAGAAGCTTTGTACAAAGGTTTTTTGGGTGCGGGCATTCAATTTCAAACTCCGGGGAAAATTTGGGTGGCTGGCCAAGATGAAGCGGTAAAGGAAAAATTGCAAGCCGTTGGTTATGACTTGATTGATGAATTGGATGGCAGCATGGTTGAATCATCAATTCAAGCTGGAGACTTACAGTGGATTTTGGACACCACGCTGGGTCATTCTGAAAAAGAAGATTTGATTGGAAACGTTCGAAAGCAAGCCTTGGTCTATGACTTGCCCTGCTTTTCTAGTCCGGATACGGTGGAAGCCTATTTGGAAGCGCTGGAATATTGGCAGACAAGTGGACCCATTCAAGTGGATATTGTACAGAATTATAGGAAAGAGGTCCTTTGACCTCTTTTTTCTTGTCATCCTCTATGATAAAATACGGATGGTAAGGGGGAAGTTCGATGCGAATAGGGAAGTTGTCAAATGAAGAGCTAGAGCAATTGGTGATTCGAAAAATTCAATATCAACATCCGGATGTATTGATCCATTCCGGCGTGGGAGAAGACTGTTCCGTAATCGACTATGGAGACGAAGTTTGCGTGGTTTCCAGCGACCCGATTACCGGTGCTAGCCACCAAATTGGAAAACTGGCTATCGATGTAGCCTGCAATGACATCGCAAGTACGGGCGCAGAGGCTTTGGGTGTGATGATGGTGATGCTGGCTCCTCCGTCAACGACGAAAGAAGAGCTTGCTCAAGTCATGCGGGAAGCAACTGATGAAGCCGCAAGGCTGAAGATAGAAATTTTAGGTGGTCATACCGAGGTGACGGATGCGGTGAACCGCATGGTTCTTGTGATGACTGTGATTGGAAAGGAAAGAAAAAGTCAATTTGAGTCGAATAGTCAACCGGTTTCCACCGGTGATTGGGTGGTGATCTCTAAGGAAATTGGATTAGAGGGAACTGCCATTCTTGCCCATGACCGAGAAGAATGGGTGGCAGGTAAAATCGATACGGCAGCCTTGGTCCTTGCCAAAGCACAGATGGATCGTTTATCTGTCTTGGAAGAGGGGCGAATCGGAGCGAAAACCGGATTTAAATATATGCATGATATTACAGAAGGCGGTGTTTTGGGTGCCTGTTGGGAAGCGAGCCATGCGACGGGGCGGGGTGTGAAGATTGAACGGGAGGCCATTCCCATTTTGTCGGTGACCCAAGAAATTGCAGCCCTCTTTAAAATCGATCCCTATAGTTTGATTTCAAGCGGCAGCATGTTGGCCATTGTAACGCCTGCGCAAGGAGAAAAGTGGATTGCGGAGGGAGAAAGACGGGGCCTTCGTGTGACCAAAATTGGTCAAGTACAGGGAGAGCAGCCGACGCTGGTTGAAGTGGATGGAAGTGTCTGTGTGATTGCTTCTCCAGAGGCGGATGCCTTGTATACGGCTTTGGCGCGACAGAAGGAGGAAATTAAGTGAGCAGAATAGACGGCAGAAAATTAGATGAAAAAAGACCATGTGGAATTAAGCCAAACGTGTTGGCCTACCCCGACGGTTCCGTAGAAATTGCTATGGGCGAAACCCGGGTGATTTGTACGGCATTTGTGGAAGAGGGCGTGCCATCTTTTAAGAAGGACTCGGGAGAGGGCTGGGTGACGGCGGAGTATAATATGCTGCCCGGCTCCACTTTGACAAGAAAGCGAAGAAGCATTGGTAAGATTGACGGTCGAAGCAGTGAAATTCAACGGTTAATTGGCCGCAGTTTGCGTTCTATCGTTGATTTTAAAGCCCTTGGTGAGCGAACAGTCACCATCGATTGCGATGTGATTCAGGCAGATGGGGGAACCCGTACCGCTTCCATTACTGGGGGATATGTTGCCCTGGCTTTGGCCATGAAGAAGTTGCAGAAAGAAGGCAGACTGACGGCATGGCCGCTTAGAGATCAAGTCGTTGCCATCAGCGTGGGCATTGTTGCAGGTCAGGCCTGCTTGGACTTGTGTTATCGAGAAGACTCACATGCTCAGGTGGATATGAATGTTGTGATGGCAGGGGACGGATCGATTATTGAGGTACAGGGAACCGGTGAGGAAGCGCCTTTTACCCGCAAGGAGCTGAATGATCTTTTGGATCTAGCGGAGAAGGGAAGCTGTGAACTTGCAAAACTTCAACGGGAAGTTTTAGAAATTTAGGAGAAAAAAATGAAAAAAATAATTTTATCGTCTTCCAATCCCCATAAGATTGGAGAGCTCAGAAGTATTCTAAAGGGATTGCCGATTGAGGTGATCTCGAAAAAAGAAGCAGGATTTGGCGATCTAGAAGTCATTGAAGATGGAGATACCTTGGAGGCGAATGCCAAGAAAAAGGCGCTGGCCATGGCGGAAAGAAGTCAAGAAATTATTCTTGCGGATGATACGGGTTTGTTTGTTGATGCTCTAGATGGCGCCCCAGGCGTTTATTCGGCACGTTTTGCAGGTGAAGACTGTTCTTATGCAGATAACAACAAAAAGCTTTTGTCAGCGCTAACAGGCATTCCTGAAGCGAAACGAGGCGCGCATTTTGAAACCGTTATTGCGATTGTCTGGCAAGATGGAAGTGTACAGACTGTCAAAGGTCGCTGCGATGGAGTCATTGGCTTTGAGGCGCAGGGCGATAACGGCTTTGGCTACGATCCTCTTTTCGTTGTAAGTGGCACGAAACGAACTTTCGCCCAGATGAAGGATGAAGAGAAAAACCAAATTAGTCACCGCGCCAATGCACTCAGGAAGTTGCGAGAGGTATTTGAAGAACGATTATGATTAAAATCTTAGTGGTTTCAGATACCCATGGCATGATTGAACATGCTGTGGAGGGCATTAGAAAAGAGGGTCCTTTCGATCGAATGATTCATTTGGGTGATCAGGTGGAGGATGCCATCCGATTGAAGAGTTGGCTGGGAATTGAACATTTGGATGTCTGTGCAGGGAATTGCGATTATCCCAGCGAAGGCGTCAGCGAGAAAGTAATAACGATTGATGGAGTCACGATTTTTATG